>CAMNNY010000135.1 GCA_946546175.1 uncultured Bacteroidales bacterium
CCTAAACTGATCAAGTCTGTAAATGGAGAATTGCGTATAACCCTAAACAGTGGAGATTCCGTTTTTATGGATATATTGGTATGATGTTCAAATGCCCAAGAAGGGACAGAAAAGTAACCTAGGCTGTCTGTATAAGAAGTTTCCGGATATCCACCATCACATATCCTAACAAATATATGTTTTGCAGGAACGTAATCGTCAAGTGTTGCATCGTAAAAAAGAAGCCTCCCCATAGGTGTAGTATTAGATGTTTTTGTTACCGGACGATCTTTGACTGAATATGACGTAAATTCTTCATAACGGAGACTATCAACAATCGCCTTGTAGGTCGGCCATAATATATAGACAGGAGGGATCTGCGTTGTTTTGGGAAAAGTATCGACTTCTTGGCATATGCCAGCAAACTTGAATAATGGCCCTGATTTATATCTGTCTGCTAAACGCTTTGCAGGAGACAGTAACTCTTCCGGCTGATAATCCGGGCATTTTTCATAACCAAATGGAACATACGAAACATCTATCTCACCGTCTTTCTCCAGAGCCTCTAACTCTTCTATCGAATTTGGATACACAACCAAGGCTCGGTAATCTAAAGGCGCCTTAGTTTCAGGAACGTTGGTCACGCATATAGGCTGAATCCACGAAGAAAGTGGTTCATAAAACAACTTGGCACTATCTTCAGGCAAGCATTTCGAGACAATACTCTCATCTACATTACAAGATAAGAATAAAAAAAACGGTAAAATAGAGATATATCTGGCGCTTCGCATGGCACAAATATAACGAAATAATCTAATTATCAATACTTTTCACATTTTTTTTACAACCCCGTATCAGCAACAAGCCATACAAAAGACCGCCTTACCCTCACAGGGCAAGGCAGTCATGCTTATCACCTTATATGGCTATTCGATTACGGGGCGGATAGGCAGACCGTCATAGCGGTCGGCCCAGCTGACCTGAATCGTGAACCGACTGTAATAATCCACGCTTCCGACGATCGCCTGTGCGTGCTTGTTATTGGTGACAGTCAGCGACGATGTCCAGAGGTAAATGTTGTGATTGCTGCTAGGAACACCTCCCTGTCCGTACATATGGCCTCCACAGGGAAGGAAGAGCATAGCGCCGTTTTCCTTGCTCTGAAGCAAACATCCTTGCACTCCGTTGAGAGCCGTCCAGTATGAGTCGCAGGCAAGCAACAGTGCCTTTGCTTCCTCTTCGGTGGGCATGCGCCAGCCGCCTCCGAGGTTCTGGGCTACAGCATCGTCTACGGTTTCGAGGACCAGTTTATTGTCGGGGTCCGTCCCGTAGGGAGCGCCGTCGCCTTCTTTAGTTGTGTACTTGGAGAAGCAGGAGTACGGCTTATAGAATGCGTACTTGCTGTCGGAATAGTCGTCTTTGGTTTTGGTCTCGCCCCATGAGTAGTAGCTGCCTGGATCTTCGGGCTTGGTGGCGCCGAGATTCCAGCCGCGCCATTTTACTTGCGTGCCCATATCGACCACTTCGGGTATCTCGGGGATATCTTCAGTGGTGAAAGACTTGATGTCGGTGTAGTAGTATTCTCCGTCGACATAGGTCTTGGCAATGTAATAGTAAGTTGCGTTGATTGCCAGGCGGGATATCTTGTTCTCGAAGGTTTGAGACGGCGTCTCTGCCGTCGGCTCGAACAACTGGGTTCCGAACATCTTGCCGTTTGCTTCCAGGTCTTCGCGGGTAGGGGCCTCGCCCGACTCCGAAAGAACGTAGTAGTAGTCGGCGCTTACGGCATACGCCTCCTGATTCTTCACTTCCAGCGTCACACCTATCACAGCCGAGGTGAAGGTGATGTCTTTCGCATCTGCAAGCGTAATCGACACGTACAGCGCATTCGGATCGGGGTCAGTGCCAGGATCAGTGCCAGGATCGGTTCCGGGGTCCGTACCGGGATCAGTGCCGGGATCAGTGCCGGGGTCGGTTCCGGGGTCGGTTCCGGGGTCGGTTCCGGGGTCGGTTCCGGGGTCTGTTCCGGGGTCTGTTCCGGGGTCTGTTCCGGGATCAGTGCCGGGGTCGACGGGGGTTTCTGTTCCGGGGCCTTCGGGGCTCGGAGTATCGGGATCGCAGCACGGGAGTGCCAGCAGAGTGGCTCCAACCAGCAGGGACATCAGCATATAAGAAAGTCTCCTCATAAGCGCAATTATTGGTTCATTCCCTACAAAGGTAATGATTCCTCACAAAACTTCCACACCTCAACATACCAAAGTATAGGGATGTCTTTTTCACCATCTTAAAAGGGACCGATGGAGTAAAGCTACACCCTCCGGAGTGAGGTCTTGCCCCTTCCTGTCATCGCCGGCCCCGACCGGCGATCTTCTGGTAAATATATGTACTACCTCTGCGCCCCTCCCTGCTTCGCCCTGCGAAGCCCTCGCGTGTGGCAGGTTCTCCGCACCCCTCTCCCGGTTCCGCGCGAGTGGCGCGCCAGCCTTGTGCGCAGGCAAAGAATTCCGCTCGGCGGGAGCGGAGGTTTCCGGCAGTTACCGTAGTAGGCCGGTCCTGCCTTGGGATGTCGGTTCTCCCTCGGGATTCCGCTTCTCCCTCGGGATACCGCACGGTAACTGCCGAAAACCGACGAATCCGCCGAGCCCCCTTCGCGGACACTCCCGCCCGCGACTTGCTAACCGCGCAGGAGTGATGGTAGCCCCTTCGAACGCGCAGAGTTTGCGCTGATTGTCGCCCTCACTCCCCCATTGTCCCGGCAGAGGCGTGGCTACCACCCAGCGCCGGGAGGGTGGTAGCCACGCTCCCCCGCAATTCCGTCAGTAAAATGCCCGTTTTACTAACCAAACGACCGAAAATACACCTCTCCGTCAGTAAAACCCGGGATTTACTGACGAAATGCGGGGCGGCGAGGGCAGAGGACTATTGCTGGAGGCCGATGGGGAGGAAATCGGCAAAAATATTATCTTTGCAGAAATGGTAACCGCGGAAGCGGAAGCGGCCCGACCACACAAAAGCCGCGAAACCACCCACACACACTAAAAACACAACAACATTATGAGTTCAAGCAATACTCCTACGCCCCACATCGGGGCAAAATACGGCGAAATAGCCGAAACAGTCATCATGGCCGGAGACCCTCTGAGGGCGAAGTTCATGGCAGAGAAATATCTCGACAACCCCGTCTGCATCAACGAAGTCCGCGGGATGCTCGGCTTCACCGGCACCTACAAGGGCAAACGCGTGACCATGATGGGCCACGGCATGGGCATGCCCTCGATCGGGCTCTACACCTACGAGCTTTACAACTTCTACGGCGTCAAGACCATCATCCGCGTCGGATCGGCCGGGGCATACCGCAAGGAGCTGAACCTCGGGGACATAGTGATCGCCGAGGGTGCATGTACCGACTCCAACTATGGCGACCAGTACGAACTCGGAGGCGTGTTCGCTCCGATAGGCGACTTCGGCCTGCTGTGCAAAGCTGCACAAACCTGTGAGGCGAAGGGGCTGAAATACATGGTCGGCAATGTGCTGTCGTCAGACGTGTTCTACCGCGAAAATCCGCGCACGGAGCGGTGGATGGCGATGGGCGTTCTCGCCGTGGAGATGGAAGTCGCGGCCCTCTACTTCAATGCCGCCCGCAGCGGCAACAAGGCGCTCGGCATCCTGACTATCTCAGACCACATCCTCACGGGCGAGAAAACCACATCCGAGCAGCGCCAGACCACCTTCACCAATATGATGGAGGTCGCGCTTTCGCTGATTTAAACCAGAGATTATTCTTTACCCGTATAGGCACCCTCAAAGAGGATAGTGCCGGAGGTCGACTCGCCGATAAGGAAGAGGAACGGCCGATCTGCATAGAAGTAGACCTGCTTCTCGCCAGGGCCAACCGAAGTAGGTTCCATCTCGACAATAGTCACAGCTGCGGCTTCAGTGCCCCACTCAGCAACGCCGATCCTGGACTTCTGAATGACCTTGCTGATAAAGAAATCCTGATCGGGCCTGTCGAACATTGCGCCGAACTCAGCGTCTTCTCCGAAAGCCTTTTCAACACCGAGAGCCTGCAGCGTTTCGCTGAGGTCGTACTTGTTCTCGACTGCGAACCTCGGAATCTTGACGTGGACTTCAGCATCGTTCTTGAGACCGGCCACAATTTCGCCCCAAGACATGCGCTGAAGTGTCTGCAGGACGATGTCCATATCGTTGCCGCTTTCAGGAAGAATGAAATACATATAGAACTTGCTTCCCTCATAGGGTAGCGCAAGCACCTTGAACCCGGGGCATTCGGCATACTTGAGCCAGCCGACGGTATTCATCATCGGGACTTTCACCGGTTTCGAGCCCTCGGGGCTGAAGTCCTCATATCTGGTTGATTCCTCGATGAACAGAGGCTTTCTGCCCGCCCATTTTGCCTTAAAGTAGAGAGCATTCATCAGGAAGGCTGCCGTCAGGGGGGAAATCTCCGACGGGTCGAGGACCTTGTCTATGAAACCGTTTGTCGTCCGGCCGGCCCATTCGTTGATTCTGGCCGCGACTTTCTCCGGCTGCGAAAAGTCTGCATTCTCGACGGCAGCATAGTAGTTTTCCTCAACCGCCTGACGGAATGACGGCAAGAGAGGATAATTAATACTGACAAGCAGGGCATCTGCGAGCCTGAGGTCAACATCGAGGTCTACTGCCGGAAGCTGCTCAAGCAGAATGGTGTTGTAGGCATTTAGGGCGTGGATGTCGTCAGCCCCGAAAAAGCCGAGGAGCTCCCCGAGGGTTTCTCCCTCGGCACCGTTTGCCGCCATCGAGAGAGCATACTGGAGACTAAGGGGAGAGACTACGACATTGCTGCCGTTGTAGAGCTGGGCAAGCAAGCCAAACGACATCTTCTGCCCTGCTTCCACTAATCCTTTTTGGGTATCGCTCAGTTTGACACCAGCGATCTGCGTTGTGGGTCTGGGTGATGACACCATGATAGGGTTTTCTACATCTACGCCACCCTTGCGATCACCCCCGCAGGAAGGAATGGCAAGAAGTGCAAGCGCAAGAACAAACAGTCTGAAATGAATTGTCCGCATACCTGATAAAGTGTATCTCCACAAATATAACGATTATTATTATCTTTGCTGCAACGATGAAGATTCAACTGATAGGGTTTGACTACGAGCTCAACCCCAACAACAAGATGGATATCCTTGTGGATGCGGTTAACGCTTCGAGCGCAGATCTCATCCTCTTTCCGGCGCGTACTATCCGCGACATGAACGACCTGTTCTACGCCGAACAGGATATCACAAACAAGCAGAGCGTGGCTATTGTCGAAGTCGAGGAATCGATGCCGACCAGCTGCCTGCTAATGCACCGCGCACTCTATATGCTCCATACAGGGCTTTTCTTCGACCTATACACCAGCCAGCTTTTCGAGACGGAAGAAGACATCGAAGGGAACGAAGCCATAGTCGACAAACTGATGGATGAGATGCGCCGCAGGCAGTTCGCCTGCTGCGGCAACCGCATTTCCGTTCTTCAGGGAGGAGAGACAGCTTTGCTCTCCGGCACAGGCACTTCGGTGGACTTCCGCTTCAGCGGCAACCCTGTGCTTGCCCGCCGCTATCAGAGTCTGCTCGCCTCGACCGACATCTTCCTTAATCCCGTAGTCGGGATGACTGAGCCACGCAGCGCCGCCTCGCAGCGTCTTGCCGCCCTTAGCGCCGGCGGACGGTGGTGCCTGACCACGGGCGCACTCGACCGCGACCGCATGGAGAGCTTTACCGACAAGGGACTTCAACGCATCTTCCACGACGGCAGAGAAGTCACGGCAAAGCCCGAAATCTTCGCCGAAGAAGGCTACGTAAGCCGCACGGTGGAGATTCCAGACCGCGTGGCGCCATGGCCGACCAGTACCCCGTCATAGCCATTTGGCATGGTATTGGATATGTTATTCCCGGACATTTTATCTTATAACACCATAAAACCATGAAAAAAATTCTCGCAACCCTCGCTCTTGCAGTGTTCACAATTACTGCATTTGCCCAACTCCGCCCCAGAGTCGAAATTACTTCCGTTGAGATCAACGACGGAGAGGAAAACTTCGAAGTGATGCAGATGAACGACAACGGCCAGTATTACCTCGCCCTTGGCCACCTCGGAGTCGGCGACGAGGTCATCCAGGTAGTCTTCGATCCCGCTACCGAACTCTTCATCCCCCTCGGAGACAATCTTACCGACGCAATTGCCAACCTCGAGTCTATCCAGGCCCTCTTCAAGGAAGCTCCCGGAACATCGATGGAAGTCCAGGGATGCCTCTCGATTATCTATCCCAGCGATCAGCTCGAGACCGTGACAATTACCCACGAAAAATTCCTTCTTTCTCACCATCTCAGGTTCAGCGTTGAGCGCGAAGGTTACATCCGCTCCACCTACGCTGGCAAGTCGGAATTCAAGCCCCTCGTCTCCGGCACCAAATTCTACAAGAAACTTCACCCGAAGGAGTAAGTATCCATCAGCATACACAAAAAAGGCCGTCCGAAATGGACGGCCTTTTTTCGAAATGATAAGCTCTAGTCGACCTTGAAGACGGACATACCGGCGGAGGTGACGCCGGAGAGGATATAGACCTCTTCGCCGTGCTCACCCTTGTACTCTACGTCGCAGAAGCCGGTCTTGTTGGTGCCTTCGTTGCCGACAGCAAGGAAGTCGTCGGGGTCGCCGATCGGGTAGCGCTGGAATGCGGAATCGTCGTCGCGGACTGCCCAGAAGGCATTGAGAAGGCCATAATCCGAAGTCCCCGCAGCATCAGGAGTCCTGACCATGCGGAGATAACCGCTTGACCTGTTGTCGGCATCCTGCTCGACCACGGTGTAGGTCAGGTAACGAATGCCGCCGATGAAGGCAAGTCTTGGATCCAGGCAGCAGGAATCGTAATTGCCGACGTTCGTGAAGATAGAACCGGGGTCGGATCCCCAGTCGGAGTTCTTGTCGATCAAACAGCTGTACCACTGGTCGAGGGCGTCTCCCCACCACCAGCCTACGACAAATCTCATGTCGAAGTTGTTGGCCCAGAGAGCCTGCCTTGTGGAGTTGGCGCCTGTATTGTGGGCCGAGAAGATGTATACACCTCCGGTTACGTTGCCACCCTTACCGAACGCATCGGCCTTGGAGAAGTTGTCCGGCTCGGAGCCGATGACTCCGGAAGTAAGACGGAATTCGACTTCCTGGCGATACTTCTTGGTATCGGTCTTGTTCTCGTGGAACGAGACGAACAACAGGAGGCCGTCTTCGTCGGTACCGTACGAGGTCATCTTGTCGCCGTAACGCTCGCCCGCAGGGACAGTGTAACGCATAGCCTCTTCTGCCTTGGTAGGTACACCCTCCGAATCGGGCTCGATCATGCGGTAGACCACGAGGTCCTGGTTGGAATCACCCATTGCCATGTTGCAGACATAGATCACGTCGCTGTCGTAACCCGCCATCTTGACGATACCGCTGGTCCAGAAACGTCCTTCCTTGGTGAAGCCGTTGGTGATGGTGCGGATGTAGGTGCCGTTGTAGAGGTCGAACACAGCCACGCCATACTTGCCTTCTTCATTGCCGCAGATAGGTACATAGACATAGTCGCCGGAGATAATACCGTTGCGGTTCCAGTTGGAGCAGTCGGTAATCTCATCGTCCCATGCGCCGGTAGAGCCGTTGTACTTACCCCAAACGCGCGAAAGCGTTGCGGGAGCGTTGGGATCGACAACAATCGATACGACTCCGTCGGAATATGTTACAGGAGGAGCGAAGGTATTGCCGTCGCCGGTAACATCGGAATTGGCCTTGTAGGGGGTAGCGATGTCACCGAACTTGTTGGTGTCCTTGGATCCGTTTCCAAGAGTGATTGTGGAATTCTTCAGGCCATGGAAATGGACTCCGCAGGCAGGGGTACCGGAGAAGGTATTACCCGACACGAGGACGTCGCCGCCGGACTCGCCGATCCTTACTGCATAGCTCGAATAAGGATTGAGGAAGGAGTTGCCAGTGATGGATACCTTGGCACCATAAGCCTGCATCAGGCGATGGCCAGAAGCACCGCCGTCAATGGTAGAGCCGCGGATGATGTCGGTCTGAGTGCCCTTCTCTCCTTCAGAGAGGAGGAAGATACCGGTTGCATCGGAAGCGAGATTGCTCATGTCGATTTTGACATTCTCGATGCGGAGGCCGTAACCGGCCTTATGGACGAAGATTCCGTGCTGGTAATTGTAGCTGGTCTCGAAGATCGGGAGAGCACCTTCCTTGGAAGGAGCGATGGTGAGATCTTTGATCGTGGCCTGAACACCGTCGATTTCGATGGTTCCGTCGAGAGTAGCGACGCCGTTACCCGTGATGGTGACAGGCACGCTGCCGGACTGAAGCACAAAATCACCTTCGTGGGTACCCTTTGCAAAGATAATCTCTGCTGGCCCGGAAGTAAGCGAAAGATATGCAAGATTGGCAACGACAACACTCTGATAACCAGAAGTGCCGTCAGGTGACTTGATAATGATGGCAGGCTCCATCTGGTGAATCGTGATGGTGCCGATAAGCTTGTCAGTGCCCTCACGGAAGAAATTGACAACACCGTCGCGGGCTTCGGTGGTTCCGTTAGAATCGACCATGAGTTCAATGGATGTCTGAGACTTGGATTGAACCGTTATCCACTCAACCTCAGGGACAACGTCGAAGGGGACGTTGGATTTGACCGAGAGGGTAACGAGATCGCCGTCAACAGCAACTTCCGCGGGGGTTTCGACTTCGAATTCGATACCGCCTCCCGCCTTCTGGATAACGGTGAAGTTCTTGAGCACCTCACCTGCAGAATCGAGGAAGCTCACACGGGCCTGGCGCATGGCGTCGGCTTCGTTGAGATCGATTTCGAAGGTAACAGTCTTTTTGGTAGGAGCGGCAGGCGCTTCTGCCTTGGTCTCAACATAGCGGAGCCAGGTGACGTCGGTTGGCACGCTCACAGTGAATGCGACGTTGGTGTTGACTCCAACGGAGAAGGTGCCGGCATCGGCCGGAAGAGCTTCGAGATCGTCAATCTCGAATACCGTTTGGGGAGTGTCGGGGGTATCCGGCTTCTCCTCAGGCACACATGCGAAGGTACCGAGTACCGCCGCAGCAGCGAGAATAACGTTGATTAACTTTTTCATATCATATAGAGGTTATTTGTTTTTGGCTTTAAGAGGGTCGTTAGCGATGAGGCGGCAGAGTTCGTTAATCAGTGCCTGCTCCTCAGGGACTTTGCTCTGGAGAAGATGGTTGAAGGAATCGCCTCCCATATAGTAGGCAAGCTGCTTGTTGCCATAGACCTTGGCGCCCAACATACCGTCGACATACTCACGCCAGCGTGCGCGGTAAGTCTCGTAGGTCTCGCCCTCTTTGTAGGAAGAGTCGGATCCGTCGACGGGATGGACCATCACGCGGTCGTCAATCTCAAGCTCCATCAGCAGATTATAGGTCGCTATATCGGAGAAGAAGGACGGCATTGGATTGACGTTGTTGGTGTCCCAGAATCGGTTAGGCTGCATGTAGGCATAGTCGATGCCGAATTCTTTCCAATAGCGGAAGCCTGCTGCGCGGCGGTAAGGCACCCATACGACGGCCTCGTTGAAGAGGTGGATGTAATTGGATACCGCCGGGAACACGTCGTCCCAGGCCTTGGCATAGACCTCCCAGCCATCGAGCATTATGCCATTGACATAATCGCCGCCATTGCCGCCAATGCCGGAGCGCGTTGAAGGAAGTTCCTCACTCATGATGTAGAAACCGCCGAGCTCTATGTTCTGGAAATTGGCACGATCGAAACGGCTGCGGACTTCGTCGACATACCAGCGATACGCCGCGACCCTGTCGGCTACAATCGAGAAATCAAGATCTCTGCCTTCTGCCGAGCCCCAATACTTGGTTGAAGAACCGGGGACGTTGTAGCGCTCATGAACAGGGATGTCCGGCATCATAACAATCACCTTTGGAGTAACGGGAGGGGGACCGATACGCGAAGTCACCTCAGCTACCGCCTGATCGAGAGCCCTGAAGCCGTTGTTCTCAAGGAACCAGTAGTCAAGCCATTCCGATGCGTCTTTCTGGTTTGCGGCAAGCATTGCGACGGAAGGATCAGACCAGTCCTTGATGCCAATGGCAAGCGCGTGGGGAGGGTTATTGGAAGGCGTGCGCATTTCCAACATCAGGAACGCATCGAACAGCCACTTCTCCTCCCCTGTCTCAGGGTCTGTCCAAGAGACATGGGTACGTATGCGCTCGGGGGTCCAGTACTTCGGATTGCGAGGGCCGCCTCCATAGATCAGGGCCGTCTGCGCGAAAAACGGGATACCGTCACGCGACTTCTCCCACGAATAAGGTTCGACGGAGATGGTCCTGAACTCGAGAGAAGACACACTTCCGAGCTTGCCGGAAGATGACTCCGGACAATAATAGAGTATATAGGTCTTACCAGGATTCAGGCCGGGAAGTGTTCCCTGGCCAGCGGGCAGCGATGTCCCGGAAGCTTTGACGGTTTCAGCCGAAGGAGCTGAAGCGTCGGATCCGAGGGCCAAAAGCCACACCCGCTCGGCATGGATTAGCTTGATCACGAGGCTCACGGACGTACTGCCCGGAACTTCGACGGTGACGCTTGCCACCGGCCTGTTCTCGTCGGGCGAGACCGGATCGGGCGCAGGCCTGCAGCACAGAAGCATCGCCCCTGCAATAAGAGATGTGAGTATCATGGTCGGCCTTACTTTCATTTAACTACTTTTCTACGTAAGGGGTTACCTGCCACAAAAGAGAAGAATTCCTCCCTGAGGGCAGCGTCTTCGGGGTCCTGCGAAAGAGCGAGCCTGCGGATAGTGTCGTGGTCTTGGAAGTAGGTAAACGAACGCTTTCCGTAGAGGCCGCTGCTCTTGGCATTCTCGATGTAGAGAGAGAACCTGCGCCTCTGCTCCTGAGTGGGGCGCGAAGAGCCAAGAAGCCTGTCGTCGAATTCGAACTCCATGCTGATACCGTTGTCGGTAATCATCTTCATGGAGCCTTCCCACGGGTAACGGTCGCCCTCCCAGTAGTAGTTGGGCTGCATCCAGGTGTAGTCGATCCCGAGTTCCTCGGTACGGTCGTAACTTGCAGCCTCGCGGTAAGGAATCCAGGTAAGATACTGCCCCTGGGAGTGGAGGTAGTCTGCCACCATAGGGAGATACTGGTCGAGCCTCTTCCAGCCCCAGCGCCAGCCGCGGGTAGGAGTCGGGATCTCTTCGGAGTGGACATAGTAGCCGATAAGCTCGATATACTTGAACCCGGCGGCGCGGAACTTTTCATTCATCGTGTCGATGAACCAGCGGCAGGCCGCGGCACGGTCGGCCGGATTGGCGAAGTCGAGTTCCCTGCCGTCCAGCGAGCCCCAGTAGGCCGTACGCGAATCGAGGTCTTCGAAGTATTCGTGAATGACGGCGTCGGGCAGGTTCATCACCACCTTGCGTTTGTAAGGCGGATTGCCAAGTCTAGCCGCCGCATTCGCTACAGCTTCCTCGAGGGCATAGAAGCCGTTACCCGGAGTCATCCAGAAGTCGATAAGCTCCTGCCAGTGCTCCTTGTGGCCGCTCATAGCCATTCCGCCGAGGTCTTCGTTAGCCAGCGCTACATTCTCCGGCTCACCGGAACGGCCGTAGAGACGCGGTTCGATTGCGAGAAAACCGTCGAAGAGCCAACGCTCCTTGCCCTTGGAATCGGTCCAACTGACCGACGGGGCGAAACGTTCGGCATTCCAGACGTTGAGTTCTCCCCTGTTGGGGCTGCCTCCGTAGCAGAGAAGCATATCCGTAAAGAGCACGGGCGGCTGCTTTACCACCTTGGGGGCGCGGGGCCTTTTGTAGATATAGTCCACCTGCTCCACATACTCCTTGAGGGCAAGCGAGAGTTTACGGTTCTCGGCCTTGAGGGCTTCGTTTTCCTGACGGAGCCCTTCGATGGCGGAGTTGCTGCAGGACGCTGCCAGAAGCGCTGCTGCTGCGGCTATGATTACCCTTACTCTCATCACTACTTGCGTGTGCGGGTTACAAGGACATTCATCTTGTCAGCGGTGACGGGCATGAAGGTCAAGACCTCGTCGGCTGACTCATCGGCGCGGGCCTTGTCGAGGTTCGCAGTCTTGCGGACCTCAACGCCAGTGATGGCGATCTCTCCGGAGAAGAGGTCGTTGCCGGCCGGAATTCCGTTCATGTCGAGGTCGACCTGGAAGTCGAACTCACTCACGCCTGCGGGGATCACGACGCTCTCGCTGCGGAGCTTGACAGAGCCGGCGGGAGCCGCTTCGTAGCTCTTAGCCCCTACGGTCATGGCCTTAGGGGTAAAGGCAAGCTTGACGGTGACATCCTTGGTACTGACTGCCGAACTGAGCAGGAGTCCGAGCTTGACCGTAGCGGTATTCTCTTCCTTGCAGGTGACGGGGTTGTTGAGGTCACGCAC
>CAMNNY010000136.1 GCA_946546175.1 uncultured Bacteroidales bacterium
TGCTCGGCGATATAGTCGCCCGTATGCACGATCTCCACGCGAAGGCGTGATTCGGCAGGAGCCTTGAGGTAGCCAAACACATCCTGGCTCGTGTGCATCTCGAGCGTGACGTAGCACGGAATGGCAGTGCCTTCTCTCGCGCAAATGGCTTGAAGGTGCTCCAACGCCGCAATCGAAGCGGCATCGTGCGCCTCCTCCCCATCCTCTCCTATGATATAGATGAAGGATGCTTTGTCGGCGCAGGCGCTCCGAAGGTCGTCTTCGCCGTCGCGCTCGCCGCGGTACCACACGATCCGCCGGCAGAGGGCTTGGTCGCCGAGAGCGGTCTCCACATCTTCGCGCAGCGTTTCTACGTCGGAAGATGTCATCACGACTATGTCCTTGCCGTCGAACTGACGGTCGGCTCCGATGGCCCTCAGCATATCGCCGAGCTGCTGCCCGCCACCGAGAATCAGCAAGTGGCCCTTAAGCTTGTAGCGCCTCTCGCCCTTGCGGTATTTCTCCGAGATGTTGTCGAACACATTGGAAAATGCCGAGACGGTAAGCGCATTGAGCACGAGGATGCCGCCGAAGGCGATCAGCAGGCTGAAGATGTTGAGCGAAGCCTGCGAGCTGCCGTTGTTGCTCTCGAGGGGGAATCCGCCCGGGTCGAGGTAGAGGTTGAGAATGTCGGTCCAGCCGAGGGCCCAGATGCTGCCTGCGAGCACGAGCAGCAGGAACAGCGCCAGCGCGATGCCTGCCAGCCAGGCAAGCTGCCGGCCCTCGCCCTGCGAGAGTATGCGGTCAATCAACCGTTTTAAGGAATTCATCGTAAATGTCTTTTATCTTTTTGTCAATGTCTTTAAGACCAAAATCTTCGTCGAAGAACTCCTCTCTCAGGCCGTCGGTGCCGGCGATGAGCCCCGAAAGAGGTCCGCGAAGCTCCTTTATCCACGAATTGTCGGGATCGGCGTCTTTCAGGAGTTCCGCTCCTTCAGCCGTGGCCACGGTGGCGAGAGCCTGCATCCTCTGGATGGGATGCAGCCCATCCTCGTCCCAGTCTTTTGCCAGACCTTTCTCTGAGAGCCAGCCGGAGCAGGCAGTCGCGAGCATGATGTGGAACTGCAGGAAAAGCTCGAGCGATTCGGGATAACTGAAGAAGTTGCCCGCGAGATAGAACAGTCTCATCGATGTGATGAAGTCCATCAGGGCTATGATTATCCACTCGTGCTTGCCGTCTTTCTGGAGTAGCATACAGGCGTTGATTATGAGCTTCGACGACTTGAACCGCGCTTCGAAAGTCTCGTCATTCAGTTCGAGCTCATCCACGATCTCGTAGTACTTTTTGAAGAATTCTCTCAGTATCGTATTGCGGACTCCGGAAGAAGCGGCCCCCGCCTGGGCGATCATTGGATATAGGGCCGTGAAGCGCTCCTTGGGGCTGTTATGGTCTGCGGCTCCGCCATTTTGGAGTGCATCGGCCTTGTCGTTCTTCCCATTCTGCCTGTAAAGTAATATAAGCAGGCTCGTGACCATCGATATCAGCTGGTCGGATGTCTCGAACCCAAGCTGCTTGCAGTGGCGGGCGGCTTCGAGAGCCCTTTCGAGCAGGGGCTCGTTGTCCCTCTGTCCGGCGAGAATGCTCGCAAAGGCGAACGAGTCCACCCCGCCAAGGCTGTCGATATCGATGTCGCCCAGCCATCCGGCCATCAGTGCGTGGATGCGCATCCTATCTTCTTGCAAGTCGGCGAGAGCCGTGATGACGTCGAGCATCAGCTGCAGGCGCTGTCCGGCAGGGAGGGCAAGGCAGTAGTCCTTGAAGTTCTCGCTGTCGAGGAAACCTTCGCGAAGCAGCTGGCGTATCTGGGGGCCGTGCTGAGCCGTAAGATCCTTCATCTGCTGGCCGTGGAGGTAATCGCCTTCGACCACATAACCGGCGAAATGCGAGGGCTCGCATCCGCCAAGGGCGAAGTAGAGGCCCATAGTCTCGCGGAGCGAATCCTTCTTGTCGAGGGTCAGCAGGTACTCCGATATCCTCTTCTGTTCTGCCCCCAGGCCATCATCCACTCTTGTGAGATACTTGGTGCGCCAGAGGTGGCGGGCAGGGTCTTCGTAGAAGAAGTCCTGCAGGAAGTTCATCGCCCTGTAGAACTGCACCACATCCCAGTCCTCTCCGGCGAAATGCGCCACGTCGCTCTCCCTCAGACCTCCCGGGGCCGATGCGATAGCCCAGACGGCTTCCTGCATCTGCTTGCCTATGCCGAGGTTGTTCATGATGGTATTGGACATGAAAGTCATTATGTCGTAAGGAGTCTCCGGGAGTTTCTTCCAAAGATCTTCGAGATAACCGTTGATTGCGTCGATCTGACTGCCACGTCGGTCGCGGATCTGTGCGAAATCCTCCTGGGTAAGCGACTCGAAGATGCGGAAGACGCTGTGGACTTTCAGGGGAGCAAGTGTCTTTTTGCCCCCGACGCTCTTGAGCATCTGTTTCTTGATCTTCTCGGGGAGTTCGAGGAAATAGGTCTTCTCGTAGTTCTCGATGAGTTCGAGGGCGGCATCCTTGTCGGCCTCGACTCCAAGCATCAGCTTGCTCGACAGATAAGAGTGCTGCTCGAGGAATTTCTCGCGGGCTTCCGATCCGTCCTGGAGGTTGACCATCACGTTGACGTCGTCTTTCACGTGGTCCAGCCAGGTCATATACAGATCCTTGGGCGAGGTGGTCTCCAGGGCCTCCACGTCGTCGAGGTAGATGTACAGGTAGTTGTCTTCTGCAGCTTCTTTGACCAAATTCTCAAACAGGCCGTAGAGCTCTGTCTGCGGCATTTTGCCAAGAAGCTGCTCGTCGTCGGGAATATCCTCCCGCCCTACCTTTCCGGCAAGCTCGTGGATCCAGCGTGCGAGCACCGGCCGCATCGAGCGGCTGTACTCAGACAGGCCGAACACGCCCAGTAGGCGTATCACATCGCTGTCTTCCTCCCACTGCACATAGTCCTGGGCCATGTGCGTGCTGGCTCCGAATCCTTGCACATACCAGATTGCCACGTCCGACGAATCGTCTTCCCCTTCTTCAGGGGCGTCTTCCTCGTCATACACATCGAGCTCAATCGAGCCCGGCAGGAGCCTGAGCAGGGTGGATTCTTCGAGCTCCTTCTCCTGCGCCCACCAGGTGGAAGAGCCTTCCTCCTCTTCGCGGGCTGTCTCCGCCTCGATCTGTGCGGCGAGCTGTTCGGTGACAATACGCTCGAACTCATCTCCGCTGAAATGGCCGTCGGAATAGTTCAGATGGTAGGAAGTGCAGCGGTCGTCCTCGCCTCCGCGCTCGCCGAAGAGCTTCCTTACTTTGTCTTTGAGAGCGGCGAGCTTTTGGAGGTTGTAGGGGTCCGAATCGCAGAAGGTGGGCAGCTGCTCAGCGGGCAAACCCTCATATGAGGAGTCGTCGCGCAGGTAGAACAGCACGTGCGAGGTGTCGAAACTACCCTGAGAGAGTGCTCCGTAGACTATCTCCATCTCGGTCACGGAGCAACCGGCCGTGTCGGCGAGGATCTCGCGCTCTTCGTCGCTGAGGCCGGCCATAAACTCATTCCAGCGCTCGACGGGAGGGATCCAACCGTAGCGTTTGCCGATGAGGCCGATGAAGAAAGGGCGCGCGCTGTCGATGCAGCTGGTGCAGACGGACAGCACCTTGCGCTCGCTCTCGGCCTCGCTCATATTGGAGGTGTTCACGCCGAGCCGGAGGTCTATCGCCTGAAGCTCGACCCTTCGGTCGCGCAGGCGCCTGTTCAGCGCAGGAATCACGCGGAACTTGATCACGTCCCGCTCGAAGTCCATATCCTTGAAGGTGGAGGAGATGAAGATATTGTAGCGCCTCCAGGCGCCCTGTTGTGCGTTACTCATATTTTAGAATATCAGATGCCAGAGGGCTACGAGCAGGCCGATGAGTTTCTTGATTACCCAAACAATGATAGCGCCGGCAAATATGATTATCGCCAAGGCCACGAGAATAATCTTCCAGGCGAGGAACCCTATCCAGCCGGAGACTATGCTCACGCCCAGGAAATTGAGCCCGAACAGGAGCACAAGTATGCCAAGGGCGCCCAGCAGATAGAGTCCAAGCCCGCTGAACACGTAGCCAAATACCGTATGGTGCCGCCTGTCGTGACCGCGGGCTGCCAGCACTCTGGCCAGAATCATCATCAAGATGATGAACATTACGCTCTGGATGCCGGGCAGCGCTCCGAATGGCGCCCAGTTGGGGTCGTTGACGAAGTGTGCATACTTCAGCACCGGATTGAACGTGTCGTAGAAGTTGAACACAAACGGTGTCGCAAACAAGATGACTATCCACGACATCAGGCTGACCCCGAAATAGTAGAGTTTGTCAAACTGCACTGTGAGGACTCCCTGAATGTCTTTGACTTCGGTGGAGAGCCCGTACACGCTCAGTGTCTTGGCCTCATCCAGCAGCTTCTGGGCGTTAGCCGTGCCGAGTCCGCCGATCCGCTTGTTGGCCTTCTTCACCAATTTGAAAGCGTATTCCGACAGCGGCGAGAGTCCGTCGTAGAAACGGTCCCCGATGATGGCGCCGTAGTAGTGCTTGCCTTTGTAGTTGTAGTCTACCCAGTACAAGTCTACCCTGGTGACTACTGCTTCTTGGAACAGGATGTGGCTTCCGCTATCCACATTAGAATCGTGCTCGCCCACGGCGCGGTCGATCGCCGATGCTATCTCGGAGTCTTCTGTGTAGATGCCTTTGTCAAGGGACTTCCCTTTGTCCTGGAAGAGAGCGATTGCGGGCAGATTGGCCATCGTGTCGGCGATTTCCGCGACTTTCAGGATCTTGGAGTCGTGGAAGAACTTGATAGTGTGGACAGCTTCGAGAGTCTGCTCTATCGTCAGGAAACGCACTATACTGCCGTGGCCTTCGCAAAGGGAGCAGGTGACGAGACCGTTGTTGCAATGTGGGCATTCAATCCTTCCGCCATCGCAATACGAGCAGCTTTTGTAGCGGGTCACATTGCCGTAGATAGGTTCGGTGTGGCCGTCGCTATATTTGCGGTAACCGGTCTGCTCATAAGATGAGTAAGAGACGCGGCCTGTACCGTTGCAATGGTAGCAGGGCGTCGTCCCTCTGCCGCCGCAGTGAGAACAGGTGACCCTGCCACCACCGCCGCAGGTAGGACAGGTCTCTTCGCGGTGCGAGCCCTGCACCTCGAAGGTCTCTTTCTTGTTGGTAAAGTTCGACGCCGTGTTGAGAGCGAAATCCCAGACATACACTGTGTCCGGGCGCGTGTATTGAGCGGAACGGCCGTACTTGCCGGGATTGCGGTTGGGGCGCAGTGCCGCTGTAACTTTCCTTTTGTCGAACTGGCTGCTGAAACGGGCTCCGTAGATGGGGCTGTATTCGTAGTTGGTGATGGTGATCTCGTCGCCGAAGCTGCCGAAGGGATTGCCTGCCGACTTTGCGGCATACGCATTGATAAGCCTTCTTACCCTCTCCGTGATGTTTCCGTCGATCTGGAGATGCTCTTTCCTGATGTAATCTGCCATATCTGTCAACGTTTAGGGGTTACTATGAAGGTGAATATTACCTTGATGATGAACACCACGGCAAAGAGCGCGAGCAGAATACCGAATAGCAGTGTCAGCCCGGGGCTATAGTCCGCAGCCGGCATATTTTCTATGGTCCAATCCAGACGGTCGTAAGTGCCTATCTCATACTGACTCAGAACATCTTTGCCAGCTTTGGCAGCCTTGCGTTTCGCGGCTTTTTCGTCGAGTTTCTTGCCCTCACCCGCCTTGCCGCGGATGAGAGCCTTTTCGTACTTCTCTCGCTGAAGAGATTCTTCGGACACAGCATAAGTGGCCTTGTAGTCGTCGCGGAACTTCGCGAATGAGATCCTCTTGAATGGGCTGAGGACCAGCTTGGCCGCTCCCTCGGTGAAGAGTGAGTCTATCGGCACCTCGGCGCTGCGGGTCTGCAGGGCGTGCTGCTGCTCGGGATCCGTGATCTTCTCGCGCTTCCAAGACCGTATCTCGGAACACCCGGAGAGCAGCACAATCACGGCCAGAAGGCAAATAGGCAATCGTTTCATAAGTGGCTGTATTGGGTTATTAATCAACTATATATGGATTATTGCCCCTAAGATAATACAATTATTCCATAAATGAGCAAAATGCCCATTTATGGAATAACATTCAGTCAATCGCGGCGCTAAGTTACGCGCCGAGAGTAGCTACCATCACGGCCTTGATTGTGTGCATACGGTTCTCCGCTTCGTCGAAGACGATGCTGGCGGGGCTTTCGAAGACATCCTCGGTCACTTCCACTCCGTCCATGCCGAATTTCTCGAAGACCTGGCGTCCGACCTTAGTCTCGAGGTTGTGGTATGCCGGCAGGCAGTGCATAAACTTGCAGTCGGGATTGCCGGTCTTGGCCATAAGGGCTGCATTGACCTGGTAAGGTTTCAAAAGCTCGATCCTTTCTTTCCACACTTCGTCGGGCTCTCCCATCGAGACCCACACGTCGGTGTAGAGGAAATCGCATCCCTTGACTCCCAGGGCCACATCATCGGTGATGGTGATGCGCGCGCCTGTCTGAGCGGCGATCTCGCGGCACTCAGCCACCAGTTCGGCTGCCGGCTGAAGGGCCTTGGGCGCTACGATCCTGACGTCCATGCCCATCTTCGCGCCGCCTACGAGCAGAGAGTTGCCCATATTGTAGCGGGCATCGCCCAGATACGCATAGGTAATCTGCTGGAGGGGCTTCTTGGAATGCTCGCGCATAGTCAGGAAGTCCGCGAGAATCTGGGTCGGGTGGAACTCGTTGGTAAGGCCGTTCCACACGGGGACGCCGGCGTATTTGCCGAGCTCTTCGACGATGGTCTGAGCGAATCCGCGGTACTCGATGCCGTCGTACATGCGTCCGAGCACGCGCGCTGTATCTTTCATGGACTCTTTCACGCCGATCTGCGAGCCGGTAGGGCCGAGGTAGGTCACGTGTGCGCCCTGGTCGTGGGCGGCCACTTCGAATGAGCAGCGTGTGCGGGTCGAGGTCTTCTCGAAGATGAGAGCGATGTTCTTGCCCACGAGGTGCTGCTGCTCGCGTCCGGCTTTTTTGTCGGCTTTGAGCTGTGCTGCGAGATCGAGCAGATACTGGATTTCTTCGGGTGTGTAGTCGAGCAACTTAAGGAAGTTGCGGTTTTTGAGGTTCAGCATGATGTTATTGTTGTTTCACTTATGATACATTCTTTGCCGCCGCTTTCCAGAAAACTGATAGCGGCGCGGATCTTCGGGGCCATCGAGCCTTCGGCAAACTCGCCGTCGGCCAGGTACTTGCGCGCCTCGTCGAGCGTCAGGCGGTCGAGCGCCTTCTCGCCGGGTTTATGGAAATTGATACAAACCTTCGGCACGTCGGTCATGATCCTGAACTCGTCGGCGTGCATCTTCGCGGCCGCGAGCGAGCAGGCGAGGTCCTTGTCGATCACCGCCTCCACGCCGTGACGGCCGTTCTCATCGCGCACGACGGGGATGCCTCCTCCGCCCGTGCAGACGACGATGTACCCCTGCCGGGCGAGCTGCTCGATGAGCTCGATGTTGCTGATTGCGAGGGGCTTGGGCGATGCGACCACCTTCCTCCAGCCGCGTCCTGCCGGGTCCGCGCGGTAAGTCGCTCCATCCGAAGGGCACTCCTTGTAGTACGGTCCTACCGGTTTGGTCGGATTCTCAAAAGCAGGGTCGTCCGCAGCAACCTCCACGCGGGTCACCAGCGACACCACCGGCCTACTAATGCGGGCCTGCTTAAGTACCCGCTCCATCGCGGTTTCGATCATATATGCTATCGAGCCCTGGGTCTCCGCTCCGCAGAAATCCATCGGCATGGCCTGCAGGCCGAACTGTGCGGCGCCGGCCTCGTGGCGCAGCAGGGCGTTGCCCACCTGCGGCCCGTTGCCGTGGCCGATCACGAGGCCGCAGCCCTGCTCCAGGAGCGGCAGCAGGCCCCTGCAGGCCTCTTCCACATTTGCCATCTGCTCGGCGAAGGTCCCTTTCTGACCTGCCCTCAGCAGCGCGTTGCCCCCGAAGGCAACCATTACTAATTTTGTCATATCGTTGTAGTATCTCTCGAAAGGGGGAAGGTGTCCTCCGGGACCTTCGCTTCGCTCTTCCCTCCCACCTTCGGTGGGCCCCTCCCGCTCACTGGCCGCGGGTGGCCAGGGTCCCGGAGGGCACCTTCCCCCTTTCGGTTATGTCAATCTCTACGCAACGGCAGCGTCGAGCAGCGCAGCAGGCCGCCCATCTTGGAAATCTCGCGGTAGGGGACAGTTTCGACTGTGATACCCTGGCTCTCGAGCCATGCTTTAAGGCGTGTGAAATGCTCTTCGACCACCACCACGTCTTCGCTGATCGAGAAGATGTTGGAATTCATCCAGTACATCTCTTCCTTGGTGAGCTCAAACACGTTCTGGGCTCCGAACAGGTCGACAAGGTGGCCGGCGTCCCGCGGATTGAGGAAGCCGTCCTTGTAGATGATAGCTTTGTCGCGGCCCACCGGCATGAAAGTGCAGTCGAGGTGCAGGATGCCCTCATAGGGGTCGGTGTCACTCTTTCGGAGATTGAGCGGAATGATGTTCTTCTCGGGGAAAAGCATCGCAAGGTAGTCGAGGGCCAGGCGGTTGGTGCGCGCTGTCTTCACCTGCGGGTAATCCTTGAAGGCATACTGCCCCACGAACACGCGGTCGTTCCACAGAATCACGTCGCCGCCTTCGATATGGACGGCCTCGGGCAGGTTGTAGATCTGCTTGTAGTGAATCTGGCTGTAGATAGAGCCATAAGCATCGATCTCTTCCTGCCTGTCGGGGATTATGTTGGAGACTATTATCTTGTCGTCGATTACGAAACCCACATCGCGGGCGAAAACCTGGTTGCATCCTTCTACCGGATCCGGTCTGTGGACTATAACTCCATATTTTCGGAGCACCGCTTCGAAAGCGTCCATCTCGCGGATGATGTCTTCGTCGCGCGGGTAGATGCCCTTCGAGGCCGACTCATAGGACTTGGCGTCGAAGGTCTGTTCCGGAGTCGGAGCCGGACCGTTGGATTCCGGGCGCCCAAGTACCACTTCGCGCAGGCGTCCCGTTTCTGATGTCACGTGTATTTTCATGCTTTTTCCCTTTGTGTCAAATAAATGCCGACCATAGCGACGGCAAGTCCGGCCCACTGCAGCCCGCCGAGTCTTTCCTCGCCTACAATGACGCACAGCAGGGCAGTGACGATAGGCACGATGGCGAGGAATACGCTGGTGCGGGCAACTCCGAGTTTGCTGATGGCGTATGCCCAGGATGTGAACGCGGCGGCCGAACACAGCAACGCCAGCGACAGCGTCGGATAAATAACGCTCCATCCGAGGTACAGCCTCGGTTCAAAGTTAACAATTCCTTTTGTAAGAAACATGGGCACGAAGAATATCGCGCCGAGAAGGAACTGATACATCACGATCACCGACGGCGAATACCTTTCTGAAAGGTGCTTCGTGAACGCTATCTGGCTCACTTCTGCAATTACGGCAACAAAAAGAATCAGCACCCCCACAAAGAAGTGGCTCCCAGTGGCCGTATGGGTGTAGATCACCATCCACAGACCGCCCAGCGTGATGAAAACGCCGGCGATATTGGCAGCGCCGAATTTTTCGCGGAATATCAGCAGCCCCACGAACATCGTAATCACCGGATTCATGGCGATCACAAGCGAGGTGACGGTGGGGGAGTCGGTCAGCAGAATGCCGTAAGTCTCGGCGAGGAAGTAGACGAACGGCATGCACAGCGCCAGCAGCGCAAACCTCCACAGGTCGCCCCTACGGATGCGTATGTCCTGCCGCGTGAGCAGGTTGATTACGAGAAGAAGGGTCCCCGCGAGCAAGATTCGGATGGGGACAAAATACTCGACCGGTATGCTCTGATCGAGCAGCCTGTCGGACCAGATATACGACATCCCCCACAGTATGACTGTGAAGCTTGCCGCTAAATAAGCATATAACTTACGATTCATAAACCGATTACCGATTTCGGTTTACGAATATAAGCATTTTAAGTGTAATTTCGATGAATTATTTTCCCTGCTACAGGTTTGAGAATTCTACCTTGTGGAGGATGGAGGTCTCGGAGTCGTCGGCAATCCAGATGCAGTTGTGGGCGTGGTCCACGCATACGGTCTCGGGATTGTTCTGGGTGAAAGACTTCATCGGGTACTTGGCGATAATTATCTTCGCATCGCCACTGAACATATACAGCGTGAAAGGAAGGTACTCCGGGCGGGTGGAATTGCTGTTGGAGTCGATCACCCACAGGCGGTCTCTCTCGGCGTCATAGCACATCCCTCCAACTTCGGAGATGGTAGGGCAGACAGTGCGCAGGCTCGTCTTGTTCATGGTCTTCTTCCCGTCGAGCGAATACTTCCAGATATTGGCCCCGGTCTGAGAGCCCACATAGAGTTCGCCCTTGTAGAATGCGATGCCTTCGAGCCCGGAATTCTCGTAGCCGGAAGCGTCGGCGACTTCGGCGATTTTCTCGCGTTTGTTGTAGTTCGGGGCCTTGACCGTGTAGATGCGGTCCGGCTCTCCGGCTATGTAGAGGTGGCCGGTTTCAGGGTCCATGCAGATATCTTCGAGGTCGCCGCCTATCTCCAGGGGAGTTTCGAAGGTGCCGTCGAAGTTGATCTTGAAGAGATGACCCTGATCGCCTACTCCCCACATGAAGGTCTTGTCCTTGCTGATGCAGAGGCCGGAGAGTTCAACGATGCCCTTCAGCTTGTAGGTTGTGACCCTGCCCATCACCGGGGCATCAGAAGGATTGGTCCATGCAGCAGGTGTCGGCGCCCCGCCGTAAGAACCGTCTTCATTTGGCACGGCTTTTTTCTCGATAGGGGCGACAGGCCCGTTTTTTTCGTTGGTGCATGAGATGCACGAAGAAAGCCCGGCGGCGAGCAAAATGCACGAGACGAAAACAGAGTATCTCATAATCCTGAATAATTATTAAAAAAAGATGGGGGCGCGGGGCCCCCATCTTTTGGTGGGGTTAACTATTAATGCTCCTTGGCGCAGCGGATGGAACCTCCTGCGTACTTGAAGTAGCTGTGGTAGTAGTACTTGCCACTGTCGCGGCTCAGGTCAAAGAATGCTGCAGAACCACGGACGGGCTCCTCATCGCCAAGACCCGGAGTTGCACTCCAGATGAGGGCGCGGATACCGTGCTTGTTGGTGTAGGCTCCACCTCCGTCGATGTAACCGCACAGAGGGAAGGTTATCTTGGTGTCCTTGAAGTAGAACCAGAGCTGCTCCTGGTTGAATGCCCAGTCTTCGTCGGCACGCTTGATCCACAGTTTGTACTCGTTGTTGTAAGGAGGTACTCTGTACCCTACAGGGCAAGGATCGTAGATTGTCTTCTCGCCGTTGTTGTCCCAGAGGTCGGTCTTGTTCTCATTGAGCCAGTTGTTATCGACACCTGAAGAAATCTCAGTCGGGTGTGCGATCCAGTAATCGAGAGGCTGCGCACCTTCTGTGCCGGCGAGGGCTGTTCCGCTGACGAGGAATTCAGGACGGATGAGAGGTGTCACACGGCCCCACTGGTAGCTGAGTCCGTAAGACTTAGGAACGATTCCGAGGGTGTCGGCAGCAACGAGAGCACCGAGGTTGCGGTCCATCACTGCGGTTGCCCAGAACGATGCTTCGTCTTCGGAGATGTCGACGATTGCGGTCTCGGGAATCCAGATGTGCCAGCTCCAGAGAACATTGTCCTCGGCGTCCTTGGCGGCGATGAGTGCGTTGCCAGGAACGAGAGGCTTGGCGGTCTCGAACTCGACATAGCCGTCTGCGAGATTCACGCTCTTGATAACGGTGCCTGCTGCAACTTCTGCGTCGTCGCAACGGGTCTCCCAGAGGACTTCGAGGCCTGCAGCGGCAACTGCGTCGCTGGAGTTACCCTTGACAGCCTTGAACTTGTATGCGCCGGCTGCGTTGACGATGTAGCTGTTGGCGGTACCGCTGACGCTGAGGTCGACGGTCTGGCTGACAGCCTCGAAGGCGAAGTTGCCGAGGTCGTTGACAGTACCTGCTGCGATAGTCTGGGCGGGTACTTCGATGACTGCGGCTGCGTTGCCGTTAGGGTCGAACACGGTGAGCTTGCCACCGGCTGCGAGGGTTCCTTCGGGAACTTCGATGATGATAGGATCGGAGGTGCCGTCGAGAGTGAGCTTCGAAGCGAGAACATAATTGATTTCGTGCTTGCTTGCGGAGCTGTTCTTGATGCTGACCTTTCCGGTCTTTGCATTGAAGGTTACGTTGCCGGAGAGGATGCTGTTGGAGTTGTTGTCCTCGAGGCCGATGCTCACGATCTCGGCATCGCCGGTGAGGGTGAACTTGATGGCGCCCATGAAGCTCTTGAGCTCAAGGGTGGCAGCGTCGGTTGCGTGGGCGAACAGCGGCATAGCGGCGGTCTGGTCCGAAGGAATCACGGCCGTGAAGGTGTTGTGCTGGGCGAACGTCCTGTCTTCGTCGTAAGGATAAGCTGCGAAGTAGTCTTTGCCGCCTTTCTCGAGAGCGGTTACTCCTGCAGCGGGCTTGAAGGTACCGGTTGCGCTTCCGGCTCCTGCGCTGAGGACGTACTTGGCCTCGACGTCGGCGCCTGCGTTGGTTACGCAATAGACCTGAATTTCGTCTCCTTCTGCCCACGCGGTTTTGAGGTTGGAGGCCTTGAGAATCACGGAGATGGATTCGTAGCCGTCCGTGGTCTCACCGGGGGTGTCAGGACCATCTGGCTTTTCCGGGCCCGGCTTCGGATCCGGCTTTGTGCATGCAAACAGTGCGAGTGCTGCAAATGCAAGATAGAAATAACGTTTCATCATTGTTTTTAGTTGTTAATATGGTTAGTTATGATGATTGTCTGATGAATATCCGTTTCATGCCCTGCTACCAGTTTTCGGTCTGGGTGAGAACGTATCCGCGCATGTTGTAATCGTCGATCTGCTGCTGGCCGATAGGAGCCATGTAGGAGCGGTCGAAGAAGGTCTCGCGGTTGGATGCGTTGCGCACGCAGTAGTAGCCCTTCATGTCGGCGGCGTTGGTGCCGTTGTACTTGACAACCGAACCGTCGGCCTTCTGGACTGAGAGGATGTTGACCCTCTGGTTCATGAAGTTCTTGTTGACTTCCGGAACACCGGCGCCGCTTCCGAGTTCAGCCTCGCAGTCGATCCAGGGACCGAGATACTTGTCGGGGTTGGTGTCGTAGTCCAT
Organism: uncultured Bacteroidales bacterium; assembly: GCA_946546175.1. GTDB lineage: Bacteria > Bacteroidota > Bacteroidia > Bacteroidales > UBA932 > Cryptobacteroides. The sequence continues at coordinate 13,262 of CAMNNY010000136.1, forward strand.
ATAGTCAAGCTTGTACCAGCGGTAGAGGTCCTTGATACGGCTGCCTTCGTGGAGGAACTCCATACGGCGCTCGCGGCGGATCTCCCAGATGAGTGCAGGCACGTCGCTGTCCCTGACGGGGTCGTTGGGGATAGCGGAGAGCTGCAGGTGGGCGGTCTTTTGGACTCCGGCTGCTGCGGCTGCGGTGCTGAGCGGACGGTCGCGAAGGGCGTTGATGCTCTTGTCGAGATCTGCCTGGGTGATGGCCTCTCCGCCGTAGGACTCAGCCAGTTCGGCCTTGGCCTCGATCCAGTTGAGCACCACCTCGCCGAGCCTCATGATGGGGGCGTCGCTGGTGTTGTAGATGCCCTGCCAGTTGGGGAGGCGGACATTGTCCTGGAACAGGCTCTTGAGAGCCTCGTAAGGAGCATACTTGTAGCAGTAGATCATCGTGTTGGACTTGATGTTGGCCTGGCCCCAGAAGCAGTCGAAGAATCTGGGATCGCGGGTCTTCACAAGGTTCGCAATCGAGAAGTCGTTTGCTCCGGTCACCGACGAGATCGTGTAGGGCTTTCCGTCCTGGCAGTTGAACGCCTTGATGTACTCGAGGTTTACATTGCTGCCGGAATCGGACCCTGCATTGTAGGATCCGATAGGGTGACGGATGCCGAGAGCGTCGTCGTAGTGGCGGTAGAGGAGGACTTCCTTGTTGTCGGCGAGATTCTCGGAGACGAACAGGTCCTTGAAGCTGCTGGAGAAGCTGTACTTGCCGCTGTTCATTACGACCTCGGCGGCCTTGACGGCCATCTTGAGATATTTCTCGGCGTGCTCTGCGTCGCAGACGGTCTCAGTCTTGTAGCTTTCGACTCCGCTTCCAATCTTGTTGCTCTCGCCACCTTCGGCATCGGTGAAGATCTTGTGGGTGAAGGTCTCGCCTTCGTGGTATTTCTGCCAGGTGCCTTCGTAGAGCATGAAGCGGGAGATGAAGGCTGCGGCAACGAATTTGTTGACGTTGTCGGCGCCGTCGTCTTCGCGCATGTTCTCAAGCACGAAATCACACATGTCGTAGACCTTGTCCATCACGAACTGACGGTTGTCGCGGTCTTTGTACTGGGTGTCGAAGTCGAGGTCCTGGACGGTCTCCTCGAAATAAGGCACATTGCCGAACACGCCGACCAGGTCTGAGTACTCGTAGATCTTGAAGAAGTATGCTACTGCAAGCCAGTGGTTGTATGCTTCTTCAGAGAAGTTGGCCTTGTGCTCTTTGAGGCGGTCGATCAGAATGTTGACCTTGTGGATACGTCCGAATCCCCAGCTGGGTCCGTAGTACTGCTCGAAGCAGCTGCGGCTCTCGGAAGAAGATCCGCGGCTTGTCGGAACCTTGTTTTCGAAGCGGCTCTGGGTGCCTTCGGATGTGAAGTCGTCGCAGAAGCCGGTGCCGCCGCGTACGGGGGCGAATTTCTGGTCCCAGTCGGTGCCGTAGCCTTCGAAGTAGAGGGGATAGAATGCGTTTACATAGAGTCTGATATCACCTTCCGTCCTCCAGAAGTTGTTGTCAACGGTGGTGGTGAGGGCGGGACGGTCGAGCAGTGTCTCAAATTTGTCGCATGCGCTCAGCGCAAGAGCGGCAAACATAACATATACTAACTTTTTCATACTCATTGTCTCGATTAGAAGTTGATCTGGGTTCCGAGGGTGACAGTCTTGAAGACAGGCGTTCCGACGCCGGTCCAGCCCTGTGCGTAGCCGCTGCCCCACATGGAGTAGCCGCTGATACACTCGGGATCGATAGGGAGTCCGCGGAGCTTGTCCCAGGTGAGGAAGTTCTCAGCGGTGAAGTAGACGCGCAGCTTGGAGATACCTGCCTTGCGGGAAAGCTTGCCCGGAAGGGTGTAGCCGACCGTGAGGTTCTTGAGCCTCAGGTATGCCATGTTGAGGAGCATACGGTCGTTGCGGAGGTAGTTGTAGCTGTTGACATGGGTATCGCGGCCCATGTTGTAGGGAGCGGGATAGAAAGCGTCGGTGCGGTCAGGCCTCCAGTAGTTGTCTGCGAAGCTTGCGGCCATGGCACCGTCGGAGGTGTAGAAACCGGCGACGGCGATAGGACCCTGTCCCCAGATCTCACGCTTGCCCACACCCTGGAAGAATACGGACACGTCGATGCCGAACCAGTCGGCGCCGAGCCTGAGGCTGTATTCGTAGCGGGGAGTTTCATTACCGATCACGACAAGGTCGCCGTGGTCGTCGGTGGTCTGAGTTCCGCGGGAGAGCACTCCGTCTCCATCGACGTCGACATACTTGATGTCGCCGGGGCCGAAGTGGAAGGAGCTGCCCTCATAGTAAGACTGATAGACGGGCTTCTCTCCGTTGGGGCCGGGCTTGAGGATGAACGATGCCTTGCCGATGCAGGCAGGGTCGTCGGTGTCGTCGGCGGTGAGCTCGCGGTAGATGAGGTTGCCGTCGGCGTCAAGCTCGAAGTCGTCGAACTGGTACAGTCTGTCGGCCTTGAAGCCCCAGATCTCGCCGTAGGTCTTGCCTACATACCAGCTGTCGAGGCTCTTGGTGTCGCCGTAAGCCGTGATGCGGCTCTTTGCGTCTGCGAGCTGAAACATTGCGTTGATTCCGAGACCGTTCTGGAAGCGCCAGTTACCGTCGATCTGGAGTTCCCAGCCGTTGGTGCGCAGCGAACCGAGGTTTGCCTTCGGGGCTGAAGCGCCATAGGTGACTGTGTTGACTCCGTCGGTCGGAACGATCATGTTCTCGGTGTCGCGGATGAAGTAGTCGAATGTGATACCGATGCGGCTGTCGAGGAAGCGGGCGTCGATACCGGCGTCAGCGGTCTTGATAGTCTGCCAGGTAATCGAGTCGGACACGGTCGAAGGAGTGCCGGCATAGCTCATCAGAGCGCCGTTGCCTCCGATCCAGGAGTTCTGACCGGTGCTGATCTGAGGAATGTAGAGCGACGAAGACACTGACTGGTCGCCGACAGAACCCCAGGAAGCGCGGACCTTGAGGGTGGAAACGTACTGTTTGAGGGATTCCAGCCAAGGCTCTTCGATTACGCGCCATCCTGCAGAGAAGGAAGGGAACCAAGCCCAACGCAGGGTGGAAGGGAATTTCGAAGATCCGTCGCGGCGAAGGTTGGCTTCGAGCAGATAGCGGTCCTTGAGGTTGTAGTTGAGACGTCCGAAGAAGCCGAGCTGCGACTCCCACGAAGCCTTTCCGGATCCGGTCCAAACACCGGTACCGAAGGCGAACTGGGGATTCTTGTAGTTCGACAGGTTGGTCACCCTGACGGTATGGCCGGCGCGGTCATAAGTCGAGAGGTTCATACCGAGCATTGCCTTGATAGTGTGGGATTCGCCGAGCATAAGGGTGTAGTCGGTGTAGCCGTTGAAGGTATGACGGTATGAGTTCTCGTGGCTGCGCTCCAGGAACCTGATGTCTTCGTTCTGCACGTAGTCTTCCTGGTAAGGGAAGTAGTAGGCCATCTCGGCTCCTTCTGCGGTCGGAGCGACGGAGTTACCGTCGTGGTCGACGTAGATCTGGTTGCCGTTGTCGTCGAGATAGGGAGAAGGAGTCACGGATTTCCAGTTGGCGGCCGAGAAGGTCGTACCCGGAAGGGTCTGGATGTATTCCTGGTTGGAGAACGTGTAGTCGGCCACGATGTTCCAGTTCTTGAGCGGATGGAGGGTGAAGCCGAGGTTGACGTTGTTGTAGTTGTACTTCATCGAGGCAGTGTTGGCCTGGGTAGACTCGGAGAACACGCCGCGGAAGATGTTGCCTCTCTCGTCGTAACCGTAGGGGAATACGGGCGACCAGCGGTACAGATACAGCCAGGGGCTGTAAGACGTACTCTCGGCGATGAGAGGATACCTCTTGTTGCGTGAGGAGTACATGAGGCCTGCACGGAGCGTGATGTACTTGTTGACCTCTGTCTCGAGTTTGAGGGAGGCGTTGTACTTGGTGAAGTCGTCGGTGGTGGTCTTCATCATACCGCTCTGGTAGACGTAACCGAGGCCGATGTTGAAGGTGGTGTTGCCACTCTTTCCGTTCACGCTGAGGCTGTGCTGGTTGGAGGGAGCGTTTTCGCGTACGAGGTAATCGTAGATGTTGAAGATACGTACACCGTAGTTGCTGCCGCCGCTGTAGTACCAGTCACGTCCGTAGACGATAGGGTCGTTGGGCCCGAGTTCGCGGATGCTGCCGCCCTTGCCGTACTTGGCCCACCATTCCCTCGAACGGGCGATGGCGTCCATGTCGGTCGAGAAGTAGGATCCGGCCTTGACTCCGTCGTAGTTGTACTTGCCCGGGGTGCGCTGATCGTTGGCTGCGCTTGTGCTGAAGCTGGCCTTCGAACGGGCTGCTGCATCGAGCATGTACTGGAGGCCGTTGACACCTGCCATGTCGTAGTCCTTGGCGAGGTTCTCGAAAGAGAACATACCGTTGTAGGAGACGGTGACCTGGTCGGTCTTCGCTCCCTTCTTGGTGGTGATAAGGATTACGCCGAAGGCTGCCTTGGCTCCGTAGATGGATGTTGACGCGGCGTCCTTGAGGACGGAAATCGACTCTACATCGTCAGTGTTGACAACCTGGAGGGAGGGGACCTCTACGTTGTCGACAAGGATCAGCGGGCTTGCGCCGCCTTCGATCGAGGCGATGGCACCGCGGATGCGGATGCGTGCGTCGGAACCGACTTCAGCGTCGGGGAGAGTGACGGACAGACCGGCTGCCGCACCCTGGAGACCGCGGCCGACGTCGGGGATTGAACGTCCGGCCATCTGCGAGCCTACATCGACGGTAGACACGGCTCCGGTGAGGTTTGCCCTTGACTGCACGGCGTAACCGACAACGACTGCATCCTCAAGCAGGGTGCTGTCGTCGTCGAGGACGATGCTGACATTCTGGCCGGGCTTTACGGTAAGAGTCTTGGTCACATAACCGAGGCATGAAACCGTAATGCGCGGAGTAGTCGGTGCGAAGGAGAAGGCTCCGTCGGGATCGGTCATGGTGTAGGCCTTCTGGGCCTCGTCTGCCACCATGGCGCCGATTACGGGGTTCCCCTTTGAGTCCTTGACGGTACCCGAGACTTCATCTGCGGGCGCACCGAATGCCTGGACGCTGAACGCCCCAAGCATTAACACTGTTAGGAGAAACTGAGAAAACTTTTTCATTTTTTCCTGGGGTTATTAGTAAATTAGGATAGATGTCCATTTTTCGTCCCCCTTCTTTCGGATGAGGACGTCGGGTTTGTTCCTGAGCGAGTTCCAGCCGCCGACAACATTGTAGATGAAGCCGACCTTAACTTTGTGGAGGCCTGCCTCAAGGACAAGTTCAATGTCTTCGTGGGAGTAACGCTTGACTGCGGTGCCGTTGTCGATGAGCGCGAAAGGAAGGTCGTCGAACCAGACGCAGTCGGCATCGGAACTGAAGCGGTAGATTCCGGTCTCGCCCACGCGGAAATAGCCTTCCGCACATGCGGCGTAGAACTTCAGGGAGTCGGGCATGTTGCGGTCGAACTGCTCGAGCGATGCGAGCTCACGAAGCCTGCCGATGCTGACTTCGGTCCAAAGCGTGTCGCCCGGGGTCTCGGCCCAACTTGTGAACCTGCCGTCGGTGCGGCGGGCCTTCAGGCCGCTCTGTGCATTTGCGGGATCGGTTGCGGGAAGGACAGGTTGCTTCTCCACGTGGACCCGGCGCTCGGGGCCGAGCTTGCCGTAAGAGGTCAGAGCGGCAATCCTGATCCGGCAGTCTTCCGTAATTGTAAAAGGTTTTTCGTACACGTCTGAGGTCGGGGTCGGAGCGCTGTCGTCGAGGGTGTAGACCATCGTCATCGGCCTGGTGGTCGTGAATTCGACCACGGCGCTGTCGGTAAAGGCAACCGTGTTGCAGGACCCGCCCGGCTGCTCGGGGATAGGGATATGGTAGGTGACACCGGCCTTGTCGAGTCTCTTGCAGGCCTGCTCCATCCTTGAGAGGAAGGACTGGAAGTTCTTGCGATTGAGCGGAGTCCATGCGATCTCGGCGAGGGCGAATGCTCTCGGGAAGAGCATGTACTCGCGCTGCCACGGCTCGTACATATACTCAGACCAGTTGTTGCACTGAACTCCCTTGACGTATTTCCCGTTGCCCTCCTTTGCGAGGATCTCGGGCACGGGGTCATAGGCGTAGACCTTTTCGAGGGTGTTGAGGTGGCCGATGGTGACGGGCTCCACCTTGCTGTCGCCCTGGTAGTGGTCGAAGTACATTCCGGACTTGCTCGGGGTCATCACTATTTCGTGGCCGGTGGATGCGGCTTTGATTCCGCCTGATTCACCTCTCCACGACATGACGGCAGCTCCTTCGCTGAGGCCTCCTTCTAGGATCTCGTCCCAGCCGATTAGCTTCTTGCCATACTTCGCAAGGATGCTTTCCATCCTGCGCACGGCATAGCTCTGGAGTTTCTCTTCGGCCGTGAATTCGTCGTCGGCGCTCAGCCCTTCGGCTTTGATCCGGGCCTGGCAGACCGGGCAGTTGCGCCATTTGGTCTTCTGGCACTCGTCTCCTCCGATATGGATGTATTCTCCGGGGAAGAGCTCCGCCACTTCTGCGATCACATCCTCGAGGAAGGTGTAGGTGCTGTCGTTGCCTGCGCAAAGGACTATGTCGGGAGAGCCCCAGGTATAGAAAGTGCTGATCTGCTCTTTGGTGCAGCTAAGCCAGGGGTAGGCCCGGATGGCAGCGAGGCTGTGGCCGGGCATTTCGATTTCTGGGACTACCGTGACGAACCTTTCGGCGGCATAGGCTACTACGTCACGGATTTCGTCCTGAGTGTAGAACCCTCCGTGGACGGAACCGTCGAATTCGGTGCGCCAGCCGCCCACTTCAGTAAGGCGAGGGTATTTCCCAATCTC
>CAMNNY010000137.1 GCA_946546175.1 uncultured Bacteroidales bacterium
AGCCGCCCCGACGAGCTCGGCGCAGCGCGATCTGGCGCTTTTTTCTCCCCTGCAGGTTCAGGACCGTGCTTACCACCCATCCGCAAAGGGGTGGTAAGCACGCTTCCTTGGAAGTTCGTCAGTAAATCGGCTGTTTTACTGACGGAATGGGTATTCGAAGGTGATTTGGTCAGTAAAATGCCCAATTTGCTGACGGAATGGGTCTTCGAAAGTGATTTGGTCAGTAAAATGGCCGATTGACTAACGGAAAAGGGCGCTGAGTGCGGAAGGGCTACCCTCACTGCAAAGAGATGGCCGTCAGGGTTCTAAGGTGCTACCACATTCGGCCGCGACAATCATCGTAGTTCGAGGGTGCTACCATCACTCCTACGCGATTAGCAAGTCGCGTGCGTGAGTGTCCGCGGGGCTCGGTGGTTTCGTCGGATTTCCGGCAGTTACCGGGGCGGTTCGGCGAGATTGACATGTTCTGCGAGTGCGAGCAGCCTGACTTGAGTGATCGGCATACCAAGGTAACTGCCGAAAACCTCCGCTCCCGCCGACCGGAATTCTTTGCCCGGGCGCAAGGCCCTCGCGCCACTCGCGCGGAACCGTTGAGGCAGTGCGACTGGCCTGCTACACGCGAGGGTTCGCTTTGCTCAGCGGGAGGGGATGGCGTGAATATAAATTTGTATATTTGTCCTGTTATGAAAAGAATACTGTTTATTGCAATGGTGATGCTGTGTGTGGCGGCCTGTGGACCGCGCAGGGCATCGAAGACGCAGGAGTCCGGAAAGGAAGGCTGCGTTAAGGATTCGACAGAGATGGTGCAGAAGGATTGCTGCGCCGGGGGCAATCACGGAGAGTGTGATGAGATGGCGCGCGGAGAAGAGTGCAGTCACGCTCCCGCTAAGGCGGAGTGTGATCATGCCGATGTTTCGCAGGAGTGCAAGGAAGTTGAAATAGTGAATGCAGAAGACAAGTGCCAGAAGGAGTCGGCGTCAGAGGGAGTCACCGTCGTGCAACTTGGCAGGAAGCAGGCTCCGAAGCCCATCAAGCCAGTAAGGCCCCTTGACAGAAAATAGCAGTCCATCACACTTATTGCTTTGTGGGGATATTTGGAAATTCGAAAAATATCTCTACATTTGCAGTCCTATCTGAACATGGTGCGATTAGTTCAGTTGGTAGAGCACCAGATTGTGGTTCTGGTTGTCGTGGGTTCGAGCCCCACATCGCACCCCTGCTGCAACTCTCGGAGGAATCCGAGGGTTGCTTTGTTTATTTTAGGGGTCCTGTAAACACCTGGGTCTCCGACGATTAGAGAAACGAATGGAGAAAGTGTGGAACAAGGACGCCATCGGGGTCAGTTACACCTATCTCAAAAACCTCAACATCTCCGAGGACAAGCCCTATCGGAACGGCAAATGTATCATCCGCAGGGGGATTATAGTAACATCGCCGAAAAAGTAGTATATTTATCGCCGATAAATCGGATTTTGAATGAGAAAAATCTTATATATATTATTAACTCTGTGCTTGGCGACATCTTGTTTCCCGACTGAATGGTTTGAACCGAAGTTTGAAGAGAATGACGATTATCATAATCTGAAAATTTCGGCAGATGGTGATAGGTATGATGTACCATTCGAGTTTATGTATTATAGGACAAAAACCACATGGCCAATGAGAACCTACCAAATCAGAAGCCGTTTTATCATAGATGACATTCCAGGTGAGATATACGATGTTACTGCAAATGGAAGTCCTATTATATGGGATTGGGATTGGACGTCTGAAAGAACTCCTGGAATCGAGAATGCAGTCCTCTATATTTATATTCCAGCAAATGAATCCTCAATGGCTAGAACCATTTCTACTCAAATCAGTATTGATAGCATAGCTAATAGTTCCTTTCATATTCAGGACGATGATGAGCATAATTGGGGTGAATGGAATACGGTCCTTGATGGAATCCAGGCAGGGCGATAGCAATACTGAGACATATCCAATTTGTCGAGTAGTTTAATACAAACTTTTAAGGTGATACATCAAACGCCGGTGTATCACCTAGATGGGGGCGTGCCGGCTGGCTACCTTGCGGTAGTGGAGACGCTGGTGCGGCCGAGGTAGGAGGCGCGGGCGGACCAGCGTTCGCCGTCTTTTGAGACCTTCACTGAAGCGCCGGGGATGGCGGAATTCGTCACGGGCTGACCGTCCACGACGCGCAGGCCGGGTTGGGGAATATGGAACGCGATGCCACGCTCCGCCCACCAAGGCATCTCGCGGGCGACAATCACAGAATAGAATTCGTTTTCGGTGCAGCGGGCAGAGCGGTTCCATGCTCTCTCGAAGACTCCGAGCATCTTGGGGAAGATATCGTAGCAGAGATCGTCGAACGAGCGCACGGTCTCGGTCCAAATCTGTCCCTGGACGCCGATGATGCCGGGGTGCTCCCGAAGAGGCATCCTGAACGAACGGGTGTCATCGATATAGCCGGCCCAGCTATGGGCAAGCTCCTGCTTGTTGGAAGAATACGCCTGGTCGGCGTAAGTGTACTGCACGTCGGAATGAACGGCGGGGAAACCTTTGTCGGCCACTTCGTAGGGGAGATTCTCTCCGCCCCAGGCTGTAAGCCAGACATTGGTCGTGAATGCGACGCTGCGAAGAAGCTTCGAGACCTCAGGATCCTTGCAGGAAGCGATTTCCTGCCAGCCGGAGATCTTGATCCCTTTATCCAGGGCAATCTGCGCTACCCTACCAAGGAAGTATTCGTGGAGGTCGCGTCCGTGCCAGGCTCCGCGCGGGACCTCGTCGCCGCCGATGTGGATGCAGGGCATCTCGACTCCAGCCTCTTCATATAAGGCGGATACACTGTCGAACAAATGTGAGATAAAGGTATAGACCGACTCGAGTTCCACGCTCATTACATTGTCGGTGTAGCCCTGCGCCGTGTAGTACTTCGAATCGTCGGCAGGATCCTGAAGCCTCATGGAGGCATCGCCCGTACGGCGCTCGTAGGCCTGCATGGACTTGATGGCGGCGCGGCTGTGGCCGGGCGTGTCGAACTCGGGGATCACTCTCATGTGGTGATCGGCCGCATAGCGGAGAATCTCGATGAAATCAGCCTTCGAGTAGTAGCCGTTGGACAGAGCAGGAGCGGAAGGATCTGCGCACCCGTCGTACGAAGGCTGCAGATGCTTCGAAAAGTCGAGCGAGTGGAAAGCGCCGCAGGAAGTGAGCTCGGGGATGCCGTCGATCTCGAGCCGCCAGCCTTCATCGTCGGCGAGGTGGAGGTGAAGCACATTGAGTTTGTAGCGCGAGAGCACGTCGATGAGCTGCAACACATTGTCCTTCGAGGTGAAATTGCGGGAAACATCGAGCATGAACCCGCGGTACTCGTAGTCCGGCCAGTCTTCGACCACCATCGGAGGCAGCGTCCCGCCGTAGTTGGCGCGCAGCTGCCCTAGCGTCAGTTCGGCATAGTAGCAGCCATCGGGATCGTCGGCCTCGACATTGACTCCGTCTTCGGAGACGGTGAGGCGGTACCAGCCGCGGACGTGGGCGGGAGCCTCAGAGCACTTCGGTACGGGGATAATCATCGATGCGCTCACATCCGGGGAAGCGGCGTGGGCGGCGTTCCACTCGAACCATTTGTCGCCGTCGGACTCCAGCGGCAGAAACTCGTACGAAACCTTCAGCGGCTTCTGGCCGCCCGGAGTCTGCAGTACGAAGCCTTCGGGAGCCCAGCTGTGGCGCTTCAGGGGCGAACTGCGGTACCATACCCTGACCGTGTCGCCGGAAACAGGCCCGTCTGAAACTATCCGGTGGAGGTTGGCCTGATACTCCTCGAGGCTTGCGTCCGACCCGTTGGTGGCCTTCACCCCTTGCGGGAACATGCTGAACCACACGGTCCATTCGGCGGGCATCCGGCCGATTATCTCGATACAATGCACGGCCTTGCCGTCTTCGCCCGGTGCGCCCTCGATCCAGCGGACCGACGGGGTGGGGGTACATGCAACAAAACTGAAAACTATGAGACTAGCGAGCAGTCGTGTAAGACGGACCAAGTTCATTGAGGGAGGTATTTATTCTGGTGTTGTAAGTGTTCAGAGAATAGATGGCGCCGCTGGTTTCGTGAGCCAGGTAGAGGTCGTACTTGCCCTTCCCGCCTGAGCGGGTCGAGACAAGGAAAAGCCAACCGGCCGACACCGGGGCGGCATCGGAATAGTCCGCATCGGACCTGTTGAAGGCGAGTGAAACCGAAGCCCTGCCGTCGAACCATCCCTTGAAGAGCTGATCGGCGTGGTTGGACGCAGAGTAGTTCTGGGTATAGTAGAAGCTCGAACCGTCGATCGTGATGGGGTAGTATTCCACCGTGCCGGGTTTGTCGTAAAGCACTCGGGTGCTGCCTGTAAGGAGGTTGCAAAGTCCTATGTAGGATCCGCTGCCGGATCCGCCTCCGAACACGACGGACGATCCGTCGACGGTATAGTAAGGCATACCGAAAGAATCGTCATCGCCTTTGGTGACCACCTTAAGGGCGTTTTCGGAGAGGTAATACTCACAGAGGTGTTCGTTGCGTTTGAAGCAAATTTTGCTGCCGTCGAATGAGAATTTGGGATCTTCGTCGCGGTAGCCGCCTTCCGGCGTGAGGTTGACCGGCTGAGCAGCAGAGCCGATTTCCCAGAGGAAGATATCCCATGAGCCGGTCTGCTGACCGATGCCCATGAAGGTTATCTTTTTGCCGTCGGGCGAGAAATGGCCGTTCATCGGGTGAGATACAACCGTCCATCCTTTGCTGATTTCGGTGAGCGATTCGTCGGCAAAGTCGTAGATGTACATCCTTGAGTCCATAGAGTCGTAGGATGTGTAGTTGTGGTATACCAGACGGCCTTTGAGGTTTGGTTTAGCAGTGTCTGAGGTGATGTCGTCGGCATTGTCGGAAGGAGTCGGTTCGGTCCGCCCTCCGTCGGCCGGCTGGGCGATGCTGACGGAATTGGGTGAATATGCAGGGCAGGAAAGATCCGAACCCGCCTCGAGAGGGTATTCTTCAGAGGTGAGGATATTGCCGATAAATGCCTGTCCGCCACGCTCGAAAACGATCCAATTGCCGAATGCCGGGTAAGGCGAGCGCCCGCCACTAAAACAGACGGCGTTCCCCGACACCCAGATGCCGTCCGGCGCGGCATATACTACCCGGTCGCCGCAATAAACCGGACATGACAGAAGACCGGACTCGCTGGTTACCAGGGTGGAAGAGCCGAGCGAGGCGATGTCCAGTTTGGTGATTTTGTTCCTGCTGCCGGAAGGAGAGATGAAAACGATACTCTTGGAGTCGGGGCTCAGATCCGGCTCGGAGTTGGCCGGAGTCGAATCGAAGGTAAGAATATCTACGGCGCCGGTAGCGAGGTCCATCGTGGCTATCTGCCCTGCGCGGGAGAAGACGATCATGGTGCCGTCTGCGGAGAAGCGGGCATCCTTACAGTCTGCCGCAATGTCCGCAGTGAGGCACGAGGGTAGTTCTCCGGTCGAAAGGTCGTACAGGTAGATATTCCATACGCCGCTTTCGCGTGCGCTGAAGACGATGCTCCCGCCATCCGGAGAAAAAGCCGGATGGCAGGGATCGTCGAGTTTCCAGGTGGAGGTGAGGCACACGGCCTCACCTGCGCCCGATTTTGCGTATAGGTTTGGACGGCCGGATTCGGATACTGCCTGATATACTATGGTCGAAGCTGAGGTGTCAGGTCTGCCGGAGACAGGCTTCTTGCCATCTCCGCAACCGGTCACGGACAGCAGGACCGGTATTATGCAAAGCAGAATTCGTTTCATTGGTCCAAAGATACTTTTAATTAATCGATTTTGGTGATATCGATGCTCAGGCCCTCTGCGCCCGCCGTCATCACGAAACGGTAGTTGCCGGCTTCGAAGGGATTATCCTTCTCGTCGACTCCCCTGAGGTAGGAGCCGTCGAGGTAGAATCTCGATGCTGCAGGACCTGTGAGAGCGACAGGAGCAACACCTTCCTGACCCCACCAGAGGTCGCTGTAGAACTCAATGAGAACTCTCCAGTTGTAATTGCTGGTGCTCATCGACATCGTTGCCTGATACTTGTTGTCGCCAATCTTCGGCGCAACCGTGAACCACGGAGCGTTGCGGTTGTATGCTACGTCATCCCAGAGGTCGTCTTCGTAGTAGAAGGGAGCTGACCACCTGCCGCTTCCGAGCAGATAGATTGCATCGGGGAAGGCCTGGTTCTCGTTGGAAATCCATGTGTACTCATACTTGGGGAAGTACTGCACGAGGTAGGATCCGCTCACGCCCTGGAAGATGGCCTTGTCGCCATCGAAGCGGAAGAAGTCGCGGTTGAGCTGCTCCTTGGTGATGCCGGAGTATGCGACCTCCTGACCGTTAGTGAAGGTGATGGTGGCGAAATTGTAGGTCTCGCCCTTCTCGAGTTCAGTGCCTGCGATGACAACTCCAGAGCCGCCGGCATCGACCCAGTCGGTATGGCGGGTGAGGTTGATCTCGCCGCTTGCGTTGTCAAATACGATCGTGTAGTATCCGGGCTGGAATCCGGTGTCGCTTGTAAGGCCGGGCATGCCGTCCTTTGCTACGCTGAGTTTGACACCCTTGCTGAATCCGGTGATGGACTTGCCGCAGAATCCGCCTGCCTTGCTCCCGTCGACGAGGTTGGAGTAGACCTCAAACTCGAAGGTATTCCACTCATGCTCGTTGCTGAGGTAGAGCGAGACCTGGTACTTCGAGCCTCCGACAGAAACCGCATAGCCCACGCGTGTGACGGGCTCGACCTCCCATCCGCCGGCCCCGTAGTCTGTGTGCCACTCGGTAGCCTCGGTGAAACCGTGTCCGACAACCCAGAGGCATTCAGGGGCCTCAGCGCCGTTCTTCACGATCCAGATGTAGTTGTACTTCGGAGAATAGTAGACGTCGTAGGTGCCGCTTTCGCGAAGGAAGGTAAACTTGTCGCCCTTCTTCTCGAAGAAGTCCCTGTTCCAGGCCGCCTCAAGATTCTCGATGCCGGTGATCGCAACCTCCTTGCCTTTTTCGAAGCTGACGGAAGCATAGAGCAGTCCTGAATCGGGGGTGAGCTTGGTGCCGCCGACGCTTACGTTGAGCTCTTCGCCGACAGCCTTGACTTCGAAGGTGACGACGTCGAAAGTGTACTGCTCAACGAGTACCGAAGGGTAAGATACGCTGATAGGTGCGGCGTCGGAGAAAGCGCAGACCTTGCCGAGGTTGTCGGTGCCGGAGGCGCCCCAGATGAAGTCTGCCGCAGACATGTCTTCAGCAGTGGCCACATTGAAGGAGACGATGTTTTCGTACTCGCCCTTGGGGGTCACGTAAAGGTTGGCGTTCTGGAGGTCGCGCGTCATTGCGACGGGCTCCTCTCCGATGAAAGCGTAGAGGGTCTCAGGAAGCTGCGGCCTGCTGAGGGTCAGCTTTTTGACCTGCTTGACGGACTTTCCGTCTACATTGATGGCTTCGAAAGAGACGATGAGTTCGGCGCCCTGGGTGATGCCCGCGGCAAACGGGATGTCGAGAGTCTCATCGACAACAGACTCCTTGCCTGCGGTGCGGATGGAGGCCGATGCAAGGACAGAGCCGTCGGCGAGCGCAGCGGACACCTCAAGGGTGGAGAGATTGACAGAACCGTCTTTGATGACGGCATGGAAAGACACCTGGCCGGGGACGGTCAAGGCCTCGGGGGTAAGAGTCAGTTCCTCGAGCTGAGGCCCGTCGATTGTCCCGTCGGAGGGTTTTTCATCGGGTTTGCAGCCGGCAGCCCAGATCATGGCTGCAGCGACGGCTGCGAAAGCAAACAAGCGTTTCATAAGAAAACTGTGTTATTAATAGGTTGTTAATATCCTTCGTTTTGAGTAAGTCTTTCGTTGATGTCGAGCTGCTCCTGCGGCACGGGAAGAAGCCTGCGCCATGAGGGTATCTCGCTGAATTTGAGATTGCCGTCCTTGTCGTGGAACTGCAGCATCACCTCCTCCATGCGGTCGTTGCGCAGGAGGTCGAACCAGCGGTGGCCTTCGAGGAAGAGTTCGAGCTGGCGCTCGTTTTCGACCGCGAGACGCGCTTTCTCGACCGGGAGGTCCTCCGGCAGAGCCGAAATGTGCGCCCTGCTGCGGATGCGGTTGACAAGCTTCATTGCCTCGTCCGGCCTACCCAGTTCGACGAGGGCTTCGGCCTTCAGCAGGATGATATCTGCAAGGCGCAGCAGGATGATATCGCTCTCCTTCTGGCGCACCTTGTAGGCGAGGGGATAGTTGCCGGCAGGGTAGTAGGTGTCGTAAGGCACCTTTGCCCAGTAGATGGAGGATGCGTAGCGGACGTCGTG
>CAMNNY010000138.1 GCA_946546175.1 uncultured Bacteroidales bacterium
CAACGTCGGGGCCGCCATTAATAACAAACCTGAATCCCTATCAGATAAAGATGTACTTGCAGATAAACAGGGCGGCGAGGACCCACATGGTGATGGAGATCTCCTTGAACTTGCCGGCGACAGCGTGGCAGAGGACGTAGGAGATGACACCGAGGAGGATACCGTCGGAGATCGAGTAAGCAAGAGGCATCATGATGATGGTGATGAATGCAGGGATAGCCTTGCAGTAGTCCTCCCAGTGGATGGTCTTGACGGAAGGCATCATCATCACACCGACAACGATGAGGGCGGGAGCGGTAGCTGCGCCCGGGATTGCCAGGAAGATAGGGCTGAGGAAGAGAGCGAGGGCGAAGAAGATGGCTGTGGAGAAGGCTGTGAGGCCGGTGCGGCCGCCTTCGCCTACGCCGGATGCGCTCTCGACATAGGTCGTGGTGGTGGAGGTACCGAAGCAAGCACCGCAGATGGTAGCGATGGAGTCGGCAAGGAACATCTTCTCGACACCTTCGATCTCCTCATTGCCCTTCTTGATAAGGCCTGCACCCTGATGGACGCCGATGATGGTGCCCATGGTGTCGAACATATCTATGAAGAGGAAGGTGAACACGACTGCGAGCATGTCCCAGCTCAGGACCTGACTCCACTCGAACTTGCAGAAGATAGGGGAGAGGCTGTCGGGCATCGAGACTACCTTCGAAGGGAGGGTGGTGATGGCGGCGCCGGTGGCGGGATCCTTGATGAGGAGGCCGAGGGCTGCGGTAGCGAGGATACCCCAGAGGATACCTCCGCGGACCTTTGCCATGACGAGACCGGCGGTGATGAACAGACCGATCAGGCCGAGAAGGGCCTTGCCGTGGGTGATGTCGCCAAGGGAGACGAGGGTGGCGCCGTTGTCGACAATGATGCCGGCGTTCTGCATGCCGATGAAGGCGATGAACAGGCCGATACCTGCGCCGATGGCCTTCTTAAGCGTACCGGGGATGGCGTTGATCAGCCATGTACGGACCTTCGTCACCGTGAAGATGAGGAAGAGGATACCTTCGAGCAGGACGGCCGTGATGGCGAACTGCCAGGTGTGCCCCATTCCGAGGCAGACGGTGAACACGAAGAAGGCGTTGAGGCCCATACCGGGGGCGAGGGCGAAAGGCTTCTTGGCGTAGAGAGCCATCACGAGGGTACCGACGATGGCTGCGAGAGCGGTAGCGGTAAAGACTGAGCCGCCGGGCATGCCCGGGAGGGCGCTGAAGATACCGGGGTTGACGGCGAGGATGTACGCCATCGTGAGGAAGGTAGTGAGACCTGCGAGGATCTCAGTACGTACGTTGTGCTCGGCGCTGTTGAAGCCGAAGAGTTTCTCGAAGAAAGGTTTCATAGTTCAGCGAAGTTTAGAAGATCCACTTGCAGCCGAGGCAGGGATTGCACATGAATCCGTGGTGGCCTGCGAAATTGAACGAAAGCTCGACCTCGCCGCCGACGTTGAGGTTGGGAACGCCGATGAGGTTGCCTACGTTGTACCAAATCTGAGGCTCAGAGAGGATGGAGAACTTGGTCTTCTCCTCAGTGCCGTTCAGGATGTTGCCGTCGGTATCGAACTCGCTGTCGAGTCCCCAGATGTCGATGAAGCCGCTGAAGCGGAGTCCTTCGACACCGAAGATGTCCTGCATGCCCCAAACTCCGGTGAGCTTGACGGGAACGGAAGCGCTGCCGTAGCCGATGTGGTGGTCATACATGAGGGCGACATTGTAGATGTTCTTGAAGTCGTCGGAATGCATGAAGTAGTTCACACCCACGCAGGCGACACCTGCACCCCAGGTGGCTCCGTCGTACTCTACATGGAGGCTGAGGTCTGCGAGCGAAGAGTTTTTCCAGAAGTTGAGGTTGCGTTCAATCTCGAAGTAGCTGCCATTGATTGCGGAGCCTGCGCCCGGATGAATAGGATGAGAGTCCGAACGGTCTTCAGCCGTGGCGTAGTAGTGATCGATGAAGAAGAACGTGTCTCCCCAGTCGTCACCGTAGAATCCTTCGAGCGTGGTGGTAGCGTAGCCGCGGCCGAAGTCCCAGAAGGTTTGGAGGTTAGTCTGTGCAGAAGCATTGAAACTTACTGCGAGTGCTGCTGATGCAGCTGCGAAAAAGAGAAACTTTTTCATAAAATAAAAATAGTTTTGTGTCCCCCGGGCGTAGCCGGAGGACGGGTTATGGAAAAAAGGTTAACGTTACTTGCGGAGCGAGGGGTTGATCTCGAAGTTGACTGCCTTGTCGCCTTCGGGGTTGGAACCGAACTCGTAGTCCTTTCCGGGGAGGATGGCGTTGAGGATGATACCCACCAGGGCGCCGACCGCAAGGCCGGAGAGCTTGGTGAATCCGAGGTCGATGCATCCGGCCTGGCTGTAGGAGATGCCGATCGAGAGCACGAGGATCAGGGCCATTACAATCACGTTGCGGCTCTTCTTGAAGTCGACGTTGTTCTCAACGACATTGCGCACACCAACTGCGGAGATCATACCGTAGAGCACCAGCGAGACGCCGCCGATAGTGGCTGCAGGCATTGCAGCGATGATTGCGGCGAACTTCGGGCAGAACGACAGTATGATGGCGAAGATGGCTGCGATGCGGATTACGCGCGGGTCGAAGACCTTGGTGATGTTGAGCACGCCCGTGTTCTCACCGTAGGTGGTGTTGGCGGGAGCGCCGAAGAGCGAAGCGAGGATGGTGGCAAGACCGTCGCCGATGAGTGTGCGGTGCAGGCCCGGATCCTCGAGGTAGTTGATGCCGGTGGTCGAAGAGATCGCGCACATGTCACCGATGTGCTCGACCATGGTCGCAAGCGAGATGGGCAGGATGGCGATAATCGCAGTCACCACGAGGCCCCAGTTGGGGTTGGCGAACACTGCGAACGCGGTGTCCTGCATCTTGAAAGGAAGACCGATCCATGCAGCCTCACGCACGGCGCTCCAGTCGACGAGCCCGAAGCAGGCGGCGACCAGGTATGAGCCGAGAACGCCCATCAGGATCGGGACGATCTTGATCATGCGCTTGCCCCAGATGTTGCAGACTATGATGATGGCGATTGCGAGTATGGCGATCCACCAGTTCTGGTTGCAGTTGTTGATGGCCGAGCCGGAGAGGATGAGGCCGATTGCGATGATGATCGGGCCCGTCACGATCGGAGGGAAGAACTTCATCACCCTCTTGGTGCCGAAGATCTTGATAAGCCCGGCGAGAACGAAGTACATGAGACCCGCAGAGACCACTCCGATGCAGGCGTAGGGGAGAGACTCCGCCAGCGAAAGACCCTGTTCGGCGCCCATCTGGGTGACGGCCGCGTAGCCGCCGAGGAAGGCAAACGAAGATCCGAGGAATGCCGGGACCTTGAACTTGGTCAGGGCGTGGAAGAGCAGGGTGCCGACACCTGCAAAGAGCAGGGTCGCTGAGATGGAGAGGCCGGTGATGACCGGTACGAGGACGGTGGCTCCGAACATTGCGAAGAGGTGCTGGAGTCCGAGAACCGCCATCCTGCCTTTGCCCAAGGCACGGGCGTCATAGATTGCTTCGTTGTTTGACATAGGTTATTTGTTTAAAGTTTGTTCCCAAGCGTTTTCCCACCAATTCATCAGTGCTTTCTTGCGGGCGGGTCCCAGGAAAGCGTATTCGATGGAGTTGCGGCAGAGGCCGCGGACCTGTTCGAGGGTGAGGTCCCAGCCTACCGTGACGGCGAGGTAGTCGCCGGTGAGCACCGAGTAGGCCTGGTAGGCCGCGTCGTCGGAGCAGATGACGATTGGTATCCCGCGCTTCATGTACTCCGCTGCAGGGTGCTTCGAAAAGTCCCTGCAGTAGCCAAGGGCGGCGTTCGAGACAGGGCAGATCTCCATGCAGATTCCGCGCTCGAGCACTTCCTGCTCCAAGGCGGGATAGCGGTAGAGGTTGAAGCCGTGCCCCAGACGGTCGATGTCGCAGCGCAGGGCGATCGCGATCTCTTCGTTCTCACCGCGCAGGCTCTCCCCGGCGTGAAGAGTCAGCCGCAGCGGGGGATTCTCGGCGATGATGCGGCGTACCCTCTCTTCGTAGCGTGCGAGAGAGTACGAACGGTCTTCGTCGTTGACGATGTCGATCGCACGGACGAGCTCTGAACGGCCGTCGTGCACGTGCGAGGCGACCCACACTGCGTTGTCCATCAGCTGATCGAAGAGCGGGTCCCAGACGTCGTTCTTGCCGCCGCATGCGACCACGGTCAGCGTGAATGCCGGATCCGTCTCGCGTACCGCCTTGAGGGCGCGTACGTAGGCTTCGGCGCGGGCTATGGCATCTTCGCGCGAACCGAAGAACGGGCTTCGCAGCTCGAGATGCTCCACTCCGATGCTATGGTAGTAGAGCATTACCCGGGTGTAATAGTCCTGGACCAGGGCGGGGGTGGTGCAGATTGCGCCGCACTTTGTGAAGATGCCCTCAAACCAGTCCCATAGGTAGCCTCCTTCAGGGGCGCCGGCCACCGTCCAGTGGCGGCGGAAGTCTTCGACAGTGAGCCCTTCGCCCAGGCACTCCTTCATAGTGCGGCTTCCGTAAGGCGCGCCCGGACCGATGTAGCGGATTTGCCACTCCGGGGTGATCAGAAGCTCGGGATGGTCGAGAAGGAACTCGACCTGGAGCTCGATCGGAAGGATGGCGTCGGCGTGGGCGTGGAGGTCGGAGCCCTTGGGCATGCGCTCAAGGAATTTGTAGAGGGGGGTGTCGTAGATGCCTTTGTCGCGAAGGAAGTCGAACTCCGTGCCGAAGCTGGCGCGGAAGTCGGCCTTCATCTGCTCAAACTGTTGCGCTGTTACTCCCATTCGATTGTTGCGGTAGGTTTGGTGGTGAGGTCGAAAAGTACACGGTTGACTCCCTTTACCTCAGCGGTAATCCTTTGGGCGATGCGCTGAAGCAGGGCAAAAGGGATTTCGGGAACGGTGGCGGTGACGGCGTCGCGCGTGTTGACGGCGCGGACGACTACCGGCCACTCGTAGGTGCGTTTGCCTTCACGGATGCCGGTCGACTTGTAGTCGGGAACTATCGTGAAGTACTGCCAGACCTTGCCTGCAAGGCCGTTGGCGGCGAATTCTTCGCGCAGGATGGCGTCGGACTCACGTACGGCTTCGAGGCGGTCGCGGGTGATGGCTCCGGTACACCTTACACCCAGGCCGGGGCCGGGGAAGGGCTGGCGGAAGACCATCGAGTCGGGAAGGCCGAGGGCCTTGCCCACGACTCTGACTTCATCTTTGTAGAGGAGTTTGACGGGCTCGACGAGTTCGAAGTCGAGCTCTTTGGGAAGGCCGCCTACGTTGTGGTGGGCCTTGATGCCGTCTTTGCTTTCGAGTATGTCGGGGTAGATGGTACCCTGGGCGAGGAATTTGATTCCGTCGAGTTTGGCAGCTTCTTCGGCGAACACGTCGATGAATTCCTTGCCGATGATGTGGCGTTTCTGCTCGGGATCGGTCACCCCGGCGAGTTTGTCGAGGAAACGGTCGACGGCGTCGACGTAGATGAGTTCGGCGCCGAGCTGGTCGCGGAAGACCCTGATGACCTGCTCGGGTTCACCCTTGCGCAGAAGGCCGTGGTTGACGTGGACGCACACGAGGTTTTTGCCTATCGCCTTGATCAGAAGGGCTGCGGTGACGGACGAATCGACTCCTCCGGAGAGGGCCAGAAGGACCTTGTTGCTGCCGATCTGCTCTTTGAGAGCCTTGATCTGCTCGTCGATAAACTGAAGTGCGAGCGCTTCACTTGTGATTCGCTCCATCGACTCGGGGCGTACGTCGGACTGATTCATACACTACTTATAATTAGGGGATTCTTTTGCTATGGTGATGTCGTGGGGATGGCTCTCAGTCATCCCGCTTGCGGTTACGCGGACGAACCTGGCCTTTTTGAGGGTTTCGAGGTCGGGCGCGCCGCAGTAGCCCATGCCGGCGCGGATGCCGCCCTGGATCTGGAAGATGATGTCGGAGACGCTGCCCTTGAAGGGAACGCGCCCGACAACGCCTTCGGGAACGAGCTTTTTGGCTCCCTGCTGGAAGTAGCGGTCCGAGGACCCTGCGTTCATGGCGTCGATCGAGCCCATGCCGCGGTAGGTCTTGTAGAGTTTGCCGTCGATTTCTATTGTCTCACCTGGAGCCTCTGCTGTGCCGGCGAACATGGATCCGCACATCACGCAGTCCGCGCCCGCAGCGAGCGCCTTGACTATGTCGCCGGAGTAGCGGAGCCCTCCGTCGCCGATAATCGCGGCGCCTGAGTCCTTCGCGGCCTGCGCCGCAGCGTAGATGGCGGAAAGCTGAGGCACGCCTACGCCCGCGACGATGCGCGTGGTGCAGATCGAGCCCGGGCCGATGCCGACCTTGACGGCGTCGGCGCCCGCTTCGATCAGGCACTTGGCGCCTTCGAAGGTGGCGATGTTGCCTACTACTATATCTATAGTATGGAAAGTCTTCTTGAGCGAGCGCAGCAGGTTCACTACGTTCTGCGAGTGGCCATGGGCCGAGTCGAGGACGATGGCGTCGACGCCGGCGTCCGTGAGCAGGCCGACCCTTTCGGGCGCGTCGGACGTGATCCCCACGCCGGCCGCGACCCTCAGGCCCTCGGCCTTGACCTCGGCCACCTGCTCCGCCTGCGCTTTTGCAGACATATTTTTATGAATAACGCCGATGCCTCCTTCTCTTGCGAGAGCTTTGGCCATCGGCGCTTCTGTGACTGTATCCATAGCGGCGGACGCTAGGGGGATGTCGAGGGGGATGTTTCTTGAAAACCGTCCTTTGAGAGAGACCCCGCCGGGGACGACTTCGGACCAAGACGGTACGAGAAGGACGTCATCGAAGGTCAAGCCTTCGAATAGGATTCTATCTTCTGCAAATGAGGACATAGGACACTAACCGTATATGCAAAGATAGCCCTATTCCTCGAAAAGAAAAATACGCCGCGCGAATTTTTTACACAATTTTATCCACAGGGACTTTCTTGTAGCCGAGGCGCTCGAGCTCCAGTGCTGCGCCGAGCTTGTACATCACTGTGTATGACCTGCTTAGCACATAGAATCCCAGCTCTGTTTCGGCCTCGATCTGCTCGTGGCGTATGAGCCCGAGGGTGGCGAGAGCGCAGCTGTCGAGCGCGTCGCTGAGCTGCTTTCCGTAGTCTTTAGTTAGGTGAAGGAGGTCCCACATGGTATGCTCGTCGAGGTCGTCCCAGCCGCGCGATCCGTAGTAACTCTGATACGGGTCGTCTTTGTGGGCGGCCCAGTCGACGTCCCAGTTGTGGGCTACTGCCATCCCGAGGAACGCGGCGAATCCGAGCGCAGCCTCGGGGTATTGGTTGAAATTGCCCACCGCATCCTCGATATAGGGTTTGATGTACTCCTCCCACTTCGCATCGATGTCGGCGGAGCCCAACAACTCGCTCCCTTTGAGCACTCCCGCCCCCTGGCAGACCTTTATCAGTCCGCCCGTGAGGGTTTTCTCGTAGTAGTCTAAATATTTGGTGTCTATCATATCAAACTGTTTGTTGAGCAGGCCGTCCGCCCCGAGCGACTCCGGCCACCCGCGGCCGATAGCGGGGGGACCCCTAGCGCGAAGCGCGTCGGGTGGGATGAGCGAAGCGAAAGGAGCTCGGGGCGGACGGCCTGCTCATTGACAAAGAATGTTTGCGAAGATAGCACAAAAATCAGTATTTTTGTCCGGTATGCAAGATTTCACGACACTGATGAAGCGCAGGATCAGGAGGATCCTCCTTATCTGCAACAACTACGACAGCTACTCCCTCGAGGAGGACGGCCACATCGAGTCGCTCATCGCGGCGGACTACCTCGAGCTCAATTTGAGCAATCCTCCGGCGATCGTCAGGGTCGAGACTACGCTCGATGCTCTCGCGCTGCTCGAGGCGGGGGAGAAGTTCGACCTTGCGCTCACCATGTACAATGTCGGCGAACTCGACGTGTTCTCCTTCTCCCACAAGGCGAAATCCTGCTGCCCCGGGATGCCGGTCGTGCTGCTTTGCGGCTACGCCAAGGAGATATTCCGCAAGATTGCGGAGGCGGACACTTCCGATATCGACCGCGTCTTCTGCTGGAACAACTCCACCGACCTCATCATCGCCATCATCAAGCTTCTCGAGGACGAGATGAACGCCGATCACGATATACTCGGATGCGGGGTTCAGGCTATCCTGCTGGTCGAAGATTCGGTGCGCTACTATTCGACCTATCTGCCGGCACTCTATAATATTGTTCTGCATCAGAACAGTTCTGCCGTGCGCGATGCTCTCAACGAGCAGCAGCAGAAGGCCCGCAAGCGTGCGCGTCCCAAGATCCTGATGGCCACCAACTACGACGATGCCATCGCCCTTTACGGAAAATACAAGCACAACATACTCGGAGTCATCTCCGACGTGGGGTTCGTGCTCCATAAGGGCGATATTTCGAAGAATGAGAAACTCGACGCCGGCGTCGACCTTTGCAGGCACATCCGCTCCGACAACCCCAAGATGCCGTTCCTGATGCAGTCATCGCAGGAAAGCATCCGCGAGGTCGCGGCATCGCTGGGCGTGGGCTTCCTCAAAAAATCATCCAAAACTCTTACCTATGAACTCGAGGAGTATATCGGCCGCAATTTCGGCTTCGGCGATTTCGTGGTGATTAACCCTGCCGACGGTTCGGAAATTGCCCGCGCCCACGATCTCAAGGAGTTCGAGGAGGTGTTGAGGACCATCCCCGCCGAGTACTTCAAGGTGTTCTCGGCGAGCAACTACCTTTCCAAGTGGCTCTTCGCCCGGGGACTTTTCTCCATCGGAAAGGTGGTGCGCGGGTTCAATGTGGAGGATTTCGAGAGCATCGAAGAGAATCGCGCGAAGGTAGTAAGCCTGGTTCACGACTACCGTATCGCCCAGGGCCTCGGCGTGGTGGCGAAGTTCAATCCCTCGACCTACAACGACACCATCTGGTTCGCCAGCCTCGGCGAAGGGTCGCTCGGCGGAAAGGCCCGCGGCCTGGCGTTCCTCAACCATATCCTCCAGAAATACAACCTCTACGGCGAGTTCGAAGGGGTTCGTATGCTCGTGCCCAAGACCCTCGTGGTCATGACCGACTATTTCGAGAAGTTCATCATCGACAACGGTTTGCAGTACGTGATCAACTCTGACCTCTCCGATGAAGAGATACTCTCGGAGTTCGTGGCTTCGCGCCTGCCCTACGATCTTATCGATGCGCTCAAAATCTTCATCCACAACAGCTCGAAGCCCCTTGCCATCCGCTCGTCTTCGAAGCTGGAAGATTCTTACTATCAGCCGTTTGCGGGAGTGTATTCGACTTATATGATTCCTCACACCGAGAACGAAGACCAGCAGCTCCGCCTTCTGACCAAGGCTATCAAGAGCGTCTACGCATCGGTGTATTTCGCTTCTTCGCGCCGCTATATCACTGCCGCCGCCAATGTGATTTCCGAAGAGAAGATGGCTATCGTCATCCAGGAAATCTGCGGCAGCGAACAGGGCGGGTACTATTTCCCGACCCTCTCCGGGGTGGCACGTTCGGTCAATTTCTACCCCGTGGGCAGTGAGAAGTCCGAGGACGGCATCGTGAAGATAGCATACGGACTCGGAAAGGCGGTAGTCGACGGCGAACAGGTGCTTCGCTTCTCGCCCCGCCAGCCCAAGAAGGTCCTCCAGTTATCTACTCCCGAAAACACGGTCAGCGACACCCAGAAGTCGATGCTCGCCCTGAGCCTGCAGCCCGACCGTTTCAAGACCTCGGTCGACGACGCCGTCAATCTCGTGCGCATCCCGCTCGCCGATTGCCCTAAGTTCCCCTCGTTCGCGAAGGTCGGCTCCACATGGGACCGCGACAACCAGCGCATCGTCGATTCGACCTTCCCCGAAGGGCCGAAGTTCATCACCTTCGCCGCCGTGCTCAAGTACGGCATGTTCCCGCTCGCGAAGATAGTCACCCGCCTGCTCGACATCGCCCGCGAGGAGATGAAGTGCGACGTGGAGATAGAGTTCGCGGCCAATCTCGATGTTTCGCCCGCTGTGTTCAACGTCCTGCAGATCAGGCCAATCAGCACCGACAGCCAGTATGCCGAGGTCGACTGGACCAAGGTGGACGATTCCCACGCCTGGCTGCGTTCGGCAAACGCCCTCGGTACCGGCTGGATTGACGGTGTTGAGGATGTCGTCTATCTGAAGCGCGATGCTTTCGACACTATGAAGACCAGGGAGATGGCCCTTGAGATTACCGAGCTTAATTCCCTTCTGCAGCAGCAGAAGAGGGGATACGCCCTTATCGGTTTCGGGCGCTGGGGGACAAGCATCCCCACGCTCGGCGTGCCGGTCAAGTGGAGCGATATCTGCGAGGCTCGGGTGCTGGTGGAGTGTTGTCTCGAGAATTTCCGCATCGATCCCAGCCAGGGCACTCATTTCTTCCAGAATCTGACGTCGTTCAACGTAGGTTACATCAACGTCGACCCCTTCGGCCGGCCCTCGACCGACCTGCTGGATTTCGGCGTGCTCGATGCGCTGCCTGCCGAACATGAAACGGCTTACCTTCGCCATGTCCGTCTCCCGCAGCCCCTTCAGATCTGCGTCGACGGCCGCGGCGACCGCGCGTTCATCGCGCTGTAGCGCAGCCTCGCGCCTTCATCGCCCTGCCGCGCAATCTCGCGCGTTCATCGCGCTGTAGCGCAATCTCGCTTTCTATCTTGCGGCCGAGGAGTATCTGGCCGAAACCGCGCACAAAGACCGTCATAGGGTGTAATTTATAACTACCTGAATCACAGTATAATGCTGATATAATCAGCTGAAATTTGAGTGATCATTTCACGAACTTACTGATTATCATTTAGTTGCAAATTACGGCTCGCGTTCAGTAGTATGATTTTTGCGCCTGGGTGCTTCGCTTCTTAAGGGGTGGTCAGCCGAAGTGGTAAAAGGCACACTTTCGTAGATTGCCAAACTATCGCAGAACGTTACACTTTCGCGGGTCAGCCTAACTTTAGCAGATCAACTACACTTTCGCGGATCTGCCACACAACTGTATGCCCTGTGGTATGTTCTGCGGCACCTTGATGTGTGGCAGAGGGCAATTTTGCCTGCCGCCACACGCTCACACGCGCCACAGCATATTCTAAACGGTGTGAATGTGTGGCGCTTCTGCGGAACACATACTTTTGGACGTGATCCCAAGGGGGCGCGGGCGGGACCCTGCGGGTGCGGCGGAAGGCTACTTCCCCCGGACCTGGAGATTGAAACCCTCGGCGGCTAGGGGGGATTACTTCCCCCGGACCTGAAGATTGAAGCCCTGCTCCACAAGAGGCTGTACGAGAGCCTGCAACTCCTTCTGGCTGAAGGCCGTAAGCCCGCTCGCGGGGGTAGGGCGGTCGATCGTGTAGACCATCACCTCACGCGGACGCAGCGCGCGGACTATCTCCATCCACGGGCCGAGCACTTCGGGTGCGCCCGAATCGAACCCGCTCTCCGAGCGGAGGAACATCGTTTGGAGGACAAAGTCACCCTCGAAGCGTGCGAGCGCCTCTACCACTTTGCCGACGTCGTAGCCCGGTGCGGGCCGGTTGATCATCGCCGCGAGTTCGTTGGTGGGGGCGTCGATTTTCATGATGGGGTTGTCGACCTTGCGAAGGGCCTCGAAAACGGCCGGGATGTGGACGCGGGTGGCGTTGGAGAGCACGCTGACCTTTGCGCCGGGGTAGAAAGCGTCGCGAAGGTGGACGGTGTCCTCGATTATGCGCGGGAACTCCGGGTTGAGGGTAGGCTCTCCGTCGCCCGAGAAGGTGATGGAGTCGATGCGGGTCCCGTCGAGAAGAAGTTGCGTGAGCTTGTCTTCGAGGTCGGAGCGGACCTTGGCGGCCGACGGGAGGGTTTTGTCGTCGCGACCGTCTTTGTTCCAGCCGCATTCGCAGTAGATGCAGTCGAAATTACACAGTTTGCCTTTGGTGGGCAGGAGATTGATGCCCAGGGAGCTCCCGAGCCTGCGGCTATGGATGGGGCCGAATACAGTTTCTTCGCGTAACATTTGTCAAATTTACTAATTTTGTCCAAATTTGTGGCGTACTATAAACAATTAGTGTATGAAACCGACCATCGTTGAGGTGGCTTCCAAGAAGCAACTCAAGCAGTTCATTCATTGGCAGAACGAATTATATAAAGGAGATCCATACTATTGTCCGGCCCTCGAGTCAGACGAATTCGACACCCTTTCCCCTGAGAAAAATGCCGCTTTTGAGTTTTGTAAGGCGAAGTACTGGCTTGCCTACGGACCCGACGGCAAGATCGTCGGACGTATCGCCGGAATCGTCAACCCCAAAGCCAACAAGAACTGGGGCAAGAATCAGGTCCGCTTCGGCTGGATAGACTTTATCGACGACGCGGAAGTAGCCAAGGCTCTGATTGATACAGTGGC
>CAMNNY010000139.1 GCA_946546175.1 uncultured Bacteroidales bacterium
GACCGTCTCGGCGGCGAGCTCAACGCCTACACCACCAAAGAAGAGATAGTGCTGCACGCCACCGTGCTGCGCGAAGATATCTGGAAGGCCGTCGGCCTGCTGCTCGAGATCGCCACCCGCGCTACCTTCCCCGAGCACGAAATCGAGACCGAGCGCGGCGTGATCATCGACGAGATCATATCATACAAGGACAGCCCGGCCGACGACATATTTGACACGTTCGAGAGCTGCTTCTTCGACGGGAGTCCGCTTGGGAGGCTCATACTCGGGACGGTCGAATCGGTCGGCGGCATCACCTGCGACCATCTCAGGACGTTCTACCGCCGCAATTTCATCCCCGCCAACATGGCGATTTGCGTCGTCGCCTCCGGCGAGGAGGCCGCGCTCGAGAAGCAAATGCTCACCCTCGCGGGGAAGTATCTGGATGGCCGGTCGGCAGGTGCCGCAACCGTCATTTTCGACTCCGATCGGGAATCTTACTCCCCCCGCTTCTTCTGCGAGTCGCGCGACTTCCACAACCACGAAGCGAACGCTATGCTGGGTGCGGAAGCACCCTCGCTTTCGAGCCCGGACAAAGAGCGTATTACCGCCTCGCTTCTGTCCAACATCCTCGGCGGTCCGTCGAGTAACAGCCTGCTCGGAGCGTATCTGCGCGAGAAACACGGATGGGTATACTCGATAGAGTGCAACTACACGCAGTTCCGCGAGACCGGCCTGATGACGGTAAGCCTCGGCTGCGAGAAAGAGAATCTCCAGAAATGCTTGCGCGCAGTAAACCGCATACTGTCGAAGATCTGCGCAGCACCGCTGTCGGATTCCAAACTCAAGGCGGCCAAGAGACAACTGCTCGGCCAGCTCGCCATCAGTTCCGAGAGCGGAGAGGCCCAGTGCCTCTCTATGGGCAAAAGTATGCTCGCATTCGGAAACATCATGCCCGACAGCAAGGCCCGCGAAATTCTCGAATCTGTCGGAGCAGAAGACCTCCAGCTTATGGCCTGCCGCGTCTTCGCTCCCGGCAAAGTAGCAAGGCTGATCTATACCTGATGATGGAAAGCCCCAAAGATAAATACATCAGGGAGCACACCACTCCGCTCAGCGAGGCCTTCGACTGGATCGAAAGGCAGACCCACCTGCGCACCAACTTCCCTCAGATGCTCGCAGGCCCGGTCCAGGGACAGTTTCTCAAAATGCTGGTCGAGATCAGTGGAGCCCGCGACGTACTCGAAATCGGGTGCTTCACCGGCTACTCCGCCGCCTGCCTGGCACTCGGTCTTCCCGAAGGCGGCCACGTGGATTCGCTGGAGATCGACGACGAACTCGAGGACACAATCCGCGAAGGTTGGGAGCGCGCAGGGGTTTCCGACAGCATTACCCTCCACATCGGAGATGCCCTAGACACGCTTGCCCGGTTCGCTTCCGAAGACCGGCGTTTCGATTTCGTCTACATCGACGCCAACAAGCGCGAATACTCCGACTACTATGAGGCTGTGATGCCGCTTCTTCGCCGCGGCGGGTTTATCGTGGCCGACGACGTGATGATGGGAGGCAAGGTCTACGGCCCGAAACCGGCGACGGACAAGCAGACGCTCGGGCTCGCCCGCTTCAACGACGTTGTCGCATCCGACCCCCGCGTAGAGGTGGTCCTGATGCCTGTCGGAGAGGGCATCTCACTTATCCGAAAGAAATAATTTTCGTCTCATTCCCTAAAGTGACAAAATCTCACACACGGAGATTTCAGCCCTGATACGGCGATTTTGTCACCAAAAAGGCCGTTCCGTCACATTTTGGACTGGGGTGTGACAATTTCTTCTTCGCGCGAAGCCCGTGCGCTACCTTTGCAACTGTAAAAACGAAACGCACAGGATTATGACAGCAATTACAATGAGAATCGATAATGCGTCGAACATATACCCTGCTTCACTCACGAAGAAATACGCATCCCTCTACAGGATGAGCGTGACGCTCAGCGAGCCCGTCAACGTAAACTACCTGCAGCAGGCCCTGAATAATACAGTTAAAAGAATCCCCTCATTCGGATGCACCCTCAAGAGCGGTGCGTTCTGGTGGTATCTGAAGCAGCTCGACAAGATGCCGACGGTAAGCCAGCTCGCTCCCCTCTCCCCACACGGATACAAATTCCACGGAGGATTCCTTTTCAAGGTCTACGCCGACGAGTGTAAGATAGTACTCGACGTATTCCATGCTCTCGCTGACGGCAAGGGTGGGCAGACCTTTCTTCTGACCCTTACCGCCGAGTACCTCAGACTTCGCTATGGTATCGCCATCGACTACAACGAACTGATCCTGGACCCGGCCGACATGCCCTCCAAGCGTGAGTCGGAAGACTGCTTCACCAGCTTCAGCGACAAGAAGGGAGCATTCGACCAGGACCCCAAGGCATACCACGCCCCCGGCCACAAAGAATTCTACAAGGTGATGCACAACGAAAGGGTGACGATCCCCTGCGATGAGCTCAAAGCGGTCTGCGCCAAGTATTCGTGCACCGTCACTGAACTTCTTACCGCAGCAATGGTCAGCGCTCTTCAGGAAGTGTACCGTCACGATCACCGCAAAAGCAAGAAAACTTCAATCAAGGTCACGGTGCCTGTCAACCTCAGGCCCATCTTCGGCGGAAGGACCCTCCGCAACTTTTCTTCTTATGTCAACCTTGGTGTCGACGTCAAGAACGGTTTCTATTCCTTCGACGAAATCGTCGAGATCGTCTCGGCCCAGAAACGCCACTTGATGCTCCGCAGCGAGATCGAGAACAAGGTCGCAAAGAACGTCGCGCTCGAAAACAACTACGCGATCGCGATGATTCCGCTCTTCATCAAGAAGTATGCGATCGACATCATCTGCAGGCTCAAGGGCGACAAACTCATCTCCCAAACCCTCTCCAACCTCGGCAACACGGTTCTCCCCGAAGCGATGAGACCATATGTATGCGAGATGGACTTCATTCTCGGACGCCAGAGAGGTACCCCGGGCGCATGCGCCTGTGTCAGCTACGGTGGCAATCTTTACCTGAACATGTCACGCAACATCGCCGAAGCTGACTTCGAATCCTACTTCGTCGACCAAATCCACCAGCTGGGGATCTCGACGAAGCAGGTTTCCGAATAACAAAAAAGGCTGACCGTCAGGCCAGCCTTTATATTGGGCAGCTGAAAACTACTTGATGGTGCCAGCCTCGACAGCCTTGACCATATCCTCGTTGGCGGTGTGAGCAAGGATGCCATGGCTTGTTCTAAATGAATGCAGAAGTATTGAAAAGTTTTGTCAAATATATATATCACTGAAGTGCGATGATCAGGCTTAATCCATTTTGAGAAATGGCTATTTTTGCCCTGTCATTAAGTATGTTTATAAGTTTATTAGCCTCTATATACGTTTCCGAAAGTGTGAATGCACCTATTACTAAGAAAACTGATCCGAGGCGCCAAGCGTTGTCGCCAAATTGAAACTGTCTCTCAAAGTAATTACTAGATAAAGCGAATGTGGCACCTAAAGACAGAGAGACGATGCCCAAATTTCTATATAGTTTGAGTTTACGCCAGGATTCATAGTCAAACCCATTTTCTGAGAGAAGTTTGAGATCCATATTTGACATTTTATGAGAGTCCTCATCGTAGACACGAAGCCCCCTGACAGAATAACTCTTTCCGTTTAAAAAAAAATCCTCAGCTGATAGTTCGACGCAGACTGTCAATAAAGAGAATACTATTATAAGAATCTTTCTCATTACTCAAAAACTGTAAATTAGGCCCAATCCGTTATTAGTTGCACTTATCGTTAAGTCGTTATTAATTCTGCCCAAGAACTTTTCAAATCCATTCTTTGACGTAATATTGAGAATAGCGCCAACGCCAATCACAGCAATTCCGATGGCCCCAACTGCAACCTCCCAAGGTTGACTGCTAGAGTCAACCTGAAAATTAATAGTAGCTGCCATAATGCAACCGGAGAACAAACAAATAGCGCTAGCCGATCGTTCAATTCTCAATCGGTTCCAGGTATTATAGTCGAATCCATATAAAGAGAGCTCCATTATTTCTTCTTTCGACAGCCTGTGGTTATTATCATCAACGATTCGCTGAGAGTCTAAATAATAGTTTTTGCCATTTATTATCATATTCTCAGCATAAAGTTCCCCACAGAAAGTAATAAGGGCTGATAGTATTATTGTTACTTTGACGCGATTCATTTTTATTCTTTAGAGATTTAGTTTGTCCTTTCTCTGCCTTTATTCAATATGTAGTAGATGCTTTGATATAAATCCCTCTCCCAAGATAATCGGCTTGTGAGCGCATGTTCAAAATGCTCTAATTTAATCATTATCGTCAAAAAACAACGCTGTATGACAAAAAAAGTTGAGGTATCTGAGCGGACTGTTG
Source organism: uncultured Bacteroidales bacterium (assembly GCA_946546175.1). GTDB lineage: Bacteria > Bacteroidota > Bacteroidia > Bacteroidales > UBA932 > Cryptobacteroides. The sequence continues at coordinate 4,395 of CAMNNY010000139.1, forward strand.
CGCAGAGATACCTCTTTTGTAGTGATGCCCGATCGAGTCGGGTGAACAGGATTTACTTGATGGTGCCAGCCTCGACAGCCTTGACCATATCCTCGTTGGCGGTGATGTAGATCTCAACGCGGCGGTTCAGAGCGCGGCCCTCTTCGGTGCTGTTGTCAGCGACGGGCTTGTTGAAGGAAAGACCCTGAGCGTAGAGGTGGTTTGCATCCATACCGTTCTTCTTGAGCTCCTTCTTCACAGCGTCAGCCCTCTTCTGGGAGACCTTCTCGTTAGCCTCGGCGGTGCCGACATTGTCGGTGTGGCCAAGGATGGTGATGTCGGCGTTGGAACCGAGATCCTCGAGAACAGTTGCGAACTGCTTGAGGGACTCCTTGGACTCTGCGCTGAGTTCGGAAGAGTTGAAGTCAAACAGGATACCGCTGGAGAAGGTAACCTTGATAGCCTCGAAGCCGTTGGCGTCGGTGATGGTCTCAATCTTGGCTGCCTCGATCTTCTCGAGCTCCTTAGCCTTCTTGTCCATAACTGCGCCGATGGTTGTTCCGGCTGCTGCGCCTGCTGCGCCGCCGATAGCTGCGCCCTTGAGTGCGCCCTCTGCGTCTCCGGTAACGAGATAGCCGATACCTGCGCCTACTGCTGCGCCGCCTACTGCGCCGCCGAAGAGGCCCTTAAGAGTTGCACATGAAGGGAGCATGAGCATAGCTGCAGCTGCCATTACGATAAAGCTTTTTTTCATAATTTGATTAATTATTAATTGTTAATAAAAGTTGTCTCTTCTACAGAGAATCAGTTGGTGCTTTTTCGAGCATTTGCCCGGAATAGGGTCGCGAAGCGACTGCGAGAAAAAGCACCAACTGATTCTCAGCCAATCTGTGCACCATTAATCAGCACTTCTTCCGGTGCTAATATACGCATTTTTCCGTCACCTTGGCGCGCCATCAGAATCATTCCTTTGGATTCGATACCCTTGATGGTACGGGGAGCGAGGTTGGCGAGAATGCAAATCTGCTTGCCCACCATCTGCTCGGGGGTATAGAACTGGGCGATGCCGCTGACGATGACACGCTTGTCGATACCGGTGTCGATAGTGAGTTTGAGGAGCTTGTCGGTCTTGGGCACGCGCTCGGCTTCCAGGACGGTAGCGGTACGGATGTCCATTGCCTCGAACTGGTCGAATGTAATTTCGGGCTTCTGAGGCTCGACATGGGCTGCAGCTTCGGCTGCTGCTGCGGCAGCGGCTTCTGCCTCCTTCTGCGCACGGATAGCGGCAAGACGGTCGAGCTGACGCTGGATTGCCTCGTCGTCGATCTTGTCGAAGAGAAGCTGGGCCTCTCCGATCTGATGGCCTTCGGGGAGGATGTCGGTGCGTCCGAGCAGATCCCACTCCAGCGGCGAGCCAATCATATCGCGGAGCTTGCGGGCAGCGAACGGGGTGAACGGTTCGAAAGCGATGGCAAGGTCGGCGCAAATCTGCAGGCAGACGTTGAGAATGGTGCCTGTGCGGGCCATATCGGTCTTGGCGACCTTCCAGGGCTCGGTGTCGGAGATGTATTTGTTGCCTACGCGGGCGATGCCCATAGCGTCCTTGAGAGCTTCGCGGAACCTGTAGCCTTCGAGGTTCTTCTCGAGCGACTCGCGCAAGGCGGGAATCTCTGCAAGGACTCCCTTATCTATATCCTGAAGCTCGCCGAGAGCCGGGACCTTGCCGTCAAAGTATTTGTGGGTGAGCACTACGGCGCGGTTGACGAAGTTGCCGAAGATGGCCACAAGCTCGGAGTTGTTGCGGGTCTGGAAGTCTTTCCAGCTGAAGTCGTTGTCCTTGGTCTCGGGAGCGTTGGCTGTAAGCACATAGCGGAGCACATCCTGCTTGCCGGGGAAATCCTCGAGATACTCGTTAGCCCACACGGCCCAGCCGCGCGAGGTAGAGATCTTGTCACCTTCGAGATTAAGGAACTCGTTGGACGGGACATTGTCGGGAAGGATGAATCCGTCGCCATAGGCCTTGAGCATCGAGGGGAACACGATACAGTGGAAAACTATATTGTCCTTGCCGATGAAATGGACAAGCTTGGTGTCTTCGCTCTTCCACCACTTCTCCCAGTCGTTGGGGAGCAGCTGCTTGGTGTTGCTGATGTAGCCGATGGGAGCGTCGAACCATACATAGAGGACCTTGCCCTCTGCGCCCTCGACGGGCACGGGCACGCCCCAGTCAAGGTCGCGGGTGACCGCGCGGGGCTGCAGGCCGCCGTCGAGCCAGCTCTTGACCTGGCCGTAGACATTGGAGCGCCACTCCTTATGGCCCTCGAGTATCCACTCGCGGAGCCACTGCTCATAGTCCTGGAGCGGGAGATACCAGTGGGTTGTCTCCTTCTTTATGGGCTGGGCGCCGCTGAGTTTCGAACGGGGGTTGATGAGTTCTTCGGGGCTCAGGGTGCTGCCGCACTTCTCGCACTGGTCGCCATAGGCATCGGGATTGCCGCACTTGGGGCATGTACCCACTATATAACGGTCGGCAAGGAAGGTATTTGCCTCAGGGTCGAAGTACTGCTCGGAGGTCTTGGTCACGAACTTGCCCTCGTCGTAGAGTTTCTTGAAAAACTCCGAGGCTGTCTCCTCGTGGATCTTGGAGGACGTGCGTCCGTACACGTCGAAGTTGATGCCGAAGCCCTTGAACGACTCCGAGATAATATTGTTGTACTTGTCGACGATGTCCTGGGGGGAGCAGCCCTGCTGGCGGGCCTTGATGGTGATGGGCACGCCGTGCTCGTCGCTGCCGCAGACAAACAGCACTTCCCTTCCCCTCATCCTGAGGTAGCGGACATAGATGTCGGCCGGCACATAGACGCCTGCGAGATGTCCGATGTGCACCGGCCCGTTCGCATAGGGAAGGGCCGCGGTCACGAGTGTTCTTTTGTAATTCTTCATATATGTTACTTGATTCTCTTTTTGAGTTCTCTCTGAAAATTCTGGTACTTGACCAGTTTCTGCATGATTCCCAACTGCTCCTCCGGCGGCGCCTGGGCAAGCGACTTCTTGAAAAAGTCTATCTGCAACTGCACGCGCTTCTCTGCATACATGAGGATAGTCCTGGGAACATAGTTTACGAGCCACGACTCGACGCTCATCATCGAATCGTTGAAGTTATGGACCGTTATCTGATATTTTTCGACGGAAAGGTCGGAGGTGACTTTGCGCACATCGGGGTCGGGGCTGTCGAAGAGGCGGCGGACTATTGCATCCTGCTCGAGACCTTCTTCCCAAGCCCCGACAAAAGCGGCGTAGGTCTTGCGGTAGACCGAATTCTGGAGTTCGGAACCATCCTCCTCGATTGCGCCCCGGATAAACTCCGTCACCGAGACCACATCCGGAGTATAATAGTCTGAATCCGTCTCGAACTTCATCGGCTTGTCGCCGTAGCGCAGCATGAAACTAAGTATATCAGCTTCAAGTGGGGCGAGCAGCTTGTTTTCGAAGGCGGGTGCGACTTCAGGCAGCGGTTCCTGTCCGTCAGCATCGGAGGGAGCGGGCTCAAGGAGCCCCTCGTCGGAGGCGGCCGCAGCTGAGTCGCGCTCCGCCCGCCGCGCCTCCCTTTCGCGGGCTTTCTCCTGCTCCTCGATAGCAGCCTTGCGGGTCTTCACGATACGGTCGAAGAGTATCTGCTGCTCGATGCCGAATTTGGCGGCGCAGTCCTGCACGTAGACGGAGCGCTGCACGGCGTCTGGGATGAGCGCGATGGTGTCGGCTATGTCGTTGATGAGGCCGGACTTCTTGTAGGGGTCGCCGGCGGCCTGCTCGAGCAGCAGGTCGGTCTTGAACGAGATGAAGTCCTGCTCATTGTCCCGGATGTAGTCCTGCACCTGCTGAAGGGTATGCGTACGGCCGAAACTGTCGGGATCTTCGCCTTCGGGCAGAAGGACGATACGCACGTTCATACCCTCGGGCAGAACGAGGTCCGTACCGCGAATGGCGGCATGGATGCCTGCGGAATCACCGTCGTACATGATGGTGATATTGTCGGTGAAACGGTGGATCAGCCGCACCTGCTCGACCGTGAGCGACGTGCCGCAGGAGGCAACCACGTTGGTAAGGCCGAGCTGCTGCATGGTAATCACGTCGACATTGCCCTCAACGAGGATGCATTTATCCTGACGCGAAATCTCCGCTTTGGCGAACCAGATGCCAAGAAGGGCTTTGCTCTTGGTATAGATCTCCGTTTCGGGGGAATTGACGTACTTGGCGGGATTGTCGCTCTTGAGCGTACGCCCGGAGAATGCTATCACGCGCCCCGCGAGCGAATGAATCGGGAACATGACCCTCTCGCGGAAACGGTCGGCAAGCGAGCCGTCTTCGTGCTGCACGGTAAGACCAGCGGCGATAAGGTATTCGGGCTTGTAGCCCGCCTTGACGGCCGCGTCGGTGAGGGCCGATCGGCCGGAGGGCGCCCAGCCGAGTCCCCATTTGGCGATGGTTTCGTCTTCGATGCCGCGGGTGCGGTAGTAAGCGAGCGCGACGCTCCTGCCCTCGGGGGTAGAGAGCTGCTCGTTGAAGAACTTGTGGGCGAATTCGCTGACGAGCAGTAGGCTCTCGCGCCGCTGGCGGTTCGCGATTTCCTCGGCCGAGAGTTCTTCTTCCTGGATCTCGATGTGGTATTTCTGGGCAAGATAGCGCAGGGCCGCAGGATAGTCGAGATGCTCGTAGTCCATCACGAAACCCACGGCGGTGCCCGCCTTGCCGCAACCGAAACACTTGTAGATACCCTTCGACGGGGTCACGTAGAACGAAGGAGTCTTCTCGTTGTGGAACGGGCAGCAAGCCACAAGGCTGGCTCCGCGCCTTTTAAGGGACACGAAATCGCCTACGACCTCTTCTATGCGGGCCGTCTCAAGGATTAGGTTTACTGTCTCCTGGGGAATCATCTACGATGCAACTTCACAGATAAATTTGATGCGGGAGAGGCGGATTTCCATCTCGGAATAGTCGTTTTCGAGAGCCTTGATGGCATCGTCGAGCGAATCCGACGCCGCTTCATAGCGGAAATAGTCCATCAGTTCGGCCACGACATCGGGCTCCACCTCTTGATTGACGTAATAGTTGATATTGAGCTTGGTCCCGGACGAGACGATAGTCTCGACTTCGGTCAGAAGGTCGTACATGGGGATATCCAGAGATTTGGCTATATCCTCGAAAGGAAGCCTTCTGTCGATCATCGAGATTATCTGGATCTTGGTTGCAGACTTGCCTGCCGTAGTCTTGACGATAAGGTCTTGGGGACGCTCTATCTCGTTCTCTTCCACATACTTGGCGATAAGTTCGACAAATTCGCGGCCGAACTTCTTGGCCTTGCCTTCTCCCACTCCCTGGCAGTTCTTGAGTTCATCAAGCGTGATCGGGTAGAGGATGGACATGTCGTCGAGAGCCGGGTCGCCGAAGAGGATCCACGGCTGGAGGTCAAGCTTGTGGGCCATATCCTTGCGGAGGTCCTTGAGCATTGCGAGCAGCACGGGGTCGCCCCCGCCACCCTTCATTGCAGCGGCATTTGCTGCTGCATCTTCGTCGATGTCATCGTCGTCGGAAGCGTCGCCGCCCGTGAACACACGGTCCTCAACGAGATTGAGCGGCCATGGATCTTCGAGGAACTGCTTGCCGAGCGGAGTCACGAAGATCAGGCCGTAGGTCTCTATCTCCTTGTC
>CAMNNY010000140.1 GCA_946546175.1 uncultured Bacteroidales bacterium
CGTCGATGGCGTTGGTCTGGCCGGCTGGAGCGCCTCCCTTCACGATGTGGAAGGGAACTTCGTCGGCAGTGTTGACCGTCTTGCCGGCGAACTGCGCACGGAACTCAGGGTCGTCCTTGATCTTGCCTCCAAGACCGGGAGTCTCGGATTCGTGGTCGAAGTAGGCGCCTGCAATCTGGGTGCAGCTGCCATCGAGAGCAATGTATCCCCACACGGGGCCCCAGAGTCCTGCTCCGTAGATGGCGAGGACGGTGGTTCCGTTATTGAAGATATAGACGGGGAGGGCGTAGTCGGTATCTCCCTTGATGTTGTAGTTCTGGGCCTTGAGGTCGGACACTCCGTAGACCTGGGCGTCTTTGGTGCTGAGAGAGCCCACCTTTGCGCCGTCGGCATCCACGAGGATGGCCTCGGAGATGTTCGCCTTGTAGAAGTCGAGGATGGCGTCGTTGGACGAAGCGTTGAAGTCGAACTGGGCTGCAGTGAGAATCTGCCTGATGGTCTCAGCCTTCTCGTTGGCTTCCTGTTTTGGCTTCAGGCTCTGCGATGCGAACGCGAGGACGGCTGCCACGAGCACGCAGATGAGGGTCGTGTAGATGACCGTATAGACGTTGCTGTTTGTATTCATAACCGTGCCTCCTTATGCTTTAGCGATTTTATTCCTTTTGCGGGTATGGGCGGAGGTGACGCAGTAGTCGATCAGCGGGGCGAAGGTGTTGCCCAGCAGGATGGCGAGCATCATGCCCTCGGCATAGCCGGGGTTGAAGAGCCTGATGACTGCGCACATGGCGCCCACGAAGAATCCGTAGATCCATTTGCCGGTTTCGGTTTGGGCGGAGGTGACAGGGTCGGTGGCCATGAAGACCGCGCCGAATGCGAAGCCGCCCATCACGAGCTGATACCAGCAGGGGATGTCCGAAAGGCCTGTGAGGTTGGCGAGACCTGCTACGCAGAGCAGACCGACAACTTCGCTGACCATGATCTTCCAGCTTGCTACGCCCGTCCAGAGGAGGATGGCCGCGCCAAGCAGGATGGCGATTACGGAAGTCTCACCTACGGAGCCGGGGATGCCGCCCCAGAACATGGTCCAGAAGTCGGTGCCGTACTGTACGGTGGCATTGACAAGACCGTCGAAACCGTTCTCTGCGGTGAGGGCGAGAGGAGTGGCTCCGGAGAAGCCGTCCACTGTCTCAGCCCCGCCGAGGTGGATCCAGGTCTCGGAACCGGACATCTTGCTCGGGTAGGAGAAGAAGAGGAATGCGCGGGTCAGAAGGGCGGGGTTCCAGATGTTCATTCCGGTGCCGCCGAAGACCTCCTTGCCGAAGATGACCGCAAACGCGACGGCGACTGCGAGCATCCAGAGAGGAACGTCCACGGGGACGATGAGCGGGATGAAGAAACCCGACACGAGGTAGCCCTCGTTGACTTCTTCGCCGCGAATCTGCGACGATGCGAACTCGATGAAGAGTCCGACTACGTAGGATACTACGAACAGGGGAAGAACCTTCCAGAATCCGTACCAGAACTCCTGCCACACGTTGAGGTCGATGCCAGTGGCGAGGGAGTGCTGGAAGCCTACGTTCCACATGCCGAAGATCGCTGCAGGCACTGCGGAGATCACGGCGATGATCATGATACGCTTGAGGTCGACCGCGTCGCGCACGTGGGCACCCTTCTTGGCGACGGTGCCGGGCACTGCGAGGAATGTCTCAAAAGCGTCGATCGTTGAGTGCAGCCAGTAAAGTTTGCCGCCTTTTTCGAAAATCTTGTTCATACTTTTAAGCCATTTCTTTGAGCATCAGGTCGATACCCTTTGCGATAATATCCTGGATGTAATTCTTGGACGGGTCTACGAACTCGCACACCGCGAGGTCTTCGGGAAGCACCTCGTAGATGCCGAACTGCTCCATCTTCTCGATGTCTCCTGCGAGGCAGGCCTTGATCAGGTAGAGAGGGTAGATGTCCATCGGGAGCACCTTGGCGTAGTAGGCGTCGTTCATGACGAAGGCGCGGGGACCGCCGTGGAGGTTGGTGTCCATGTCGTACTTCCTCCAGGGCATGAGCCAGCTGAAGTAAGTGTGATCGGTGCTGAACTGCTTAAGCCTCAGAGGCATAGCCCATCCGAACGGCTCCTTCTCGGTGCCTTCCTTGATGAGGGTGACGGTGTTGTCGAAGTAGCCGAGATAGCCCTCGGTGCCGACTGCCTTGCCGGTGAGGACGTCGCCGCTGACAACGCGGACGATGTCTTCGTTGGTGCTGTAGAAGGCCTTGAGCTCGGTCATGGGGGTGCCGGGGAGGGCGCTCACATAGGCGGGCTGGATGGCCATGGGGCCGCTGACTGCGACGAGCCTGCGTACGTCGTACCTGCCCTTGAGGAAAAGCTTGCCGATGGCTGCGAGTCCCTGGAGCGAGATGGTCCAGACGGTCTCATCTTTCTTGATGGGGGAGATGTGGCTGATCTGTACGCCTACGTTGCCTGCGGGGCATTTTCCCTCGAAGAAGTGCTTTGTGGCATTGAGCTTCACAAGGGGAGATGCATCATAGGTCTTGGCATTGAAGCTGACGTGGACCTCCGCGATCTTTGCGAGGGCGTCGATACCGGTCTGAATGGCAGCGATTTCGCCTGCGAAGGCAAAGTCGGCATCGGCCGCACCGGGGGTGCTGTTGAAAGCCGAGACGAAGATGGCTTTGGGGGTCGCGGCGGGGTCGGCGAGGATGCCGTAGGGGCGCTGGACGAGCCAGGGCCAGAGGCCACTGGCGAGCAGGGCGCTCTTCACATCCTCGGCAGAGAGAGCCGCGACGCTCTTGGCGCCGAAGTCTGCATACTGCTGGTCTGGATCGGTTTGGATCAGTACAGCGAGAAGTTTTCTCTTCTCGCCCCTGACTATCTCTTTCACGGTGCCGCTCACGGGGGAAGTGACGAGGATGTCAGGGTTTTTCTTGTCTGAGAGCACTGCGGAGCCGGCCAGAACCTTGTCTCCTTCCTTTACGAGGAGCCTCGGAAGCAGTCCCTTGAAGTCGCCGGGCTGGACTGCCGTGACTTCGCTCAGCAATGTCTTGCTCAGGCGTTTCTCGGCGCAGCCCGTGATGGGGAGGTCGAGACCCTTTTTCAAAACGATTGTTTTGGACATTGTATAAATAGTTAGAATTGATTTCTTTTTTGCGCCACGAAGATAGCAAAAAAATATGTAATTTCGTGGCTGTATGGAAAACAATGTGAGAGCAATAGTGGAGGGGCTCAATCCTGAGCAGCTGAGCGCGGTCGAGGCGGTCGAAGGTCCGGTCCTCATCGTGGCCGGAGCCGGTTCCGGCAAAACCAAAGTACTTACCAGCCGAGTGGCATATCTCCTTGCGTCGGGTGTGGATCCGGCGCGTATCCTCGCCCTGACCTTTACCAAGAAGGCGGCGGGCGAGATGAAGGAGAGGATAGCCGTGATGGTAGGGGAGCGCCGCGCCCGCCGTGTGGTCATGGGGACCTTCCACTCCGTGTTCGTAAGGTTCCTGCGCGAATACGCCGAATTCCTCGGTTATCCGCAGCAGTTCACAATCTACGACACCTCCGACTCCACTTCCGCAATCAAGGTCTGCCTCAAGGAGTTGCACCTGGAGCAGGACAAGAACTATAAGCCCAAGGATGTGCTCGGGCGCATCTCCAATGCCAAGAACAATCTGGTCACGTGGGACCGTTATGCCCTACGCGAAGATATCCTCGCCGCCGACCGCAAGGCTCAGCGCGCCAGGATGGCCGACCTTTACAAACTCTACCAGCAGAAACTCAAGTCTTCGGGCGTGATGGACTTCGACGATATTCTCGTTAACATGAATATCCTTCTTCGCGACAACCCGGAGGCCCTCCACGTCCTTGCCACCCGCTTCGACTACATCATGGTCGACGAGTACCAGGACACCAACTTCTCGCAGTACATCATCCTCAAGAAACTCGCATCTGTGCGCCGCAATATCTGCGTGGTCGGAGACGACTCCCAGTCTATCTATGCCTTCCGCGGAGCCAAGATCGAGAACATCCTCAATTTCCGCAAAGACTACCCCGACTGCAAGATAGTCCGCCTTGAGCGCAACTACCGCTCGACCCGCACCATCGTCGATGCGGCCAACAGCGTCATCGCCCACAATGAGGGGCGTATCCCCAAGGAGTGCTACTCCGAAGGCGATGCCGGCGAGAAAATCCGCGTGCTCGACTGCATGACGGATGCCGAAGAGTCCGCCCTCGTAGTCCAGGAGATAGTCGACAGGATGAGGCACGACGCCGCCCAGTACCGCGATTTCGCGATCCTCTACAGGACAAACTCCCAGTCGCGCTCGCTCGAAGAGACCCTCCGCCGCCGCAACATACCATATATGATATATTCGGGCAATTCGTTCTTCGAGAGGGCCGAGGTCAAGGATCTGATGGCATGGTTCAAGCTTGCCGTCAATCCGGGCGACGACGAAGGCTTCAAGAGGGCGGTCGGCAAGCCCTCGAGGGGGATAGGGGACACTACTCTCGCCGCTCTCGAGACTTTCGCCCGCCAGAAGGGCCTGAGCCTCTTCAGGGCTGCGTACTCGGAAGAATTGCTGACGGTGCTGCGCGAAGCCGCAGTCCGCAAACTCCGCGAATTCTGCTCCCTCGTTTCCGGCTTTGCCGCCGCTGCCCAGACGCAGGATGCGGCAGAGCTCGCAAAGCGCATCGCCGACGATTCCGGGCTCTACCACTTCTACAAGGCCGACACAAGCGTCGAAGGCATGTCGCGCACGGCCAATGTCGAAGAACTCATCAACTCCGTCGCCGCCTACGTCGACGAGATAGTCGAAGAGGCACAGAACAATGGCGACGAGCCGCCGGTAGTGACCCTGGGCGAATATCTGGAGAATGTCTCCCTGCTCTCCAGTGTCGACATCCAGGAAGACGAAGACGACTCCAACCGCGTCGCCCTCATGACGGTCCACTCGGCCAAGGGCCTGGAGTTCCCTTATGTCCTGATAGTCGGTCTGGAAGAAAATCTTTTCCCTTCAGTCAACATGCTCTCGCGGGCCCAGGATATCGAAGAGGAAAGGCGTCTTTTCTACGTCGCCATCACCCGCGCCAAGAAAGATGTGGTGCTGTCCCACTGCTACGATCGCATGCGCAACGGCCGCCACGAGCAGAACACCATCTCCCGCTTCGTGCGCGAAATCGACCCGAAGTACCTCGCCAAGCCTCTGGAAGAGGAGGACTTCGTCACGGGCTCCGGCTTCGGTCCCGGCCGGCCGTCTTTCGGCGGCTTCGGCTCGCGCTTCGGCGGTTTCAGTTCTGGCGGCGGCTTCAGTTCTGGCGCTGGCTCCGGCTCTCGCCAGGGCTTCGGCTCTGGCGGTGGCTCCCGCTCCGGTTTCAACCCCGACCGGCCGTCTTACGCCTCTCGCGGCGCCCAGCCCAGCCCCGACCGGCCGTCTTTCGGCTCTCGCGGCGGCTCCGGTTTCGGCTCCGCCTCCCGCGGCCCCCAGCCCGGCCCTCGCCCCGCAATGGCCAGCCCCGACCGGCCATCTTCGCCGCTGGGCGTCGCCAAGCCGGCCGTGCAGTACCGCGACTTCGTCCCTGTCCACATGTCCGAGCTCTACGAGGGCGAGCGCATCGAACACGACCGCTTCGGCCCCGGAAAGATCATCTCCATCACCGGAGTCATCCCTGAACTCAAAGCGGTCGTGGACTTCGACAACTACGGTCGCAAGATCCTCCTTCTCAAATACGCCAAAATGCGTCCCGAACGCAAATAGCGTTTTTATCTATTGCGCATTAAGAGATTATCCTTATATTTGCAATAGCTTCGTGAAAGTTAGAGGGCACTACGGTGCGCCTCCTTGCAGGGGACCTTGGGTACCCCTGTATTTTTTTATGGGTACACCTGCATGACATTGTTACCATCGAATATCCATACTTCTTTAATAGGAGCCTGAACGTTAAGTCTTGAACGAATTGAACGTAAGATTCGTCTTATCGGTACGCCGTCGCGGCTGTCAATAATGACTTTGTCTGACTGTTTAAGACCAGAACAAAGCATATTAGAGAGTTTGCGTTTATTCCATGGGCGGACATAACTTTCATATTCGTAAAATGCACCATCTATCCAAAGGTCTGGGCACTTCCGTTCGTATCGGGTCCCCAATAACTGGCCAAAGATCTTTTGATAGGACAGGGAACGATAATGAACAGGGCAAGGAATCTTGACTACACACCCCATCTTTGCGAAGCAGCCCGCAATAATTATTAAATCCGCGACTTCTGTTTTGGATAAATCCAAGTCTCCGGATATCCAGATTTCACCGGCGCCTTCGATCTTGGAGTAAAATGTTAAGGAATCATTTGAAGTTTCCATATTCTTTTAGGTTTGTTCAAAGATAATAATAAATGAGATACAATAACTCTAAAGGCGGACTATTTCATAATCTCCTGATGATGGGAAATAAAAATAATAATTATATTTGTAGAAATGCCGCGCTTTAGCCACATACCCATTGCGGATGCCACCCCGGCTAATGGGGGGTATAAGTCGCTAATATACAAGTGTTTACACAATTATTCGTGCGATACCCGCGAGTCGGGTGCCGCGCGTTTTTCGTATCACAACCATTATGAATAGTAACAAAAACTCTCTGAGGCGTTGGGTCATGTCCATCGCCGTTCTCGGCGTTGCCTTTGTTTCCTGTACGGAACCGGAAATGGAATTTATCGACCGAATTACAACTCTTGAAGAAAGGGTAAGCCGACTGGAGGAACTCTGCGGGGAGATGAATACTAACATCTCGGCTCTCCAGACCATCGTTGCCAGTATTCAGGAAGGCGATTATATCACTTCTGTCAATCCTATCGAACTGGACGGCAAAGTGGTCGGATATACCATTTCTTTCGTGAAGAGTGATCCGATAACCATCTATTTCGGAAAGGATGGCAAGGATGGTGCGGATGGAAAAGACGGTAAGGATGGAATTGACGGCCAGAATGGAGCCGACGGGCATACTCCAGTAATTGGCGTGAGACAGGACACTGATGGCGTCTGGTACTGGACTCTGGATGGTGATTGGCTGTTGGATTCCAATGGTAAAAAAATCAAGGCTATAGGTGAAGATGGTCTGTCCCCTCAACTTAATATTCAAGATGGATATTGGTATTATTCAGTGGATAGTGGCAAGACGTGGACTCAAGTCGAGGGACAGAATGGTTCATCTATGTTCAGAAATATTGAAATAACAGATTCTGATGTGACATTTGTGACAGCGGACGGGCAGACGTTTGTGGTGAAACGGGCATCCGCATTGAGTATTGAATTCGATTCTTCCGACCTGGTAGTGATGGCGACCAATGCTACGAGGAATATTCATTACACGATTACATCGGGCCTTAGTGATATTACGATAGAAGCAATCGGTTCTTCAGACATTAAGGCTAAAGTCGTGAAGACTGATGCGAAGACTGGCGCTATTCAAGTAAAGACCGGTGCTACGATTGACGAGTACAGTAAAGTGCTAGTATTGGTATCAAATGGTAGTCAGTCAATCATGCGAACGTTGAACTTTGAAAAGGAAGCGATTGAGGTTGAGGAGAATACGACAAGGGAAGTTTCTGAAGCAGGTGGAAATATAGTATTGGAGTTCTTCTCCAACGTAGAGTGTCATGCTGTGATTCCGTCTGAGTCGCAGAGTTGGATTAGTATTGTGCCACCAACAAAAGCCTTAACCAAACAGACCATCAAGTTAGATATTCAGCCCAATGACGGCGCGGCTAGATCTGCTGCCGTTTTAGTTCAGAGTGAGGATTCCTCACTTTCTCTCCTTTATCGCATCAATCAATCAGAGAATCATGATTATCAAATAGCATTAGAACGTACGGCTTTAATTGCGTTCTACAATGCTATGAACGGAGATGGTTGGTATGATAACACAAATTGGTGTTCCAGTGCTCCCGTTGCGGGATGGAAGGGTGTTCAGACAAATTCGTTGGGCTATGTAACTGGCCTTGAATTGGGGGACAATAACTTGACAGGAAACATCTCCAATGAATTAGCTCCGCTTAAGTTCTTGGATTATTGCTATTTGGGCAATAATAATATATTAAGCATTTCTCTATCTGGGATGAATTCCCTTCGGTTTATCCATATTTCTGATTCTCCTATTACCTCTTTAAGTATTTCTGACTCACCTCGATTTAGCGGCCTTTATGCAAATAATTGTCGGTCCCTAAAAGCGATAGATCTTCCCAAAGAGCAAATAGAAGAAGTCTTATTAGAATACACTGGTCTTGATTCGTTTGAACTCTCTGATTATCCTAATATTGTCTGGTTTGATTATGACGGGAATAATATGGCAACGATTGATACTCGCAATAATCCAAAACTTAAAACGATTTACTGTAACCAGTGCAATGTGGAATCTATTAATTTGTCTGGGTCTCCATTGATTGAAAATCTAAGTTTGCGTGATAATAAGTTGCAGAGTATAGATATATCTAATCTTACTTCGCTGAGCAATTTGAATTTATTGGACAACAATGATTTACATAATATTATTGGCATCAATAGTTGTTGTAAGTTAAAACAATTATATATTGGAAAATGGCCTATTGGTATAAGCAATGAAGTCTTTAGTATAGACCTTACTTGTTTCCATGAATTAGAAGGGGCCGATTTGACTGGACTGAATATGGAAAGTATTGATGTGAGTAAATGCCCAAATCTTCTCCGCTTATATGCAGGAGGCAATGCATTCGCCGCACTGGATGTGTCTAAAAATTTACAATTAGAGCATTTGACTATTTCCAGCAATAACAATATTACTTCAATAGATCTCTCGAAGAATACAGAACTGACGCAATTTGAGTGCATGTATAATGGCTCAATAACTGCGCTAGATTTAAGTTGTAACACGAAACTCCAAAATCTCTATGTCGTAGGATCAGGATTATCCGAAATAGATCTTAGTGATAATATGATGTTAAAGGAAGCTAATTTGTCTCAGAATCAACATCTTGACTTCATCATTGTCTCATCTTCTCAGACGTTTACTTGCAATAAAGATGAACATACAGAATTCTTTATTAAAGATAACGGTTCTGCTCCATATAAGTCGGTGGATTATTCCAGAGATGGAGTTGTGGTCGAATTGCAGAGGGCCACACAAGGTGCTGGAATTAATGTTGTAATAATCGGAGATGCATATTCGGACCGAATGATTGAGGACGGCACGTATCGGTCTGTAATGGAGGCATCCATGGGTGCGTTGTTTAGATATGAGCCGTTCAAATCATTTCAACCTTTTTTCAATGTATATGCAGTGGAAGCAGTGTCAAAGAATGAGATTATTTCTTCATTCACAGCAACAGCTCTCGAATATGCCTATGATGATAGATCCTATCCCTATGGCTCGGTTGAAAAAGCGATCTATTATGCGGAAAAAGCTTTGTCAGAAGATGATATAGATAACAGTATTATCATTACTGTAGCGAATACGACAACCAACAACGGATTAACTCAGTTGTTTTATCCAGAAGAGATTTCTTCATCTTGGGGGAGTGGTTTAGGTGTTGTGTTCATGGGTGTTTGTGAGGACTTGGATATGTTTGAGAAAGTGCTAACTCATGAAGTCGGACATGCTTTCGCAAAGCTTGGAGATGAGTATTGGTATAATAGTCCTGGTTCGCTCCTTGTGGATGGTCCGGCGACAGAAAATGATATTAGCCAGTTGCAGGAATATTCCAGTATGGGTTGGTACAACAACATAGATTATGTCGAAGACAAAAATAACTGCAAATGGTCTTACTATGTGAATAGTGCGTTGTATCCCGAGGTAGATTATTACGAGGGCGCAAGCCGACATACAGATTTCTACCGTCCTACGTGGAATAGCATTATGAGAAATCACGACTCCAATGACGGCTTTAATGCGCCTTCAAGGGAGGCAATCTATACTCGTATCCATAAACTTGCATACGGGGATTCATGGACGTTTGATAGAGATGACTTCTTGGATTACGATTCTATTAATAGAACTTCACTTTCACAGCAGAATATTGTTCGCAAGCAACAGCTCAAGCAGGAGGGAACCGTTTATCATCATTCTCCAGTCATAATGAAGAATAATTGGAGAGAAACCGTTAAAGGCAATTAGTAATCAATCATTATGAGTACTTTATCTTTCAATCAGTTATTCAAAGATTATCTAATACTACGAGATGAGTATCAGCAGGAAAACAAACAACAATATAGAGAATTGTTTTCTAACTATTTTGGACCTATTGACAAGTATATTGTTTATTCAAAACCATTTTTTCTATCCTGGTCTATTCATCCGATTTATCTGGAGTTAAATTGTTACCAACAACCAATTCGGACATTCTTTTTTTCCGCATTTGATATGGAGGCTTATTCGGAACAATTGAGAGCGAATCCCATGATTAGAAAAATGACAAAACTCTGTTTCTACATTGAAGAGAATATAGAACCTTATTCACCAGATATCGTTTATAAGCAATAATCTTGTGTCAGAACAAAAATAGAGTTACTTTGCCCCCAGCAGGGCAAAGTAACTCGAAAAAGTGCTGAATAATGAGGTTACTTTGCCCCCGCAAGGGCAAAGTAACTAAGAATTATTTCACGGTAATTCCTTGAGCCATGGTGTACATGTCCGGCAGGTCATTGCAGAAGATGGTGTTGTCGGCTTTGTACATGGTGACGAAGTCGCTGGCGGAAGCGTGTCCTTTGTACACGGAGAAGTAGTGCTTGTCGCTTTCGTTGGTACCGACAAACTTGTTGCGCCATGTGATGAGGAGGCTGACACTGCGGCCGGTCATCGGGGCGTGGATGTTTTCCGTCCAGTATGTGGCCTTGGTGAAGCCCTCGACACCGGTCTCGGTCACTCCGCAGGGTTTTTTCTTGTCGAGCGAAATGCGGGACAACGTTTTCAAGTTGGAGGTGAACACTGCATTGTTGATGCCCTGGTAGCAGTCCATGCCGAGGAAATCCACCCACTCGTCGCCTGGCCAACGGCCGAGGTATTCGCTCTCGCTCTGCTGGCTGTCGATCTGGGGAGAAATGGCCCAGATTGCGTTGTGGACGTTCTTCGTGTCGCGAAGGTACTTCACCGTCCACTGCCAGAGATCTTTGAACTCCTGCTCCGTGGTGCAGCTTGAGCCCCACCAGCTCCATGTATGGTTGTGCTCGTGGTAGGGGCGCAGAATCACCGGGATGGTCTTGCCTTCAGACCCCTTGAGCCCGTTCAGGATGTCAGCCAGACGGTCCATCCACTGCCTATAGGTGGCTTGAACGGGACTGCCATCCGTCAGGATCTGCTTCACGACAGTCTTGTCTGTGTTGTCCCAGGCGCCGCCCACCTTGTAGTGCTCGGCTCCTGGCTTGTTGTAGGTAACAGGGTTGTCGAGGTGGAGGCAGACGACGGTGACCATGCCCATGTCGTAGGCCTGCTTGACGCTGCGCAGCTTGTAGCCGTTGGTAGTCGGATCGCTGGCATAGCGGTCGTCGATGAGCTCGGCGAAGTCGATGCCCAGGACGGCAGGGTAGTCGCCGCAGACTTCCTTGGTGTCGGACCGGCCTTCATCTCCCATCCAGTAGCGTCCGCACCAGAGGTCGTCGTGGTGGCCGAACATGAAGCCTTTCTCCTTGATAGTCCATAGGTTGGAATACAGGGCCTTCGTTTCGGACGTGGCGTTGGGGTCGGCGAGAGTCAGCACGTCGGCATCGCCTCCCGTGTAGTCGTGCTCATCCCTTCCGGGGAGTTCGACGTACTCGCAGGCCGAAAGAAGCACGGCCCCGGTAAGTATTGAAAGCATTATGCGTCTCATTGCTTTTCGAATATCATTGCATAGTAATAAGGATGGTAGACGATCCTGTCGATGTCTTTGGTGTAGAACTTCTCCTGGTAAGGGAAGTCCGTACCGCTGTACTTTGTCAGCTTGAAGACGATGGCGAGGCATCCTGACGGGACGGTGAGTGTCGCCGAATTGGCGGCGTTGTCGGGACTGACGAAGGTTTCGCTGCCCGGGCCATAGACCTTACCCTCGGCCTTGTCGTCACCTGCGGTAATTGTGATTGCCATGGTGGCGGGATCGATGGTGAAGGAACTCTCGCCGTGGGGGAGAAGTCCGAAGTTGAATGACATGTCGATGGTCACATCTCCAAGACCATTGGTGGAGTTGAGGTTGTTGGTGTAGACGTAGTCCCAGAACTCTCCGTCGGCGCCCGCGCCGTAGTTCAGTTTCCCTCCCGCACCTTCGATAGTTATCGTAAGGGTGTTGTCGTACTCCTTGTCGGCATTGGTGGCGTGGTAGTTGTCGGTATATCCGGTCCAGTCCCAGGGTTTCTCTTTGACATTGACAAATCCGTTCTGGTCTACCCCTCCGAACAGTCCAAGCGTTTTGACCTTGTAGTCTCCGGCATAGTCGGAAAGGTCAACCTCCGGATCCGGATCGGTCCCCGGATCGGGGTCAGTTCCCGGCTCGGGGATGTTGATCTCGCCTTCATCGCCGATTACCTTGGATGCGGCGGGGATCTCGTCAACCTTGCTGACCATAAAGAAGCAGTAGCGCGCTGCAAATCCAAACTTCAGGTAGTCGGTGTAGATCAATTCCTGGTTCCAGGTGTAGTCGCCCTTGATTGCGAATCCGAGCGCCTGGTCGGGGATGTCGAACGACTTGCTGTGCGATGCGCTCACCACTACCGTGCCTTCGAAGATACTGCAGACGGTCTGAAGGCCGTCGGCGGAAGTGAAGGTGATGGTGTTGTCGGTGTAGTTCCTCGTCCATGTGCTCTCGCCGATAGGAATCAGGCGGTAGTATTTGTGGACATCCGTGACGAGGCCTGCGTCCAGCTTGTAGATGATGCAGTTCCAGTGCTTGCCGTCGACGCCTCCGTAGTGGACGCAGGTGCCGTAGGTGCTGCCGTCTTCGTTGATGCCCGTACAGACTATCTCAAGGTAGTTGTCGTAGTTGGCGGTAGGGCCGTAGCCATTGGTGTCCCAGCACCATGGCTTGTCTTCGGGAGCCGCCATCGCCATCGTACCCCAGCCCCAGCCATCGTCGGCTCCGTTGCCGCCGATGAGCATCGATCCGGTGATCGAGTAGTTGCCCTCGAAATCTTCGACGAACGGGGTCATTTCGATGGTGTAGGTGCGGGTCTCCCCGGCCTGGGATGTGACTGAAACGGTGGGCGCGTCGCCCGTAAAGTCCATGGTCTGACCGGATTGCACCGTTGCGGTGGAACCGTATGCGGCGACGATGGACTTGATCCCGACAGCAGCGAGGTTGTCGATATAGTCTACGGCCAGCTTAACCTCCACCAGTCCGGTGGCATCGTCGACGGTAGTGATGACAGCCTCGCCGACCTGGTGTTCGAATTCAATGGAAACTATGTTCCTGTCGTGGAAGACATAGCCCTTCATCCCGTCCTGCGGCTGGCAGGAAAGCATCAGAAGGAGGCCTCCCAGAAGAACTGTAATTCTGCTTTTCATATTGAACACTGTTAGAGGTTAGTCGATATAAGGGTTAAGGTCGGTCTCGAGCGAAGGGATAGGGTAGAAGACCATGTCTTCGGCCGTGAGTCCCTGCTCGCGGGCCGCCGTGATGTCGGTGTGGAGTTTGTTGAGGCGCCTGAGGTCGTAGCAGCCCTTGCCCTCGAAGGCGAGTTCGTGGACACGCTCCTTGCGGACTGCATCCCTGAACTGTGCTACCGAGAGGCCTGCCGGAAGATCGCCCAGCCCGGCGCGGTGCCTGATGGCGTTGACGAGGCTGTAGGCCTTGGTGGTAGGACCTGCGGCCTCGGCATAGGTAAGCGCGACCTCGGAGAAGCGGATGAGGAAGGGCTTGGTGGAGGTCTTGTCGCCGACGAACTGAGGGTCGATGAACTTGCGGCAGAACGGGTATGTGAGCTTGCCCGGATAGGCGGCGGTCACAGCCCCGGTAGCGTCGTAGACGGTGTCGCAGAAGAGCCATTTGCGGCGCAGGTCGCCCGTCTCGAAACCGTTGTAGAACGCAGGGTCGGTGCAGTACTCGCTCCATCCGTCGTGGGTGGGGATAAACACATCGGTATCGCCCTGCTTGAGGTAGACGGTGCCGCCGGCGATGTAGGGGATGTACATCTTCGAAATCTTCGAATACTGACCTTCGCTCACGCCCGTACGGTCCATGCTCATCAGGAAGATGTGCTCGGGGCCGGTGGGCTTCTCAACGTCGTAGATGTCCATGAGGTTGGGATCGAGCCCGTATGTGGTCTGGGCGGGGTCGTCCACGACATGGCCGGCATATTCGACTGCCTTGGCGTAGTAGTCGGCGACATCGAATGCCATGTCGGCATACTGGGGAACGCCGCTCTCTTTGGCGGAAGCGACATAGAGGTATGCGATGGCAGCGAGCGAATATGCGGCTATGCGGTCAGTGCGTCCGGTAACAGGAACAGGATAGATGCCTGTGAGTTCGATGGCCTTGTCGAGGTCGGAGAAAATCCTGTCCCAGACTTCGTCGAGGCTTTCGGCTGAGCCGACGGTGGCCTCGTCGAGCTTGCGGACGGTACCGAGGTGCATGGGCACGCGGCCGAAGTTGCGGGTGAGATTGAAATACGAGAAAGCCCTCATGAAATAGGCCTCGCCCACATACTGGTTGCGGATGCCTTCGTCGAGGTCTTTCATCGCGCCTACGTTTTCGATCACGGAGTTGGCCCTGTTGATTGTGATGTAGGAGTACTTGTAGAAGTTGTAGAGGGTCGTATTGGTCTTGAAGGTGGCCGATTTCCAGCCGTCAAGCTCCTTGTTGGAGGTGGTGGCGTCGCCCTTCGGGTACATCGCATCGGTGTTCATGTCGCCGAGGAAGACGATGGCGCGGGAGTACTCGATATAGTTGATGGCGTCGTATATGAAGTTGGTCGCCGCAAGGGCGTCGGCTTCGGTCTTGTAGAAATTGTTCTCCGAATAGAATCCGTAGGGATACTCGTTCAGGGAGCAGGCGCAAACCGCGAGGGATGCGACAACGCTAAGTATTACAGAACGTGTTTTCATGGCTTCCTAGAAATTAAAGTCAATACCGAAAGTCCATTTGCGAAGGCGGGGATAGCCGCCGCTGTAGAGTCCGAGAGCACTGACTTCGGGGTCGTAACCGGTGAACTTGGTGAATGTGTAGAGGTTGTCGGCCGAGATGTAGAGACGCAGGTTGCGTCCGTAGTCCGACTTGGAGAGAGGTATCTTGTAGCCCAGAGTCATAGTCTGGACCCTGACGAACGATCCGTCTTCGATCCACCAGCTCGAGAACTTGGTCTGGCGGGTGTCGCTTAGCTTCGGGTAGAGGTTGGACTTGTTATCGGGAGTCCAGCGCTTGGGCATGTTGTCGGGCTGGTCGAAGCGCTTGGAGTTGATCACGTCATTACCGAACACTCCGTTGAAGAACACGCTGAAATCGAGGTTCTTCCAACTTGCGTTAAGCGAGAGGGAAGCGAGGAAGTCGGGGTTGGGGTCGCCGATGATGCAGCGGTCGTCTTCGTTGACGGTGTCGAGCATGTCGGCGTTGTAGATGTCGACGTACTTGAACTCTCCCGCCTGGGCGTCGTCGCCGCTGAGGCCAGCTCCAAGGCCTTCTGCAAGGCTTTGGATGATACCGTCGGTCACATAGCCGTAGAACACGTACATCGGATAGCCGACCGCGAGGATATTGGTGTAGGCGCGGTACTGCTCCGAGGAGTTGCCGAAGAACTCATACTGCATCCCGGTACGGGTGTCGGTGTTGAGACCGGCCTGTACGGAGTCGCCGAGGCTCAGGACGGTATTCTTGTTCTTCGAGAAGATGAGCGTCCCGGTGACATTCCAGTCGCGGTCGCGGTAGATGGTCCCGTCGACGGTGATCTCGATACCCTTGTTGAGGATCTCTCCGTCGTTGACCCACATCTTGTCGTAGCCGCTGGAAGGAGCGATGTTGCGCTGGCGAAGAAGGTCGGAAGTGTGTTTGTAGTACCAGTCGAAGGTGAGGTTCAGCCTGTTGTCGAACAGTCCGGCGTCAAAACCGAGGTCGAACTGGGAGGTGGTCTCCCACTTCAGGCTGGTGTTGGGGATACCGCTCCATACGGCGTAGATGCCGCCGGTGCCGGTAGTGCCTGACTGGTAGCCGGGCCCGATCGCGGTGGTCCATGCTCCGTCGTAGTAGTATTTGTGCTGGCCGTAACGGCTCAAGGTCTGGTATGCTGAGATACCCTGGTTGCCGGAGATACCGTACGAGGCGCGGAGTTTCAGAAGATTGATCCACTGCACGTCTGACAGGAAGTCTTCCTCATTCATCTTCCAGCTCAGTGCTCCCGAAGGGAAGAACGCCCATTTGTTGTCGGCGCCGAACTTGGAGGAGCCGTCGGCACGGGCCGTGAAGGTTGCGAGGTACTTGCCGGCAAGGGCGTAATTGACGCGGAAAAGGCCGGAAATCAGTTTGGTGGCGTACAGACTGTTCTGAATCTGATACTTTTCGGGGTCGCCGGCGGCGAGGTTTTCGTTGGCGAGCGACTCGTTGACAAAGCCTACTGCTGCAAGGTCGCTGCTTCGCGACTCATAGCTTTCGTAGGAGTAGCCGGCCATCGCCGTGAGATGGTGAACGCCGAACTCCTTGTCGAAGGTGGCGTAGCTCTCAACCACGAGGTTGTCGTCTTTCCAGTTCTGGATGGCTCCGTAGCCGTTGTTGAAAACGCCCCTCTCTGTGTATTTCTTCGGGAAATAGTAGTCTGCCACAGTCTCGCCGTGTTTGTAGTTGAGCTGGGCGGTGACGTTGAGCCACTCGAAGGGAGTCCAGTCGGCTGCCATGTAGGAGATGACGTCGATACCGCTCTTGTCCTGCTTGCGGAACTTCGTGAGCGCGAGAGGGTGGTAGTAGTCCTGGACGCTGTACTGCCAGTAGTCGCCGTTCTCGTCGTAGACGGGGAAGATGGGGTTACGGTTGTAGGACAGGTAGCCGTTGTTGTGGCGGTCGTTTTTGGTGATGTTGGCGCTGGCCTTCATCCTGAAGTTGTCGAAGACTTTGTGGTCGACGGCGAAGTTTGCGCCGTATTTCTTGTAGGTGTCTTCGATATACATGCCGTTGTTGGTGTAGTAGTTGGCGGAGGCGGTGAACATCGTCCTGTCGTTGCTGCTCTGAACCTTCACGGTGGTGTTGTTGGAGACAGGAGCCTTGTTGAAGACTATCTCGTCCCAGCGGGTGTTGGTAGTCCAGGTAGTGCGCAGCTCTTCGATCGACGGGTAGTAGATACCGTTGGAGTTGACCGCTCCCACATAGAGTTGGGTAAGGCCCGAATTGGCGCGGCTTTCGTTGGAGAGCATTGCCATGAGGACCGGATCCCTCCAGAGGTGGAGCGGCTGCGTAAACTGCGAGAGGGTAGTCTGCTGGCGTACGCTGATGCGCGTTTTTGTGCCCTGGGCCTTCCTGGTGGTGATGAGGATGACGCCGTTGGCGCCACGGGATCCGTAGATGGCCGATGCTGAAGCGTCTTTGAGCACCTCCATCGAGATGATGTCCTGGGGGTTGATCTGGCTCAGGGCGCCGGCCTCGCCGTAAGGGAAGCCGTCGATGACGACCAGAGGGGAGTTGGATCCGTTGAGCGAGGAATTACCGCGGATACGCACCGTCGAGGATGCGCCCGGGTCCTGCGAGGCGTTGGTCACCTGCACGCCGGCCACACGGCCCTGCAGCAGGGCGTCGACCGAGTTGGCCGGGATATCTGTGATTTTTTCGGCTTTGACGGAGGCTACGGATCCGGTGAGGTCGCTTTTCTTGACCTGGCCGTATCCGACGACTACCGTCTCTTCGAGCATCATGCTGTCTTCTTCGAGCATGAAATCGATGACAGCCCTGCCGCCGACGCTGACAGTCTGGCTCTTGTAGCCGAGGATGTCGACGGTTAGCGAAGCATCACGGGCGACGCCTTTTAGTTCGTAGCGGCCGTCCGGATCGGTGATTGAGCCGTTGGAGGTACCGGAGACGAACACTGCGGCTCCCGGAAGGGGGAACCCCGCAGCGTCGCTGACAGTACCTGTCACCGTAAGGCTCTGAGCGCTCATGACTGTCGTTCCGGTTAGGAATGCGAGCAGCGTGAGCAGCGTTTTGAGTCGTCTCATAATACGAATGTTTTTTCCTGGTTGGGGAGAATGGTTATTCCTTTGAGTCTGTATGTTTTGTGTTCTCCGAGCACTACGGAGAATGTGGTTATCGGTTTGTCGGTGGGGTTGAAGATATAGACGAATACCTTGGCGCCGCACCTTAGGGCATAGCCGTCGCCGCCCGCGACCCTGACCTCGAGCGGCTCGAAACTTCCGCCGCCCGCCTCGAGCATCTGGTCGCTCAAGGCGCGCACCTCAGCTATCTTGGAGTCGGTGCCGCGGTAGTCGAACCACTCCCACCACCAGCTCATGGGGAGGATGGGGGTAGGGTTGAACAGGCCGTAGTACATGGCGCGGGTGAAGTCCATGTCGAGCCCGTCTGCGATATCGTAGAAATTCTTGAGCCAGTCCCACTCGTAGCCTGCCTCGCCGATGACGTAGGGCTTGCCGTGGCGCTCTTCGTACTGCCTGACAGTGCGGGGAATGGAGGCAGTTCCCTTGTAGATATGCTTCTGGTTGAAGTCGATTTCGGGGATATCGTTCAGTCCTTCGAGGTCGCGGTGCGAGATCGAGGTCGTAATCATGTGCCCGTGGGCGTCAATCTCGCGAAGGTAGCCGGCCATCTCGGCGTGCCAGGCCGTGATGTCCGAGGCCGGGATCGGCTTCGAGGCGTCGGCAAACTGGATATTGTCGATCTCGTTGAAGAACTCCCATGCCGCTATCGCCGGACTGTAGCCCCAGCGGGCAACTATGTAGCGCAGGCGGTTGCGGTAGCGCGCCTTGGCCTCATCGCTTACGAAGAACGACGAATCCGCTTTCACGTCGCCCTGGCCCATGCAGAGCATGATCTTGATCCCGAGGCTGTCGGCGAGTTCGACCACATGGTCGAGCCTTTCTACCGCGCTGGGATTGAAAAACTCGTCTGAATCGGCGTAGCGCGGGTTGTTGAAGTCCGAATGCCTGTCGATGGGGAAGTTCCAGCTGCACATCCACATGCGCGTGAAATTGCCCCCATTTGCGGCGAGCTTGGGCAGCATTACGTCGTAATTGTAGATATCTGCCTTCTGGTGGAGTTCGCTCAGGTGAGGATTGTCGTCGGCGGCGCGAGACTCCCAGCAGAGGTTTTCTCCGACTCCGCGGAATGGTGTGCCGTCGTCGTAGCGGAAAGTCCAGTTGTCGCGGGGGCGAAGGAAGCCCTTGCTCTCTGAGGCCTCCACCTCGAGCTTAAGGTCTTCGAAGTCGGAGCTGACTTCGCCGCCCTGGCTGTAGACGAAGCGCACGAGGTAGGTGCCCACCTGCGAAGGGGTGAAGCGGGCTGTCCAAAGGGAATCCGCCCCAGAGTAGAAGCAGGGGAGCAGACCGTGGCTGCCGTCGGGAGCCGTGAACTCCATATCTACGGCAGCCTCTTCCTGGAGGTAGGCGTTTGTCCAGGTGCCGCCGGATACATAGACTGAGTATTCGGCTTTTTCGAACCTTGAGACCTCTGCCGGCCCGACTATGCCGGAGATTATTGCCGCTGCGAGTATCGAAAGCATACTACTTGCACCATTTGTCCAGCCAATCGTAGAATTCGCGGTGCCACAGCAGGGAATTCTGAGGCTGGAGGATCCAGTGGTTCTCTTCGGGGAAAATCAGAAGCTTGCTCGGAACTCCCATCATCTGGGCGGCATTGAAGGCGGCCATGCCCTGGGTGTAGGGAATGCGGAAGTCCATCATGCCGTGGATGCAGAGGATAGGGGTGTGCCACTTGAGGATATTGCTCTGGGGATCGCTCGAGTAGTGGCGCTTTGCGCGGGGAGTGACGGCGTAGGGGGCTCCGGCCTGCTGCATGCCGCCGAAGGTGATACCGTCGCCCTTGGGGCCTGTCTGGCCGGGTTCGTAGGCGTATTCGGTAAGGCCGCCGTTGTCCCAGTTGGCGAACCACATCTCTTCGGTGGTGTACCAGAGGGCCTTTTCGTCGAAGATGCCGGCATGGGCGATGAAGCAGTCGTAGAGGTCGCCGTGGAGGCCCTCAAGCATGTATGCGGAGTACCCGCCGTACGAAGCGCCCACGCAGGCGAGCTTGCCCACATAGGGTTTGCTCTTGATCCAGCGGCCGGCGCTGAGGTAGTCCTGCATGTTGAGGCCCGGGTAGTCACCGCTGATCTGCTCTTTCCAAGGTTGTCCGAAGGCAGTGGTGCCGCGGCGGTTGGGCATCATTACTATATAGCCCTGCTGGGCCATCAGGCGGTAGCACCAGCGGTAGCTCCAATCCTGCGAATTGGTGCCCTGAGGGCCGCCGAGGACGATCTCGACTGCGGGATAGACCTTATTGGGGTCGAATTTGGGAGGGTAGAGTACCCAGCACTGCATGTCCTTGCCGTCGACCGTCTTCACGATGACGCTCTCCGAGGTGGGCTCGTCAAGCTGGTCGAGGATATGTTTGTTTTCTGTCGTGATCTGTTTGAAGCCCTTTTTGTCTACCGAGACGAGCTCGAGAGGGAAGTTGAGGCAGTAGTAAGAGGCGAGGAGGGTGCCGTCTTTCTTCACGGCGAAAGGAGAGAAGAAGTCGTAGTCCCATCCGTCGCGGGTCAGCTGCTTCACTCCGCCCTTGAGATCTATTGAGAATATCTTCTGGGTGCCTTCGGTAAGAGAGTTGAAATACAGCGAGTTGCCGTCTTCGGCCCAAAGCAGGCCGGCGGCGTCGTATTTGAACCCGGCGGTGAGTTCGCGTATGTTGCCGACAAGCACGCCGGAAGCCTGGCCTTCATCTGCTACAGGGTAGGCGATATCGGCGACCAGAATCCTCTGCTTGTCAGCCTCATAGCCGTCGCGCTCCATCGAGATCCAGGCAAGACGGTTGCCTTCGGGACTCCAGAGAGGGTCGGTGTCGTAGCCGCCGTCGGTCTTGACTGGAGTAGTCTCTCCGGTAAGGATATCGTAGACGTAGATACCGCTGTTGGTCGAGAATGCGTACTGCTTGCCGGTTTTCTTGCGGCAGCTATAGGCGATATAGCGTCCGTCGGGGCTCCAGTCGAGCTGCTCGGCTCCGCCGAATGGCTCGGTCGGGAGCTCAAACGGCTCGCTTCCGAGTATGTCGAGGCTGTTCTCGGGGGTGATGGTTCCGTTACCGAGAGAGGCGATATATGTTCTGGGTGTTTCGGTGACCCAGTGATCCCAGTGGCGGTACATGAGGTCTTCCACCACATAGGCCTGGGCTTTGTCGAGTGCGGGATCGAGATCCGAGGGGGTCTTGACCGGACCCTTGATCGTGGATATGTAAAGAACCTGGGAACCGTCGGGAGAAAGCTTAAACTCGCTGATTCCGGCAGGGACGTTGCTTATCTGGTACTTTGCACCAAGTTTGCGCCCGCCGAAAGAGGCTGCCCAGATCTGGCCGCCCTGGATGAAGTAGATGGTCTTGCCGTCGGGGCTCCACCGGGCGTTGCTAACGCTCTTGGCGTAGCGGGTAAGCTGCACCCGCCCCGAGCCGTCCGGATTGCATACGAAGAGGTTGCGGCATGAGCGGTTATCTTCGATGGAGGTATAGCTCACGCCGTAAAGGATTTTCTTGCCGTCGGGAGAGAGCTGGGGGTCGCTCAGTCGCCCCATTGCAAGGAGGGTTTCAGGGGTCATCACTCCGTCCTTCACTTCGATCTGCGAAGCGGGAATGTAGCCCGATTCTGTCTTATTGGGTTTCATAATCTTGCCGAAAAGAGCCGTGAGGCCGTAGCCGATGCCGAAACATACGGCCACTATCAGAAACAGTTTGAGGAATTTTTTCATGACTGTGTTTTGTGTTCTGCTCACTAAGTTAGTGAATAAAAAACAGAAAATCACTATCTTTACCGACATTAATAATGATGTGACATGTCCTTTTTGATGATTATCCAGCTGCTGATCGTGCTTGCAGCCCTTTATGTGGGTTCGCGCTACGGCTCCCTCGCCCTTGGTGCCATCTCCGGCATCGGCCTTGCGATACTCGTGTTCGGTTTCGGACTCAAACCAGGTACTCCTCCGACAGATGTCATCTACATCATCATTGCCGCTGTGACCTGTGCGGGTACCCTCCAGGCCTCAGGCGGTATGGACTGGATGATCCAGATAGCGGAGAAGATGCTCCGCAAGCATCCCGAGCACATTACCTTCCTGGGCCCGCTCGTGACCTTCTTCCTGACAGTACTCGTCGGCACCGGTCATGTCGTGTACACGATTATGCCCATCATCTGCGACATCGCCCTCAAGAAAAACATCCGTCCGGAGCGTCCCTGCGGAGTTGCCTCTATCGCTTCTCAGGTAGGTATCACATGCTCGCCGATCGCGGCTGCGGTCGTAGCCTTCGTCACCATCTCCAACGCCAACGGCTACATGGTCAGCATCCCCCAGGTCCTCATTGTCACCATCCCCGCATGCCTCTGCGGCCTTATGTGCGCCGCGGCAGCCTCTTACAAGAGAGGCAAGGACCTCGACAAAGACCCGGAATTTCTCAAGAGAAAGGCCGACCCCGAGACATATAATTATATGTACGGCAGTTCCGCCACCACCCTCGACAAAGTAATCACCAAGGAGGCCAAAGCTTCGGTCTTCATCTTCCTGGGCGCGCTGCTCGTTATCGTCGCCTTCGCTTTCTGCCAGATGATAAAGGTGGACGGCAAGAGTGTGGCAACACTCATCAGCCTCCCCAAGATGAACCTCTGCATCCAGATTATCATGCTGGTTGCCGCAGCCTGCAACATCATGTTCTGCAAGGCTTCGCCCAAGAAAGCGGTCGCGGGAGCGGTATGGCAGTCCGGAATGGTAGCTGTAGTGGCAATCTACGGTATCGCCTGGCTTGCCGACACCTACTTCGGCAACTATATGGACCAGATGAAACTCATGCTCGAAGGCATCGTCACCCAGTATCCGTGGAGTATAGCCCTTGTCTTCTTCCTCGTGTCGGTTCTCATCAACAGCCAGGGCGCGGTCGTGGTAGCCATGCTGCCGCTCGCATTCCAGCTCGGCATCGCAGGCCCCGTGCTGCTGGGCGTGCTCCCGAGTGTCTACGGCTATTTCTTCATCCCCAATTATCCTTCGGATATCGCTACCGTCAACTTCGACCGCAGCGGCACGACAGTGATAGGCAAGTATCTGCTTAACCACAGTTTCATGATGCCGGGCCTGATATCCGTAATCGTCTCCACGGTAGTCGGTTATCTGATCACCAATGTATTCTTCAGCGGCTATTTCGCTTCGTTTGTCCAGTAATGAGAAAATCCATATTCAGTCTTCTGGCTTTTGCCTTGCTCGCATCGTCGTGCAGCCTGCACGACAAATTATACATCGATCTCCCGGTCACGACGTGGGAGTACGTCAGGGGAGATGTCACCACATGGGTCTGCTTCCACGACGAATCGAACGTAAGCATCGTACAGTATCAAACCCTGAAAAACCTGTATCAGGCTGATTACGGTACGTACAAGGTTGACGGCCACGCCGTTGACCTGGATCTGAGCAGCGGCAGCACCTATTCACTTGTCCGGACCTTTTCCAACCTCAAACATTCTACGACCAACAAGAATTTCACCAAGCTCCCGTTCCATTCGTTCGGTTCTGTGGCGGGAAGCGTGTGGGCTACGGCGGTCGACAATGCTATCCGTGTGAATTATTTTGCAGACGATACCAGGTGTGTCGACCTTGTCTATGAGAACCTCTCCAGACGCGAAGGCGACTATGGGTGGAAGGCCACAGGCTATGATTATACCCTTGCCGGCCACCGGCTTGATTTCGGCGACAACGTCGGGCTCCTTTACCACAATATCTACGACGCCGGCGGATACATGGTTTCGCAGATATGCGAGCCTTCTGACGAAAAGGAGACGGGCAGCCTGAAGGGCACCGTCTGGACCTACGGCAACACCACGGCGCCGGCCGATATCCCTTCCGTTATCATCTTCAACGGAGCCGGAGAATTTACCCGTATCTCCGGAGCCTGGACTTCGGTCACGGACGGCGTCCGCATCAGCCCTTACCACATCATTACCGCCAAAGGGACATATACCGTAGATGGTTCCACGGTAACATTTACCCTTAACGACGAAAAAGAAAGCTGCTCCGTCAGCGGAAGCAGCTTTACTCTGTGGGACAGGACTTATGTGAAGGTGAATTACTGATCTTCCTTCTTTCCTGCAAACATCTCTTTTATCTTCGGAAGGTATCCCTTTCCGATAACGATACCGCATCCCAGTACGAATCCGAGGAAAGTCCAGACCACAAGGGTCTTGGCCCTGCTGTTGGACGGTTTGGTCGGGACCGTGATAGGCTGGATGACGGTGAGGATGGGGGTGTCTCTCTTGACCTGCATCTTGGCCTGCTCAAGCTGTTTGGCCATCTCCGAATAGATGGAACTTGTCACGTTGTAACGGGCCTGGATGCGCTCCTGCTCTATACGCGAGCGGCTTGTGGTCATCTGCTGCGAGCGGTCGCGCACTCTTGCAAGTTCGCTCTGGCAGGCCTCTGCCTCCTGTTTTATCTCATCGTAACGGGCCTGGATGTAGTCGAGGTTGTCCTGGGCTTTTTCGGTACGGAAGCGGGTGACTTCCTGCTGGAGGAGTTGCTGGGCCTTCATCGCAAGTTCGGCTGTCTGGATGGGCTCCGAGCCGGTCACGGTCAGGGTGATATATCCCTCTTTCTTGTCTACGGAGAGGCTTACGTTCTGGGCAACAGCCTTTATATACTTCTCTTCGTCCTTAGTAAGCACGATCGGTTTGGGGAGGCTGTCACCTGCGGCGTTGCTGGGAATGACAACCTCGGCTTTCTCCTTACGGAAGGCGCCCATGATGACACCCGGAAGCCCGATGGTGTACTTCAGCACATAGCTCATGGCCGAGGGCTTGACGTATTCCTTATTGTAGGTGAGCATGCTCACGGCGGTGTCTGCCTTGGCGTAGTGGAGGGGAGTGTGGAGAAGCTCCCTGCGGAACGGCACGCTACCGACTATCTGAGGGTAGATGAGCGGTGAAAGGTCGGCCGCGGAGTTGTTCATGCCGAGGTCGACTCCTGCGAGAGCGGCAAGGCTTCCGAGCGAGGAGTTGCTCCTCGAGCTCATCTGGGGCACCATCGTGGTGCTCACGGTGTAGGTGCGCTTCATGGTGAGCGCGGCGATAAGGCCGAGGACGATGAACACAGCGGTAACGATAATCACTGTCTTGCGGCCGTCCCAAAGGCTTCTTACAAGGGCCATTATGTCGATCCCGCCCTCTTCCTCTTCCTGGGGTGCGTTGAAAGTTTTGTTTTCGTCCATGGCGCTTAGTTGAGTCGTTCGATAAGGAGGATGAAGGAGATTACCGAGGTGAGGGATGCCATTGTCCTGGATGCGACCTGATCCCAGTCGACCTTGTTCTTCTCCTTAGGCTTTTCGATTTCGGCCTTCTTCTCCTGGTCAATTGTCACGGTTATGGTGCTGCCGGGCTGTACCTTCGGGTATGAGCGGATGAAGCCCATGTAAGTCTTGGTGCCGACTGTTTGGTAGTTGGGCATTGTCACCGTGATGCTCTTGCGGTCTGCCGTATTGGTGAGGCCGCCGGCATAGTTGTCGATGTACCACTTGGCTGAGCGCCCCCCGTGGTAGACGAGGGTCTTCTGGGTCGAAGAGAAGTCTTCGGGGATATACTGCGCCATGCGGGTACCGAGTTCGCGGATTACCACGACGTTTTCAGCCCTGACGATATTGACTACGTCGCCGTCCATCAGGATGGGATCGTCCCAGTTCTTGCCCCAGTGCATCTTCTTGATGTCGTCGAGGTTGACACCGATCACTCCACGTCCGTTATAGGTGCGGAAGAGGGTTGTGTAGGGCGAGGCGTCGTCAAGAAGACCGCCGGCCATCTTGATGATCTGGGAGAGTTTGGTGAGATTGTCTTCGATTACGTAGACTCCGGGATACTTCACGCGGCCGTTGATCTCGACGGTGCGTCCGCTCGTGAAGTTGGGGGTCATACGGACCACGACATGGTCGTAGGGCTGAAGCTGGAAGGTCGAGTCTGTCTGGTTATAGTCTTCGTCGACCTTGATGACTACCGTGTCGAACTTGACTTCGTCCTTCTTGGAGATGTTCATGCGGAATACCTGCACGTTGTCGTACGAAGCGCCTACAGTGAATCCTCCGGCCATCGTGATAAGGTCGTGGATGGTCACGGAAGAATCGTATGTGATTGCGACAGGAGTTTTGACTGCGCCGCTGATGCGGAGCTCGCCGATATTGGTGTAGGTGGTATTGTCGTAGACGCGGAGTTCGTCGCCGGGCTCGAGGAGGGTGTCGCCTTCGGTTTCAATCGAAACGGGGATATATTGCCTCTTGGCGGGGTTGGTGACATCTTTGCGGAAGATGTAGGCGACAGGGTAGACCGTAGGCCTGAGTCCGCCGGCATATTCGATGGCCTGGCTGACCGTCATGCGGTCGTTGAGGCTGAAGGCCCTGGTGAAGGGGGTGCGGACCTGACCGCTGACGCTGATGGTTTCAGTGTCGCGGTAAGTTGAGAGTGCAAGCACGGTGACCACATCACGGGACTGGAGCTGGAACTCAGGAGCGCCGTCGACAGGGAAGGGGACGGTCAGAACCTCCACGGTCTGGTCCGGACGGGTACGCTCCACGAACACGTAGTCCTTGCGGGCGGTATAACTTGCGCCGTCGGCGTATTCGATGGCCTGACGCAGGGTCATGGAGTCGTTGAGGCCGAACTCACGGGTGAAGGGAGTGCGGACTTCGCCGCGGACGGAGATGCTGCCCCTGTCCTGGAACTGGGCCATCTGGAGCACGCGTACGGCGTCCCTTTCCTTAAGCTGGAAGTCGGGATTGCCGTTCTCGCCGGGGAAGGGGACGGTGAGGACCTCGACCGTCTTGTCGTCGTTGGTGCGCTCCACGAACACGTAGTCCTTCATTGCGGTGTAACGGGGCTCAGCCTTTGCGATGAGGGCCTGGAGGCTGCTGTTGGACTCGAAGTCGTAGTTGCCGCCATAGTAGACGTCGCCGGCGATCGAGACGTAGTTCTCCATCGGGCGGTCGGATTCCTTCACCCTTACGATGTCGCCGCTTGCGAGCTCGGCTTTCTGCTTGCCGGAGACGATCTGGGCAAGGTCGAATTCGAGGTACTTGAGCTCGCCGTTCTCGCGGCGCTCGATCTGGACGAAGTTGGGATATGCGTTGTCGCGGAGGCCTCCTGCATAGTCGATGAGGTCCTTGAGTGTCTCGCCGTCGACCATCTCGTAGCGCATAGGGCGCCTTACGGCACCGTCGATGCGGACTATCTTGCTGACTACAGGAACGAAGAGAACGTCGTTGTTCTGGATGTCGAACTGGACCTTGCCGCCTTCTCCGGTCATGAACTTGTAGAGGTCAAGCCTGTCGGTCTTCCCTGCGCGAGAGCGCTGGATATTACGGATCGAACCCATGGCTGTGGGGCCTCCGGCTGCAGCGAGTGCGTTGAATGCGTTGTTGAGGGCACTGATGGTAAAGCCGCCCTGTACGCCAACCTCACCGTAGATATTGACCATGACGGTACGGGCGGTGGTGATGGTGACTGCGATCTGGTCGCGGCGGAATGAATAGTGCTGGGAGAGTTTGTTGGTGACGGCCTGGCGTGCCTGGGCAAGAGTCAAGCCCTTGAGGAAAATCTTCGATGAACCAGCGGGCTGGATGGAACCGTCTGCGCTGATCCTCTGGTGGATTTCTGTCTGGGAAGATCCGAAGATGGAGATATGGATCTCGTCGCCTTCTCCGAGGATGTAGGTGTCAGGTGCCTGGGCGCCGTCGGTGGTGCGGAATACATCCATCGAAGTCCCCGTAAAGAGGGAATGGCCGTAGATGTCGTTACCTGCGGTAGATGAAACGTTGTTCTGCTCGAGAGCCTGCTCGAGGGCCTTCTCTGCGGCCTGCTCTCCGAGAGTTGTCTGAGGGAATTCGTTGGGCGTATCGGCCTGGGCCGCGGCTGCTGCGATTACCTGCTCGCCTGCACCGGCTTCAGAGACGGTTGCGGAGGCAGAAGGAGCGGTTGCGGTGGCAGCGGAGGTGGCTGCTGCCTTTTCGGCCTGCATACGGTTGATGATATCCATCACGCGGTCCTGATAGTTGGCATACTCGGTAGGCGGAATGTTGTCTACGTCGATGCCTTCTTCCAGAAGCCGTGCCCGGACCTCAGACTCCTGAAGTCCGCGTTTTGCGAGTTCGGAACGTGCCATCGCAAGCATATTGGCGCTCTGGGCAAGAGCTGAGAGCGAAATCGTAAGGCATAGGATGGCTGTAAGGAATTTCTTCATATCGTGTATAGTTATTATTCTGCTTTAAAGGCGCCCCAAAGATAGCAATAATTTTTAAGATATCTTGCTGTAGTCGCGTACTTTGTACTTTTCGCGCCTGAGTTCAAAGGCAAGCCGCTCGTTGCGCGGGTCGCTCAGCGAAGGGTCCGCTTCGAGTATTTTCTGGGCGTATGCACGTGCTTCGCCCAGTATGATTCCGTCTTTTGCGAGCGAGGCGATATTGAGGGAGATTGGAAGACCGCTTTGCATCGTGCCTTCCAGGTCGCCCGGACCGCGCATCTTCATGTCTTCTTCGGCTATCTCGAAACCGTTTTCGGTCCGGCACATGAGTTCGAGGCGCTGAAGTGATTCTTTTGAGGTTTTGTAGTCGCGGATGAGGATGCAGTGGGAGTCGGCTGCGCCGCGCCCGACGCGTCCGCGCAGCTGATGCAGCTGCGAGAGGCCGAACCTTTCGGCGCTCATGATGACCATCACGGACGCGTTGGGCACGTCGACGCCGACTTCTATCACGGTAGTCGAGACGAGGATGTTGGCCCGGCCCGACGCGAATGCGTCCATGTTGAAGTTCTTCACTTCTGACGTCTGCTGCCCGTGGACCATGGCGGTCTTGTACTGCGGCAGCGGGAACTCCTTCATGATATCCTCATAGCCCTGCTCGAGATTGCTCAGGTCGAGTTTTTCGTTCTCGAAGATCATCGGGTAGACCACGAATACCTGGCGGCCCTTGGCTATCTCCGAGCGCATGAAATTGTACACTGCCGGCATCTTGGCGGGGGTATGAAGGGTGGTTCTGACCGGTTTGCGTCCGGGCGGCATCTCGTCGATGACCGACACGTCGAGGTCTCCGTAGACCGTCATCGCAAGCGTGCGTGGGATCGGGGTCGCCGTCATCACGAGAACGTGGGGCGCCTGCCTGCCGCCTGAAGAGTCGATCTCCGGTCCTTTGCCCCATAGCTTTGCCCTTTGGTCGACTCCGAAGCGGTGCTGCTCGTCAATCACGGCAAGCCCGAGGTTCTTGAATATGACATTGTCTTCGAGCAGGGCATGAGTGCCGACTATCAGTCCGATAGAGCCGTCTTCGAGCCCGGCGTGGATTTCACGGCGCTCCTTGACGGTGCTGGATCCGGTAAGCAGGGCGCAGCGTATGCTGGTTGGTGAAAGGTACTTCTGGATATTGGCGTAGTGCTGCTGGGCGAGCACTTCTGTGGGCGCCATTATGCAGGTTTGGTAGCCGTTACCGGTAGCGAGCAGGCAGCTGAGCACGGCGACGAGCGTCTTTCCGGAGCCGACATCGCCTTGGAGAAGGCGGTTCATCTGGCGGCCGGACATCAGGTCGGCCCGAATCTCCTTGATGACCCTTTGCTGGGCCCCGGTGAGCTGGTAGGGGAGCGCCTCGAAGCAGGCGTTGAAGTCAGGCCCGACCTTGGGCATGAGGATACCGTTCTCGGAGCGGGAGCGGATGTATTTCTGCTTGAGAAGGCTGAGCTGCAGCAGGAAAAGTTCTTCGAACTTGAGCCTGCGGGTAGCCTTCTGAAGGGCGTATGCGTCGGCAGGGAAGTGAATGTTTTTGATGGCGTACTGCCTGCTGCAGAGAGCCAGGTCTCCGAGGATGTAATCTGGGAGTGTTTCCGTGATCTCGGGAAGACAAAGCGAAAGGGCTGCGCTCTGGAGCTTGCACATCACCTTGCCGGTGATCCCTGCGTTTTTGAGCTTTTCAGTGCTGGGATAAACCCCGGTGAGAACTCCCTGCGACATGTTACCCTCCTGGGGCTCATCCACCTCGGGATGTACGATATTGAATCTGCCGTTAAACTCGGAAGGCTTCCCGAAGAAGATGAATGTTTGCCCGGGTTGCAGCCTCTCGTAGTTCCATCTGATGCCTTTGAAGAATACCATCTCCATCCGCCCGGTATCGTCTTCAACTATCACGCTGAGCCTCTTGGCCGCGTTGAAGTGGATCTTGTCGGAATCTGTTTTGACAATTGAACTGGACGGTCCGTAGAGGGTTCGGCTTACGACTTTTCCCCTGATCTGGATGGACGCTACATCCTGACTGATGCTTGCGATGGTTTGGATAGAACTCCTGTCTATGTAGCGGAACGGGTATAGGCTGATGAGGTCGCCGATGGTTTCGATACCCAGTTCACGTGTCAGAAGTTCGGCCCTTTTCGGCCCGACTCCTTTCAGGTACTTGATATCCGTGGTCAGTTCTCCCATACCTTACAAATATAATAAAAAATGGGATACTCCATTCCGGATTTGCCGGGACGCGACTCAAAGCATAGCCTCGAGTTTGGACACAGCATCCGTGAGATCGTCCTTGAAACTTGGATGCTCACGGAGATAGGCTTCGTTCCCGCCGGACAGTTCGCGGTAGAGAGACTGCGACATTGTGTTCGCGTATGATGCAATGACTTCCTCGATATGGTCCATCTCCCTTTCTGAAGTCGAGTGTTCGTAGACCCTCAGCTTCTGATGGAAGAATGCGTATGCTGATTCGATGCTGTATCTGTCCATCTATATTATTCTGTTGTGGGGCGCGTCGTAAGCGTAGCCTTCGCTCGCAAGGATACGGTCCATCTCCTCCCGGGGTACGCCGAAGCACCAGCAAATCTGGTCGAGGTTGTCGAACTCCTCGTCCCGCAGAAGAAAATTGACCGCCGAAACCAGCATCGGCACGTCTGTAAGAGGCAGATGATCCATTGCGGCCGCAAAGATAATGCTTTTTGGCGGGTTTTGGCCTCTCAAACCTGCCGGACCCTTCGGTTGTGGCCTTATTGCCGGATTATCGCCAAGTAGCTGCCAGGGGCACCCCCGTCACAGACCATTGTAAGGCACATCGGCTGGCAGCTACCTCTCATTTGGGCTCCTGCTGCCAGGTTCGCCCCCTCTACAGGCTGTTGTGAGGCACATCGCCTGGCAGCTGTTTGGCGGGAATGCGCCCCTCTAATCTTCCCTCTTTGGAGTTTTTCTGCCGACAGGCCGCGCCGAGGCGCGGCAGGGCAGGCGAATGAGGCCGCGAGTCCACACCCCTTCCCATCGTCCTTCCTGACCCGCACA
>CAMNNY010000141.1 GCA_946546175.1 uncultured Bacteroidales bacterium
CATCACTCCTACGCGATTAGCAAGCTGCGGGCGGGAGTGTCCGCGGGGCTCGGTGGTTTCGTCGCTTTTCGGCAGTTACCGCGCCGGCATAACGAGTGCGACGGGCTCGCCAAGATCGACTCGGCAAGCGGGAGCGAGCGGCCTACCATGGTAACTACCAAAAACCTCCGCTCCCGCCGACCTGGTTTTTGGCCTGCGCACGGGGCGCACGCGCCACTCGCGCGGAACTGTGAGTGGGGTGCGGAGGACGTGCCACACGCGAAGGCTTCGCAGGACGAAGCAGCGAGGGGGCAGAGTAGTAAAAATTTTTCAGAAGATCGCCGGGCGGGGCCGGCGATGATCGGGAGGATGTTGGAGTGAATGCCTGGCGGGGCCGGCGATGACGTGAGGATGCCCGAACGAGTCGTGTATGGCAGTTATGGGGTCAGATAGAACGGTTGCGGGGCCGGCGATGATCTGGAGGATGTTGGATTGAATGTCGGAGCGGGGGCGGCAATCACGTGGGTGCTCTTCGAATTGAAGTGAGTCGGGCGAGGCGGGGGCGGAGAGGGGGGAATTTGGGTCTGAAATGCGCGGGGAGAGGGAAATCGTTGGGAGGGGAGCCGAATAGTTGAACATTTTTTGTTATCTTCGTAGGATTATATGGTAATTAGTGGAAAAGAACTTTCGGACGGTATTATAAGCCGTCTGAGGCAGGAGACGGAAGGTTTCCCGAAGAAGTACGGAAGGGTGCCGGCTCTTGCCGTGGTGCTCGTGGGCGAGGACCCTGCGAGCTGTATCTATGTAAGGAATAAAGAGCGTGCTTGCGAAAAGGTAGGAATCAGTCATCGCACCGTGCGGCTCCCCGAGACAATCACCCAACAGGAATTGCTTGAGTGCGTGGAGTCTCTTAATGATGACCCTACCGTTGACGGTATCCTGGTGCAGCTTCCGCTTCCGGCACATATAGACGATGCCCAAGTCACTGCCGCTATCGCCTATACTAAAGATGTCGACGGATTTCATCCGCTTAATGCCGCAGCCCTCTGGCACGGACGCGATAATGCCGCTATAGGCAGGGACTACAGTGTTGCCTGTACACCGCGCGGCATTATGCGCATTCTCAGCGCGGCGGGCGTGGACCCCGCAGGTAAGCGTGCGGTCGTGGTAGGTCGCAGCAATATCGTGGGAATGCCCATCGCAAAGCTTCTTCTCAATGCGGACGCTACGGTGACGGTATGCCATTCGAAGACAAAGGACCTTGCGGAGATTACCCGCACGGCTGAGATCCTCGTGGTGGCGACGGGCCATCCGGGGCTCATTACCGGCGAGATGGTGCGCGACGGCGCGTGTGTGGTCGACGTCGGCATCAACCGCCTGCCGGATGGCAGGCTCTGTGGCGACGTCGACTTCGAAGCCGTCGCGCCCAAAGCATCGGTCATTACACCTGTCCCTGGCGGAGTGGGCCCGATGACCGTCTGCTCACTGCTCGAAAATACAATAGATTGTTTTCTTAGAAATCACGCAATATGAGAGTTCTCAGACTCACAAATACTCTTTCGCGCCAGAAAGAAGTCTTCAAACCCATCAATCCCGGCAGAGTCGGAATGTATGTCTGCGGGCCTACCGTCTATGGTGACGCTCATCTGGGACATGCACGCCCCGGCGTAACCTTCGACGTGCTGGCAAAACTGCTTAAGCATCTTGGCTACAAGGTGCGCTATGTGCGTAATATAACGGACGTAGGGCATCTGGAGCACGATGCTGATGAGGGCGAAGACAAGATAGCAAAGAAGGCGCGGCTCGAGCAGCTCGAGCCTATGGAGGTCGTCCAGACCTACACGCTTCGTTACCACGAAGCGATGCGCCTTCTGAACGTGGCGCCGCCCTCGATCGAGCCGCGCGCAAGCGGCCATGTGATCGAACAGATTGAGGCCGTGAAGAAGATACTCGAAGCGGGCTATGCCTACGAAAGCAACGGCAGCGTCTACTTCGATGTGCAGAAATACAACAAAGACCATAAGTACGGAGTGCTCAGCGGCCGCAATCTCGACGACACGCTCGAAGGTACCCGCGAGCTTGACGGCCAGGGCGACAAGCGCGCCCCTTACGACTTCGCCCTGTGGAAAAAGGCTGAGCCTCAGCATATCATGCACTGGCCTTCGCCATGGAGCGAGGGCTTCCCGGGCTGGCATC
This sequence comes from uncultured Bacteroidales bacterium, assembly GCA_946546175.1. GTDB lineage: Bacteria > Bacteroidota > Bacteroidia > Bacteroidales > UBA932 > Cryptobacteroides. Next base: position 2,176 of record CAMNNY010000141.1, read on the forward strand.
TCGAGTGCTCCGTGATGGGGGAGAAGTACCTCGGCGAGACCTTCGACATCCACGGCGGCGGAATGGACCTCATGTTCCCCCACCACGAATGCGAGATCGCCCAGAACGTAGCGTCGCGCGGCACGCAGGGCGTCCACTACTGGGTTCACAACAACATGATCACTATCAACGGTCAGAAGATGGGCAAGTCGCTCGGCAACTTTATCACACTTCCGGAGATGTTTGCCGGCACCCACCCCAAGCTCGAGCAGGCCTACACTCCCATGACCGTGCGCTTCTTCATACTTCAGGCCCACTACCGCGGCACCCTCGACTTCTCCAACGAAGCCCTGCAGGCCGCCGAGAAGGGTCTCGCCCGCCTGATGCAGGCAGCCCGCGACCTCTATACGATGGCAGGCAGAAAGGCACCTCAGTATGCTTATGGCGAAGAGAATTTCGGCACAGCCCCCGAGACCTGCCCGGCCACATCAGCCGAGGTCAAGGCCGTGTTCGAAGGCGTCTACGACACACTCTGCGACGATATCAACACCCCCGGCACCGTCTCCCAACTCTTTGAGGCGGTAAGGCTCATCAACAGTGCCAAGGCTGGCAGCCTCAAGCTCAGCGAAGGCGACGTCCAGACCCTCGTCCAACTGTTCGATGACGTGGTGTTCGGAGTGCTTGGCCTCAGGGACGACGAGGCTCTCGGAGCCGGCGCAAACGTGATCGACGGCCTGATGAAGATGGTGCTCGAAGAAAGGGCAAAGGCCAAGGCAGCAAAGGACTGGGCCACCTCCGACCATATAAGGGATTCGCTCGCCGCCCTCGGCATCAAGGTCAAGGACACCAAAGACGGCGTGGAGTGGAGCCTATGAAACTCATAAGCTGGAATGTCAACGGCCTGCGCGCAGTAGCGGGCAAGGGCTTTGCCGACATCTTCGCGGAGCTCGATGCCGACTGCGTCTGCCTTCAGGAGACCAAACTCAAGGAGGGGCAGATAGACCTTGAGTTTCTGGGCTACGAGTCTTACTGGAATTACGCCGACAAGCCCGGCTATTCGGGCACCGTCATCTATACGCGCAAGCATCCGCTGAGCGTATCTTACGGGATCGGGATAGACGAGCACGACCACGAAGGCCGCGTTGTTACTCTCGAATTTGAAGGCTTTTACCTCGTCAACGTTTACGTGCCCAATTCACAGGACGGCCTGCGCAGGCTGGAGTACCGCATGCGCTGGGAGGACGACTTCAGGGCATACCTGCTCAGTCTCGGAAAGCCGGTGGTAGTATGCGGCGATATGAACGTAGCACATGAGGAGATAGACTTGAAGAACCCCGCGACCAACCATATGAATCCGGGGTTTACTGACGAAGAGCGCGCCAAGATGAGCGAACTGCTCGGCAGCGGCTTCGTGGATTCGTGGCGGTTTCAGCATCCTGCGGAAGAGAAGTACAGCTGGTGGTCGTACAGGATGGCGGCGCGCGAGAGGAACGTCGGTTGGAGAATCGACTATTTCCTCGTAAGCGAGGCTCTTCGCTCCAGCATAGTCTCTACCGATATCCATAACGAAATCTTCGGCTCCGACCACTGTCCGGTCGAATTAGTTCTCAATATATGATAGAATATATCTCCAGCCCCCAGAACCCCAAGGTCAAAAAGCTTCTTGCCCTCCAGCAGAAGTCTTCGGAGCGTCGTGCCGAAGGTCTGTTCGTGGTTGAGGGACGCAGGGAGATAGAGCACTGCATTGAGGCCGGCTACGAGATCGACACGGTGTTCGTATGCCCGGGAATTGCGGGCAAGACCCTCGATCAGGTCGGGGCTGGCGCTGTCATGCCCGGCTGCGACCGTGCATCCAAGGTGTTCGAGGTTTCGCCTGCGGTCTACGAAAAGATTGCATACCGTGCGGGCACGGAAGGAGTTATCGCTGAGGTGAAAGCACGCAGCACGCGGCTTGGGGACCTCGACCTTCCCTCCGATCCGCTCGTCATGGTCCTCGAAAGCGTCGAGAAGCCCGGCAATCTGGGAGCGGTGCTCCGAAGCGCGGACGCCTGCGGGGCAGATGCCGTGATCGTGTGCGATCCGCTCACTGACCTCTGGAATCCCAACCTTATCCGCAGCTCGATCGGGGCCATCTTCACGGTCCCTACAGTCGCGTGCAGTTCAGCGGAGTGCATAGACTTTCTCAAGGCAAAGGGCATACGTATCTTCACGGCCCAGCTACAGGACTCCGAACTCTATTACGACACGGATTTCCGTGGCCCGAGCGCAATAGTGATGGGTACGGAATCTACAGGTCTTACAGACATCTGGCGCAAGGCGGCCGACGCCCATATCCGTATCCCGATGCTCGGCCGGCTCGATTCGCTCAATGTGTCGGTAAGCGCCGCAATCCTTCTTTACGAAGCAGTACGTCAGCGCGGTGTCTAAGTTCGGACTCATAGGCTATCCTGCGGCGGGGTCTCTCAGCCCGACGCTTTTCCGCGCGGCCTATGGCGGGAGGTGGCCCTATGAAATCATAGAAGAAGAAGATTTCGACAAAGCCTTCGAACGCTTCATGCGCGAGGACTTCCGCGCAGTCAATGTCACGGCGCCCCATAAGAAAAGCGCCGCCGATGTGGCCGACCGGCGTTCTGCTGAGGTTGAGCGCATCGGCGCAGCCAATATCCTTGTAAAGTCAGGGGACGGTCTCATAGAGGCCTACAATTCCGATACGCTGGCCGTTCGTCTGCTGGTCGGGGATTTCCCCGATGTCAGCACGGCATTGGTCATCGGGCTCGGCGGAGCAGGGCGCGCTGCCCTTGACGCTTGCCTTCAGTGTGGCTACAAGACTTCATTCCTCCATCACGACGAGCCTCTTACTGTCACGGCTGATCTGATCGTATTCACCCTCCCTAAAGCTGTTCCGGGAATTGAGAATCTGAATTGCAGGTATCTGCTTGAGGCGAACTACCTCAGCCCTTGTTGCTCAGAGCTTCCCGGCGTAGACCACTATATCGGTGGCCACCAGTGGCTTCTTGCCCAGGCTGTCACCGGCTATTCCCTCATGACCGGCGAAGATCCCGATGCCGAGGCGATGACAGCCGCCATCTGAGTTTGTCTGAAACAGGCCTTCAAAAAATAGTTTGCGAATTTTTGCGATTATTTATTTATATTTGTTTCACGTATTATAACCAAATCCCAAAGAAAATGAAAAAAGTTATTCTTTGCCTCATCGCAGTCCTCGGACTCGGCATCGCAGCCAGTGCTGCAAACTACACCATCGACGAGCAGTCGATCGACGCCATGATCGAAATGGCTGAGGAAGTTACTCCCGCAGCTATGGGGGCCCAGGGCGCAACAGACGTCACCATCCACCTCGGAAACGGTGCACAGCCTATCGTCGCCTTCCTTCTTTCGATCTTCCCTGTAACGAGCTGGCTTGCCATCCACCGTATGTACATGGGTACCTCGATCCTTGCTGTTATCCTCAACATCGTCACCGGTGCCGGCTTCGGCGTAGTCTATGTGATCGACTGGGTGATGCTCCTCATCGGTGTGCTTGACAACAACATCGGCCAGTACTGCAACAACGGCCGCTGGTGGATGTGGGCAAACATCATCTAATGAGAAAAAATCTCCACGGACTCGCGGTCCTGCTCCTGATTCTCCTGCCCTTTGCGGCCTACGGCCAGCGCCGTATCTCCGCCGATGTGGAAGTCAAGAATGTAGCCGGACGCAGCGTGGTTACAACCACCAAAAGCGTCTATTGCCTCAGCAATGGACGCTTGGTGGTTTGTAATCATAAGCCTGTCGAGTACATCATGGAGACAAACATCGGAGGTGAGACCAAAGTCTACTTTCCCAAGACGGGAGAAGTTCTCGCCGACAACCAGGGCGTTGCCACCTCCAAGGACGAACTCCTTTCGATCTTCCTTCTCGGACGCATCGAAGACCTCGGAGTGGGCCTCTATGGCTACAAACTCCAGAAGTCGGAACCGGTTGAGGACGGCCTTACCAAAAGGACCTACAAGTGTATGGATCCGACCATGCCGCCCTACACCGAGATCGTCTACGGCAAGGACTACCTGCCCATCTACAGCGCCACCCTTACCGAAGACGGCCACGTCCAGACCAAGGTCTACTATTCGCACTACAAGCCGGTGGGCTATGTCCCATTCCCCCACAGGCAGACCCAGATTACCTATAATTCTCCGACCGATTCCACCATCACCCGTACGGTGTACTCCAATGTGGTGGTCGACGGAGACAGCGCTATGTTTGACTTCAAGGTGCCCGCAAACGCCAAACCAATCGACCTGTCGGGCGCCGAGCAGAAAATGAGGTGATGAAAGCGCACCTCCCAGCCCTGCTGCTTCTACTGCTGCTGGCACTGCCGGCTTTCGGTCAGTCAGACCGTGACCTTGTATTTAAGGAACTCGAGCCAGCCCCGCAGCAAAAAGACACCACCCGCCATAGAGTTTACCATCTGCTGCGCGCTCAACTCCGCGGCCAGTGCTACTACTTCCCGGAGTGCGTGGATTTCTTCCCGCAGGCCGTAAGGGACCTGGGGCCCGTACGCGGCAGCCTCTCCACCCTCGACCGGATGATGCGCGACACCTACATCGGCACGGCGACCTATCCGGCGGCCCTAAAGGGCAAGGATGGCCGCATCCACGAAGGAACAGAAGCCTACAGGAGGAGGCGTGGGAGCAAATGAAACGCATCCTTGCCGCAATAGCTGCTACGTTGTACTGCCTCGGAGCCCAGGCCCAGATCACAAAAGACCTGGACTTCATTGACTATCTCCTTGGAAACAACCTCTCCAAGGACGCCCTCGCCTGGATACAGCACAAAGACTACGCCCCCTCGGACACGCTCGATTACATGAAGGGCCTGACCTTCTACACCGCCGGCAAGCTCGATCTGGCCGCTGCAGAGTTCGAGAAGGTCCCCGCCGGCTCGCCGTACTACGACAAGAGCCTGCTGCTCGGCGCTGTATCCTACGCCTACACAGGCAACTATGACAGCGGACTCAAGCTCATCGGAGCATATCCCGACTCAGAACTCAAGTCGTACGGTCAGGCCGCGTTCAGTCTGCTGACAGACGACAAGGCCGGTTACGAACTAGCCTCGAAAAACTTCACATACACTGATTACTCTCTCGCCGAAGGGGAGAAAATTTTCGGCAATATCTACCAAAGCCGCTTTGTAGACAAGCAGAAGAGCCCCGCGCTCGCTGCTGCCATGTCTGCAGTCCTGCCCGGGGCGGGGAAGTGGTACGCCGGCCGCAAAGACGAGGGCATCGTCTCGCTGATAACAGTCGGCGTGTTTGCCGGCATCACGGCCGAAAACTGGATCAAGAAGGGGCCCAAAGACTGGAGAACGATAGTCTTCGGTACTCTCGGCTCGCTCTTCTACATAGGCAATATCTACGGCAGTTACGTCTCCGTAGGCATCTATAACGACAATCTGAGAAATGCGCAGAACAGCACTATTGTGTTTAATCTTCACGTTCCTGTCCGCAGCAGGCTTTAAGGCCCACGCGCAGGACCGCGACTCGCTGCTTTTCGAGGCGGCGTGCTGCGAGCGCATTGTCTTCGACTCGCAGAACCCGCGAGAGGCGGGCGAGGCGCTGATCCGTAAAGCCGAGCTTTACAAGCAGGCAGGCGAGTACGCGGGCGCGCTGGAGACGCTTGAGCGCGTAAGGATGTTCGTGCTTACTCCCGACGAGCGCCGGGCCGTCATTATCCAGAAGGCGCTCTGCGCCTTCATGGACGGAAGCTACGATACCTCCATGACTTACCTGAGCGAGCTCGGCATCGCCCCGGGCTATCAGGAGCCCAGGCTCAAGAAGGATTGGATTGCCATGGCTCTGACCTTGCTAGTTCCCGCCGGTTATATCTATGCGGGCGCGCCTGGGGAGGGCGCGGTCAGTACCGCCCTCAATGCGTGCTCGGTCGGCTGGATCGTGCTGAACCTCAGCGCGGGCGTTCCCGTGACCGCGCTCCTTGGCGGCGCGCTCGCCCTCAGCTACACCTATCTCGGCGCACAAGAAAGAGTTGCCTTCCTCGTGGAGAAAAGCAACTCTTCCAAGATCGCAGCCGCGAAGCGTGACGCGGCGGGAAAGGCCTTACTCGGCCTTCTCTGATTTCTCTGACTTTTCGCCTGCAATCTTCTCGGGCCTCATCTGGGGGAAGAACAGCACGTCCTGGATGGCGGTCTGGCCGGTCATGAACATGGTGAGGCGGTCGATACCCATTCCGAGGCCGGAGGTCGGAGGCAT
>CAMNNY010000142.1 GCA_946546175.1 uncultured Bacteroidales bacterium
CTTTTTCATATTACCATCCGGGGTTGTTGTCTGAAGGATCGATAGAGTTGTTGTTGTTGATTTCGGTAAGCGGGAGCGAGAATGCATAGTAGCTCTCGAGGAAGGTGTGGACCAAGCCCGCACCGTCGCAGACTACCTGCTTGTACTCGAGGGTGCCGTCGGTCTTCTTCGTGATCCAGCAGCCGTGGAAATTCTTCTCATTGATCACCTCGACTGCGTCTCTCCAGCGGCGCAGATCCCAGAAGCGCTGGCCTTCGCCGGCAAGCTCGACCATACGCTCATGCTTGATGTCGGCCATGGCAGTGGCGAGGTCTGATCCACTCTTTTCGGGCATGCCTACGCGGTCACGGACACGCTTGAGCTGCTTGTAAGCGTTGGTGAAATCACCTTTCTGTGCGTAGGCCTCAGCCTTGTTGAGCACGACCTCTGCAAAACGCATCGCGATGCCGAAGTGGTCGCTGCCGTATTTCTCCCAGTCGGTCTGGTTCTCAGTGATAAACTTCCTGAGGTAGTAGCCCGTAACGGTGGAGCCGGCGGAGCCGGAGGTGTTGAACTCAACGATCCTGTCGCGGCCATGCTTGAAAACGGAGGTGTCGGCGCTGACGAAGGTCTCGATCTTGCGGCCTTCCCAGTTCGCTCCGTTGTAGAGGATGGTGGCGTAGAAACGGGGATCACGGTTTGCGTACGGGTCGGAGCCGTAGGTATCCCAGTCGAAGGGAGTGCCGTCGGCCATCTCATAGCTGTCGACGAGCTCCGAAGTGGGGCCGAAGACCGCATAGACATTGGCTCCGGGGTGCTTGCTGTTTTCACCGCCATCGCCGAGGGGACGGAAAAAGACGTCACCCCTGTGGGTCAGTTTGTTCTGACGGAACTCAAAGGTGAGAAGATGCTCGGGGCTGTCGATGTCGTCGAAGACATTGGCGTAGCTCGGGTCCAACTGACCGCCGTAGGCCTCGCACGAGTCAGCGGCCTCGATGGCCAGATCCCAGCGCTGCGCATAAAGGGCGGCGGAAGAGAGCAGGCCCCAGGCATAAGCGCGGGTGATGCGGCCACGGGGCTGATTGAGACGGATGTGACTGCCGGCTTCGCGAAGGTCGGCTTCGATGAAATCCCAGATTTCGTCGGGAGTGGCGAGCGCTTTGTCATTCTGATCAGGGCCGTCGACTGCGTCGCGTTTGACACACTTGCCGTAGACCTTCATGAGCTTGAAGTAGACGAATGCGCGGATGCACTTCATCTCGGCACTTCGGGTCTCGACATAGTCGGCACTCAGGTTTTTGCCGTAGACCGGAACGTCGCGCAGGAACTCGTTGCAGCGGCGGATACGGGTGTAGGAGTCGCTCCAGCACTCGAACACGCCTGCATTCTGGCCGTTCCAGGGACCCTGGCAGAAGCCCATGTTGTAATTGTGGTTGTACTGATTCCAGGAATTGGACTTGAGGATATCGGAATAAGCATCCCACACTCCTGCGAGGTTGCCGTCGCCGTTGATGTTGCCGGTGTTCTCGCGGATGATGCTATAGAGGCCGAGCAGGTACTGGTCTGCACTGGTCTCAGTCGACCACACTGCCGAAGGCGAATAGAGGTCGGAAGGATCGATGTCGAGAGCCTCGTTAAGCCAGTCGGAACATGAGCTCAGGCTCACTGCCGCAGATGCGATTATTATGTATTTAAGTATATTTCTCATATTGTTTCCTCCCTGTTTAGAATGTAACCTTAGCTCCAAGGCTTACCGTCCTCTGCTGGGGATAGTAGCCGTTGTTGATACCGGGATTCTCGGGGTCGATGTACTTGAAGGCCGAGAAGGTGAGGAGGTTGGTGCCCGCCAGGAACACTCTGACTCCGGAGACCGGAGTCTTGGCGAACATCGATGAGGGGAAGTCGTAGGCGAGCTGGGCGTTCTTCACGCGCAGGTAGCTTCCGTCGCGGATCCACCAGTCGGAGAGCCATGCGTTGTTGGCGTTGGTGCTGGCCGAAAGGCGGGGATAGCGGGCGTCGGTATTATCCGGCGTCCATGCGTCTTCAACGAGATAGCGCAGGGTATTGCCGCCGCCGTAGAAGGCGCGGGTGTACATGGTGTTGTCCATGTTGCCGTTGGACCATGTGCCGCAGAGAGCGTAGTCGCAGATGGTCGCGCCCTGCATCAGGACACTGAGCGAGACACCCTTGTAGGCCACGTCGAAGTTGAGCGAGAAAGTCATCTCAGGGGTGCTCGAGCGACCGATCTTGACGAAGTCTTCGGTCGAACTGATCTTGCCGTCGCCGTTGACGTCCTGATACTTGATGGCACCGACCTCGGCGACTCCCGAAGGTGCGGGATAAGGATACTCGTCAACTTCTTCCTGCGTCTGGAACAGGCCGAGAGCATGGAAGCCGTAGAATGAGCCGAGAGGCTGACCGAGCTGGGCGCGGTACGACGGGTAGGAGTCGGACAGGCGCCTGGAGATCAGCTTGTTGCGGGACCATCCGAGGATACCGGTGATGGTATAGCTCCAGCCGCTTGCAAAGGCGTCGCCCCAGCTGACCGTCATGTCGAAGCCGCGGTTGTCGACTGCGCCGGTGTTCATCCAGACGGGGTTGTTGCCGCCGAGCGAAGGCGAATAGAATCCGGTGTCGTCGTACTCGAGAATGCGGGATGTGTACTTGTAGAACACGTCGAATTCCATCGAGAGACGGTTGCCGAACATCCTGGCCTCGTAGCCTATGTTGTAGGTGTTGGTCCGCGACCATGTAAGGTCGTTGTAGACGTAGTTGGAAGTATAGTAGATGGAGTAGGGCGAGCCGCCGATGAAGATGGTGGTTGAAGGCGAAGTCGAGCGGTAGGTCTGCATATAGAGGTATGCCGACGTGTCGTCGGATCCAAGCACGCCCGCCGAGGCGCGGACCTTCATGTAGTCGATTGCCGCAACATTCATCCAGTCCTCTTCCGAGAGTACCCAGCCGAGGGCGAGAGACGGGAAGTAGCCCCATCTGTGTTTGGGATCGAACTTATAGGAGGCGTCGGCGCGCAGCGTCGCCTCGGCAAGATACTTCTTGTCGTAGGCATAGCTGAGGCGCCCGGCAGCTCCAACCCTTCCGGAGTCGCTGTAGCCACCGGAGACAGGTGTCTGGGAGAAGGTCTGTCCGAGATTGAGGTCGATAGGCGAACCCTCGGCGAAGCCGGTTTTGTAGCCTGTCATCGTGTCGCCGTGGTAGGTGTAGCGCTCCAGGAAGAAAAGCCCTGAGAGATGGTGCTTGCCAAGGTCGCGCTCGTAGGTGATCTGCGGACGGATGGTCATGTTGTAGCCCATCGAGTGAGACTTGTTGAAGTTGTTCTCGCTGATACCGAGGGATGTGACCTTGTTGATCTGGTCCGTAGTGGCGCTGTAGGAGTAGAGCTTGAAACTTTCCAGATAGTTGCGGTTGAGGGTGTAGTCGAAGTTGTAGGCGAGGTTGACACCGGCCTTGAGGCCCTTGAGGAAGCCTATCTCGAGTGCTCCGAAGTCGTACTCGAGGTTGGAACGGACTTCGGCCATCCACCTGTCTTCTGTCTGGAAGCCTGTGTTGAGGGCGGCGAGAGGAGTGTAAGTATAGACTCCGGTGTTGTAGCCCAGAGGCAGGCCTTCGTATTCGCTCGCAAGGATAGGGATAGCGTAGCAGGCCTGACGCAGAGGCGAGAACTCGCCCTGCCAGGAGCCGCTGCTCGAACGCATGCTCAGACCCGGCCATACCCTCGCGGAATTGGCCGCCGAGAGGTTGATGTTGTAGCGGAGGCCCTTGGAGAGCTTGGCGTCGAGGTTGGCGCGCACGTTGTAACGCTCCAGGGAGGTGTTCTTCAGGATACCCTGCTGGTTCATATAGCCCACCGAGGTGAAGTAACGGAACTTGTCGGTTCCGCCGCTTGCGGAGATGTTGTGCTGACGGGTAAGTCCGAAGTCGTTGTAGATCAGGGCCCAGTTGTCGGTCTCGCCATAGAGGCCGCGGTCTTTGAGGCTCTGGATGCGCTCCGGAGTCCAGAACGGTTTCTGATTGTCCATCTCGCGGGCTTTGTTGTGCCAGTAGATGTATTCGTCGGCCGTCAGGAGTTCGGGGGTGACCGTGTTGGTATCGAACGAAGCGGATCCGTCGTAGACTATCTGGGCCTTACCCGTGCTGCCGCTCTTTGTGGTGACCATCACGACTCCGTTGGCTCCGCGCACGCCGTAGATCGCAGCGGTGGCAGCATCCTTGAGGATGGAGACGGTCTCGATGTCGTTGGGGTTGATGTACTGGATCGAGCGCTCCACACCGTCGACGAGGATGAGCGGCGAGGAGTTATTGAAGGTGGAGGTACCGCGAACGAGGAGCGAAGCCTGGTCGCCGCCGGGGATACCGGTGGTCTGGACGGCTGTCATACCGGCAAGACGCCCGGTAAGCATCGTGGAGACGTTGGTGTTGGGGGCCTTGAGGAGATCTTTGCTGCCCACCTGTGAGACGGAGCCCACGACGAATTCCTTTTTCTGGGTACCGTAGCCCACGACGAGGACCTCTTCGAGGAGGTTGGCGTCTTCTTCGAGGGTGACGTCGATGCGTGTGCGGCTGCCGACCCTCTGCTCAACCTCTTTGTAGCCCATGAGGCTGAAGACGAGGACGGCGTCCTGGCCGGGCACCGTGATTGAGTAGGTGCCGTCCGGTTCGGTCATGGTACCGCTGCCGGCGTTGCCTTTGACATAGACGATCACTCCAGGTTCCGGGCCGGCATCACTGCGCACAGTGCCGCTCACGCTTATCTGGGCAAAGGCCTGCGCGGAGATCAGCAAGAAGGCGAGAACAGCCAGCGGAATCCTGAAGAATCTGTAGCTTTCAGTTTTGGTCATTTGTTATTTTGGTTAGTTTTGGTGTTGTAAAATTAAAAAAAAATTTGGACTACTTGCCCACGCACGTGGGGATGTAATTAAAAAATCAAGGAAAATATATTTTATCTTTGCAGTATGACGCGCCTGTTCATTAAAGTTTTGCTGTTATTGCCCTTGCTTGCCGCGATGGCGGCTTGCGGCCCTTCCCATACTCCCGACACCCCTTCCACGCCGACCCACATCACCGACACGACTGACACCCCTTCCACGCCGGCCGACTCGACCGACACCCCCACCCCACAGGAGCCCGAAAAGGACTGGAGCTGGGTAGACGGCTACCCGGTAGGTGTGAGCGTCGAGCAGTTTACAGATGATCTGGGAGATGGAGGCAAGTGCCTTGGCTACATCGCGACCATCGACTTCGCTGAAAACCCCAACCTGCGTTTCACATGCACAAGGGCCCAGAAGAAAAAGGCCCCGTCGGGCTTTTTCGCCGACCTTTCCGAAGACCTCGGCAAGGCGGTGCTTGTCACCAACGGAGGGTATTTTGCCGGTATCACATCAGTGAGTCTCGTAGCCCACGCAGGCAACTTCATCATTAACGCTTTCCGCGCCTTCAACTGGCCAGGCGACGAAAACGCACAGGCTACCATATATCCCGTGCGCTCAGCAATCGGACGGATGCCCGACGGCCATTTCGAGATCCAGTGGGTCTACTGCACCAGCGTGGCCTTCAAGACCCACACCGTCTTCCCCTCGTGGCTCGACAACAACGAGAAGGCAGAAACTTTCATGAGCGAGCCTCCCACGGCTGATTACTGCGAAGGCACATGGAGCTGGGAGCCGGAAGATGCCATAGGCGGCGGACCCCGCCTTGTAAAAGACGGCGTAGATATCTCGACCGATGCCTATTGGGGCGAATGCCTCAACGCCGGCGGGACTGCGGCATTCTCACGCGCACCCCGCACCGGGGCCGGTATCACGGCAGACGGCAAACTTGTGCTGATAGTCTGCGACGGACGCGGCTCAGGCGGCAGCAAAGGCTACACGCTCGCCGAATTCGCGGCCAAGTTCATCTCGCTTGGCTGCACCGACGCGATGAATCTCGACGGAGGCGGCTCAAGCTGCATTGTCGGCTCTGAGGGCAAAGTCCTCAATCACCCGAGCGACGGCAGCGAGAGGATAGTCTCCTCCGCGATCGTCATTTCGGAAATTCCCCGAGACTAAAAGAACCGCTCGACGATATCCGCCAGGACATCGGGATTGTCGGTCGTGATGAAGTCGGCACCAAGGCCGATGGCCCGCATCATCTCTGTTGCGGAGTTGACCGTCCATACATTGACCAGCATACCCAGGTCGTGAGCCTTGTCGAAAAGCTCGGTGTGGGTAAACAGGTATGAGTAGGCGAAATCCGCGCAGGTGATCCCGTCTGACTTGAGCCCGGCGAGATCTGTCGTTGAAGTAAGATAGCCGATAATTGAGCCGGGTTTGGCGACGGCGATCTGCTTGCAGATATCGTGGCCGAAGCTGATGTAATCTACATCGGCCGCGAGGCCGTATTCGTCGACCAGGCGGAGCATCTCGGCGGTACAGGCCTGATTGCGTTCGGCGGATGAGTGCTGCTTGATTTCGATTACGATGCGGGTTGCAGTGTTGGTCTTTGCCTGCGCCAGAACCTGCTTGAAGGTGGGCAGAGGCTCGCCGTTGGACAGGGTGATACCCTTAAGGTCAGCGGCCGTGCTGTTCTGGATGGACTTGCCGCCGATGGTGCCGTCGTGGTTGACAAAGATCTCTCCGTCGGTGGTGATCCACAGGTCGACCTCGGCGCCGTAGAAACCCGCATTCTGGGCGGCAGCAACCGCCGCTATCGAGTTCTCGGGCCGGCCGTTTTTATGGAAGCCTCTGTGGGCTACGACTTTAGGAGCATGGATCTCGCGCGGGGTGTCGGTGACGTCGAGGATCGCCGCGCCGAGTACTGCCGATTCAGACCCGCGGAGCACATATATCTTGTAGGTGCCGTCATTAAGGTCTTTGGGAATAGTGACAACTGCCCTGTCTTCAAGGATCTGGGTGGAACATACGAACTTCTGCGAAGATTCGAGCACAATCTTGTCGCCGGACTTAAAGCCATCGCCGGCAACGGTATAGGTGCCTCCTGGGGCGACTTGGCAATCGGGGATATAGAGGACGTTGGAGATCTTTATGGAAGACTGGGCCAGGTCCTTGGGCGCGCGGGCGCAGAGCGCGGCGACCGCGGCGTCGTCGAGCACGGCGTCGAAGACGCGGGCGATCACGACGTCGCCGTTCCAAGCGCTCTGGCAGGAGGCGCCCGACGGGTCACCGCCCACACAAAGCCACTGTGAAGCGGCACCGTTGGGGAAATTGAAAGACCCGGCTGCCGCCACCGTATTTTTGAGCTGGCCGTCGACATAGATCTTGGCCTTGCCGGCCTCTTTGTCCCAGACGCCAACCACGTGGTAGTACTTCCCCACTTCGGGGACCACGCCGCTCGTACACCACCTCCAGGCCTTGCCGGAAGCATCCGTCGTGTTGGGGAGGAAGGTTATCTGGCGGCCTCGCGATGCATCCGTAATCAGGAAGCCCGTGCCGCCCTGCTCCATCGACGAGAACATCTTGACTTCGCCTACGGAGCCGAGTTCTTCGCCCAGCATGAAGAGCACCTCCATGGTGTGCCCGTCGGCAAGAGCGTCCTTGGCCTCCTGGTTGCGTGCATAGTCAAACTTGTAGAATCCTTCGTCGACAAAAGCCCCAAGGCCGTTGAAGAACCTCGCCACATTGCGTCCGGCTGACTCATTGTAGTAGGTCATCATATTGACCGCCTTCTTGGAATCGATCCAGTTCTTACTGGGCGAAGCGTCGTGGGCAGTGCCGTCATCGTCGAAGACGAAATCGACCAGCGCCGGACATTTAACCTTGATTTTCAAGGCTTTGACCACTGCCGAATTAGCTTTTGACTCGAACACGAAATAGTGCATGTCGTCATCCTCGAAATTGAGGTTGGATCCTACCGCGAGCACCAGCGTGCTGTCATTGCGTTCCTTCTCGAAGAGGATGTCTCCGGTCTGGGTGTATTCCCAGTCATAGTTGGAACGGATGGTTATGCTCACTGTCTCGCCGGGAGTCATCACGGTGGTCTTGTCGGCCTTCACGTCGAGCCACGCATCAGACTTCTGCTGCGGAACAGTGTCGCGAGGGTGTCCCGAATCTTCAGGGCCGGAAGGAAGGACGACCGGCCTACATGACGCCATCAGAATCAGAGCTGCTAACAATGTGGTCTTTTTCATATGCTACGAGAACTGTTCAAAGAAATCAGGGAAAGATTTGGTGACGCAGGCCGGATCGTCGATGGTGACCGGGCCGTCGGCGCCGATGGAGGCTATCCGGATGGCCATCGCCATACGGTGGTCATGGTGCGAGGAGAACTTCCCGCCGCGAAGCAAGCGGCCTCCGAGCAGGCGCGAGGTGAGAGTCTCCCCTTCGATCTGCAACTCGTCTCCGTCTATGCGGGCCTGGACCCCGAAGCCTGAGAGCATCTCCAGGATGGCGGCGGCGCGGTCAGACTCCTTTCCACGCAGGCGGCTGACTCCCGGGAGGGTGGTGGTGCCGGCGCAGAATGCCGCGAGCACGCTCACTATCGGGAAGATATCGGGGGCGTGACTGAGATCGAAGTCGAAGGCTTCGAGCGGGGCCTTTCGCACTGACACAACGTCGTCTTCGTAGGCAAGGGCGGCCCCGGCTTCAACAAGCACGTCCATGATCGAAATGTCGGCCTGGAGCGAGGTGGTATCGAGGCCGGAGAGCTCGACCCCGCCGAAGATTGCGCCTCCCACCAGGAAATTGGCTGCTGCGCTCCAGTCACCTTCGAGATCGATCTCGGCAGCCTTGTAGCTCTGGCCGCCCTCTATCGTGAAGTTGATTCCGGTGCAGTAGCTCCAGTCCTGCTTTTCGAGCATCTCCGCGTTGCCTTCGAGCTGCGCGCCGACCGTGACGCCAAAGCGGCGCAGCACATCGAGTGTGATAAACATGTAGGGGATGCTCTTGGGCTCGCCTACGTAGACCCTCGAGGGCTTCTCGCAGAGCGGCAAGGCCATCAGCAGGCCGGAGATCAGCTGCGAGCCGGGCTTGCCGGGAATGTCGGCCGTGCCGGGAATGAGCTCGCCCTTCACCGCGAGCGGAACGTAGATCTCGCGCCCTTCGTGGGGGGCTTCGTTGCGCACGATCACCCCAAACGCGGCCATGATATCGGATGCGCCTGCGAGCGGCCTGCCGGGGAGGGTGCCGCGGCCCGTGATGCTCACGGGGGTCGTCCCGATCTGCGCGAGCAGCGGAATCATCAGGCGGGCGAGGATGCCCGATTCGCCTGCGTCGATCTTCTCGACCGGCAGACGGTTCCTGACCGGCCCGATGCCGGAAATGGTCAGCGTGCTGCCTCTGCGGGTGACTTTCGCTCCGAGGGCGCGTGCTACCTTGACGGCAGATTCATTGTCGTCGCAGGGGGTGTAGTTATAGAGGCGGCTCGTGCCTTCAGCTAGCGCTGCGGCTATCACCGCGCGCTGCGCGAAACTCTTGGAGCACGGAACCTCGAAGTCGGTGCGGAAGAGTCCGAGGAAGTCGCCGTAGACCTTGGCGTGGAGGTCTTCGAGAAGGGGCTGTCCGGGCGCGGCGGGCTCGTCAAAAGCCGCATAGGTGAAAGGCGCGCCTTTTTTAAGGCAGTCGATACGTGTGCTTCCGGCGTTTTCGCCCATCGCAAAGGCAATGAGTCGGGTGCGGCTGGAGGCTAGTTCTTCCGATGAGTAAAGCTGCCCGACGGTCTCGCAGTCCTGCTCTGAGGCCGCGGTAGTTACGATCTTCGCGATGTCGGCCCCATAACGGAAACAGCGCTGAACGGCCTGGACCAGATAAGAGAGTTCCGGAGTCTTTGAGTAGTCGTGAAATGAACGGATAAGCCTCGTCCCGGTGTTGCGACAAAGCTTCTGGAAATACTGGCTCACGCCCACTGGCGCAGCAAGGTCCACATCGACGAACCTTGCCCCGGCCTCCACGGCGACCGTCATCTTGCGGCGGGCCCGTTCCCACTCTGAATTGAAGTCTTTGGCGCTGGACTGAGCCGTGACACGGTATGTTGCGATGAGGGGCTTCTCGGCGCTGCCGAAGAGGTCTTCTGTCTCTTCGCGGGTGAGGTTACAAAGATCCAGACGGATTTCGGCCATCTCGACGTAGGGGTCGTCGAGGATGCTCCAGATCTGCTCGAGGGTCTTATGCTGAATGGTTGTACAAATCATTATCTTGCGATGAGGAGGTCTTTGAGACGGCGTTTCTTGAGGACGGGCTTGCCGATTTCCTTCAAGAAGACGAAATCGATCTTGTCACCGTCTTTCTTCTTGTCGTTGGCAAGGGCGGGAAGGAGTTCCTGGGCGTCTACCGGCAGTCCTGTCGGAAGCCCGCAAGCCTCGAGGTCGGCGGCGATCCTCGCCGCGAGCCCGGGCTGCGCCACGCCCTCAATCTCGGAGAGCCTGGCAGCGATGACCATCCCGATTGCGACCGCCTCGCCGTGGGTGAAATTGGCCAGCGTCAGGCTCGGCTTCTCAGGTTCGGCATAGGCTCCTTGCTTAGCCTCGTAGGACACTGCCACATGGCCCCCGTCCACGTTCTGCCACCACTCGATGGCATGACCGTAGGTGTGGCCGAGGTTCAGCAGGTGGCGCTTGTCCCTGTCGAAAAGGTCTTTCTTCACGGCCTTTTCCTTGCAGGCCGATGCCGCCCTGGAGAGTTCGATGATCTCGGGAAGGGCTGATTTGATCGCTTCTTTGGTATAGCCTGCGCCCTGCACGAGCGAGAATATCCTCACCGCCTTGGCGTAGAGCCCGGCGTCAAAGAGGATGAAGGTCTTGAGAAGTTCGGCTGCTCCCGAGCGGAATTCTTCGGGACTGAGAGTCTCGAGCGATTCTTCGAGGATGTGGACCTTTTTAGGCAGTCTGACTATCCCGAGAGCATTTTTTACTCCGTCGAGATTCACTCCGGTCTTGCCACCGATCGCTGCATCCACCTGCCCCAGAAGGGTCGTAGGCACATATTCGACGTCAATCCCCCTCTTGAAGAGCGCCGCGGCGAGCCCGACCATATCGGTGGTGACTCCACCACCTATGCCGATGAGTGTCGCGCTCTTGTCGGCGCCCAGTCCGAGCAGCCACGAGCAGATCGACTCCACCGTCGAGAGGGTCTTGTTGTTTTCCGTGGCCTGAATGGCCATCATTGCTTTCACCTCGCAGTATCCGTCCTTTTGCCACTGCTCAGAGAGCTTCTTTGCGAAGGCTTCTACCGCATTGTCATAAACTATATACGCTTGTTTTTTCATGATCTTTCAGGATGGTCGGTCGGAGCTGGCCATGACTTCGCGAAATTAGCCATAAAATTTGAATAATCGCGTTTTTAGCTTACCTTTGCTTTCCGAATTCCGGCCGGGTTTTCGGCGCCGAATGGTTTCGCCGCCGACCTCACCCGGATCCTTCAGCCCGAGTGGCGGAATGGTAGACGCGATGGACTCAAAATCCATTGTCCCTTAAAGACGTGTGGGTTCGATTCCCACCTCGGGCACCTTCAGATACGGGGGATACCATCCCCCGACACCCCCTCGGCCTTTTCGCCTTTTCGTATTTGCCTGGCGGCAAATACCCGGCCCGACCGGTCGCCTGATGGCGACGCCGTCGCTTCGCTCCTCTACCTACCTTCGACCCAAAGGCAACATTTCCATTCGGGATCAATCCCCCGGCACCCCCTCGGCCTTTTCGCCACCTTCCTTCGGAAATCATTCCGGCCACACCAGCCGCACCCCGCGCGGCACACCCCTGGCCCCTGAGGCCGCGAGGTATCGAGCGTGCGGGGCCCCAGCAAAGCCATGGCTTTGTGGGGTGCAGGGGCCGGGCTTCCAAGGCCCCCGCCCTGGTTATGGCTGTGAGAGCGCGGCTTAAGGTGCGGCATCAGCCGCACGGCCGGGCCCGGGACTTTTCCGAAGGGAAAGTCGTAGAGGGCGAAAAGGCCGCAGGGGG
>CAMNNY010000143.1 GCA_946546175.1 uncultured Bacteroidales bacterium
TCGAACTTGGCTCCGAACGACATCTTGACATCGGCAAGCACGGGAGCGATGTCGGAGTCGTAGATAAAGGAGATGGTCTTGGCGCCTTCGTTGATCACGCCGGTGAGGTTCATCGACGGGATGTCGTACTTGGTGATCGCGCAGAGGTTGCTCTTGCGGATCTCCGCCACTATCCTGTACTGCTTTTTGTTCTTCTTCTGATCGGTGACCGTGATGACGTTGTCGTCGCGGGTAAGGTCCATGTAGAGGAGCGGAGGTTCGACATAGACGTTGTCGTCGAGATTGGCCTCGAGCCGCACCTTGCGCAGATCCGACTTCTCAAGGTAGAAAGAAGTGTTGGCCGGATAGGTGTAGGGGAACACGATGGTGATCAGACCGTTCTCATAGTCGATCTCGCTCGGGAAGGAGTTCTCCTCCCTGGTGTCGTCGGGGAACGAAGCGGTAATACTGTTGATACCGTTGCGCGCCTCGGAGGGGACGAGGTCTTCGGGCTGATGGCAGGCCCCCAGCAGGAGAGCCGCCACACTTATAACGGATAATATCTTAGTCTTCATAGGCATTATTTCCATTCGTCATACTGCTCTGCAAGCTTGTTGTCCTTGAGCTCGTCGTCGGGGACGGGCAGGCAATAGAGCCTTGAGAAGAAACGGCGGTCTTCGTTGTCGCACGCGATGTACTCGAAGGTGGCGCCACTGATCTTGAAGCCGTGGACACGGTAGCCGGTAAGCTCTGTGTGAGCCACCTTCCAGCGACGGAGATCCCAGAAGTAGTGGCCTTCGTAGGCAAGCTCCACCTTGCGCTCTGCGCGGTAGTCGGCCCACCACTCGGCGCCTGCGGAATTCTTCTTGGGAAGTCCCACGCGGGCGCGGACCTCGGTCAGAGGTGCGTTGTAGTTGGCCTGGGAAGCGCCGCTCCGGTAGAGAGCCTCAGCCTTGTTGAGAAGGACTTCGGCGTAGCGGATCTCGACCCACGGCTGGGTGCTCGGCACTCCGCGGAGGTCGGTGTGGCTCTCATCGACCATCTTGCGGAGGAAGTAGCCCGTAGTGGTCATGCCATAGGAGTAAGGCACGGTGCCGTACTGGACGAACGCGCCTTTGGTGCCGCCCACGCTGCAGTCCATGGTATTATCTTTCCACTTGCATCCGTTGTAGATGACAGTCGCCTGGAAACGGGGCTCGAGCGATTCGTAGTTGGGGCGGTTGGTAGCCGAGCCGTCGTGCCATGCACTCCAGTCGAACTTGGTTCCGTCGTAGCGCTCGTAGCTCTCGACCATCTCCTGGGTGGGGGTGCCGAGGGCGCCGTAGTCGTAGCCGTCACACATGGGGACATAGTCCTGGTCGAAGGTGTGGTTGGGGCCGGAGACGGCATACTTGAACTCAAGGATGCTCTCCTTGTTGCCTCCCTTCCAGGAGTCTTTGTATTCGTCCATCAGGCCATAGCGTCCGGAATTGATCACCGAATCGGCCGCGGCAACCACGTCGTCCCAGCGCTCCGCATAGAGCATCGCGCGGGTCATCATGGCGTAAGCCGCATACTTGGTCAGACGGCCGTTTTCGGCCGAAGGCCACTGTGCGGGAAGATGATCGGCGGCGAACTTGAGGTCGTCGTAGATGAACTGCCAGGTCTCTTCGGCGCTGCTCAGGGCCTTGTCGTTGCCGGTCGGGAGCGCATCGTAGAGGATGACGCCCTTCGGGTGGCGCTTGGCGAGCTGGAAGTAGACATAGGCGCGGAAGAAGCGGGCCTGGGCCTCAAGCTCGGTGTTCTTGTCTGCGGAAAGCTTGGAGAACTTCTTCATCGAGTCGAGGAAGCCGTTGATACGGCGGATGTTGCCGTAAGCCGTGCCCCAGATGCCCCACAGGCAGCCGGCGGTAGTGACGGCTTCGGGGTTGACGACATAGTCGTTGGGGTGGCCGGCTTTGTGGCCGAGCGAGAGCGAGCCGTACTTGAAGGCGTCGGTGAGGCTCTCGGTCATGCTTCCGCCGAACTGGTAGGTACCGAACTGGCCGTACTTGTCGAGGTAGGTATAGAAACCGTTGACATAGAGGTCGGCGGATTCGGCATCACTCCAGACAAGGCCGTCGGTCAGATAGGTATTGTTTTCTGTGCCGTCGAGCCAGTCGTTGCATGAAACGAGGGCGAAGACGGCGGCGAAGATGATTGCTATATACTTTTTCATATCGCGTCCTCCTTAGAATGTGATTTTGACACCGAGCTGATAGGTCTTCTGCTGCGGATAGTATCCGTTGTTGACACCAGGCTGCTCAGGATCGATGTTGTACTTGGTGAGTCCGCTGAAGGTCAGGAGGTTGGAGCCCTGCAGGTAGAGACGCAGCGCCGAGACTCCGACTTTCTTGATCCACCTCTCGGGGAAGGAATAGCCCACCTGGAGGGTCTTCAGACGCAGGTAGGTTCCGTCGCGGTACCAGAAGGTCGACGAATAGGCGTTGTTGGAACTGAGCGCCGTGATCGTCGGACGGGGGAACTCGCCGTCGGGGTTCTCGCCAGGGAGCCAGGAGCGCTCAAGCAGGAACAGAGGGGAGTTGCCGCCATGGTAGAAAGGCTTGGTGAGGAAGGTGTTGTCCATAATGTACTCCGAACCCGTCGCGGTGTAGACACCGGTAAGCGAGACGGTACGGCCGGTAGCACCCTGCCAGAGCATGTCAAGGTCGAAGCCCCTCCAGGAAGCGAAGAGGTTGAGCGAGCCCTGAACCCTCGGGAAAGGACTGCCCGCCACGTATCCGCGGTCCTGAGCATAGGTAATCTTGCCGTCGCCGTTGCGGTCGAGGTACTTGATGTAGCCGGCTGCGACCCTCGATCCGGGGATGGTTGCCGAGCTGGCCGCCTCTTCATCGGTCTGGAAGAGACCCAGGGAGATGAAGCCCTCCTGCGAACCGACTTCCTTGCCCGTCACCTTAAGGTAGTCGGGGGTGTTGTCGGAGTCGCCCGCATAGTAGAGCCAGCGCCTGTAGGCGTAGGTCAGCACGAGCTTGGCGCCGTAGTTGACTTCGCCGATGGAGTTGTTGTGGCGGATGGTGAAGTCGAAGCCCTTGTAGTCCCTCTTGTTGTCGTTGCCGGAGGAGTAATAGTAACCGCCGCGGGAGGGAGGATAAGAGCCGGTTACGCTCGAGAGGATGTCGTACTCATACTTGTAGAACACGTCGAACTCGAGTCCGAGAAGGCCCTTCCAGGCTTCGAAGTCGAGACCTACATTGTAGTTGTCGACCTTGGCCCATGTGAGGTTGGGGTTGCCGAGAGTGCTGGCGTAGACCATACTCTCGGAAGCGCCGCCGAAGATGACCTGCTTCTTGCTGAGCGAGACGAGATCCATGTACTGGTAGGCCGCTACATTGGAGTTGGCGGTCTTACCGACGCTGGCGCGGAGCTTCAGCATGTCGATAGCGGGGACGTTGAACCAGTCTTCCTTGCTGATGACCCAACCGGCCGAAACACCGGGGAGGGATACCCAGCGGGCGCCGCTCTTGCCCTCGAACACGTAGGATCCGTCGTAACGGAAGGAGGCCTCGAGGAGGTATTTGTCTTTGTAGGAATAGTTGAGACGGCCCACATAACCGGCCACTCTGGTATGACCGCTGTAACCCGAGATATTGGGGATCTTCTCGGAACCGTCGCCGGTCTGGTTGGTGATGTAGCTGAGTTCGTCCTGCCTTACGAAATCGAGGCCCCAGCCGGTAGCGCCAAGGGCGTGCGACCTGTTCTCACGGGTCTCGAGCAGGGCGAGCGCGTGGATCTTGTGGTCGCCGAAGGCGCGGTCGAAGTCGAGACTCGTCTGGGTCGTGATGTTGTAGCTCCATGCACCGCTCTCGGTCAGCGAGGTCGAGGTGCCGCGGGCATCGGTGGAAAGTCCGTAGGAAAGGGGGACTGGGATCTGATCGCCGCTGGCATTGAAGGTCGCTACAGGGAGCGTAACCACCGCCGTGTAGTAAGGAGTGGAGAGCTGCTTGACGAAGTCGAAGGTGGTGTCGAAGGAGACCATCTCCTTGAGGGAAAGGCCCTTGATGAAGGGGACGTCGTACCTCAGCGACATGTTGCTCTGGATGTAGGTGTCGCGGGTTGTGCGCTTGCCTGACTCAGAGGCGGCGGCCAGAGGGTTGACCCACGAAGAGGCCGTCCTGCCCGAAACGGGGTAGACCGTACCGTTGATCTCGTAGGTCTCGGGGAGATACGGGAGGGTGCGGACTGCCTGCTGGGGGATGTTGGACCAGTCGTCGGGGTTGGCCGAGAAGCCCGGCTGCTCACGGCTTTCGATACGGCCTGCTACGTTGATCTCGAAGGTAAGGTCGTTGGTGATCTTGGCCTCGAGGTTGGTTCGGAGGTTGTAACGGTGGTAGTTGAATCCGGTCACGTTACCGTCCTGGTCGTAGTAGCCGAGCGAAGCGAAGAACCTTACCTTGTCGTTGCCTCCGGTAGCGCTCACGTTGTGGTGCTGGGTGATACCGGTGCCGAAGGTCTTGGCGTACCAGTCGGTGTTGCCCCAGCCGTTGGTGCCTTCTTTCATCCACTGCACCTGCTCGGCAAGGAAGACCGGGTGGAATTCGGTACCCATGGCCTGGCTGTCGAGTTCGAGGGCTTTGTTGTACCAGTAGGCATACTCGGGGCCGTTGAGGAGGCGGAGCATGTTGGTGTTGCGGCTCACGCCGTACTCTCCGTTGTAGGAGATGCGGGTCTTCTGGGAGTCACCCTTCTTGGTTGTGACGAGGATGACGGCGCTGGAGTTGAGACCGTACATCGCCGCTGATGTTGCGTCCTTGAGGACGGAGATGCTCTCGATTTCGTTGGGGTCGATTTCGTTGAGGCCGCGGGCGACGCCGTCGACGATGCAGACCGCGCTCTGTCCACGGACGAGCAGCGAGGCTGCATCGGCGCCCGGCTGGCCGCTCTGCTGCAGAGCGACCACACCCGCAACGCGGGTGCCGACCGCGGCCGACACACCTACCGCCGGAGCCTTGAGGAGTTCGGAACCCCTGACGGTGGAGACGGCATTGGTCAGCGAGGCTTTCTGCTGTGTACCGTAACCGACGACGACAACTTCGTTGAGGACGGTAGCGTCGTCTTCGAGAACAACATTGATAGTCTTACGGCCGTTCACGGGGATTTTCTGGGTCTTCATTCCGAGGAAAGACACCTCGAGAGTGGCAGACTCAGACACCCTGATTGAATACAAGCCGTCAAGATCTGTAATGACGCCGTTACTGGTGCCAAGTTCGAAGACTGACGCTCCGGGGATGGGGCCGCCCTGGGAATCAGTCACCTTTCCCTGCACCGTATGCTGTGCGAAGGCCTGGAATGAGGCAAGCGCCAGCGCTGCGGCAACTAGAAACAAATGCTTGAAGTTCATTGGTTAATGGTGGTTAGTAAAGTGTTTGATGCACGAATATACAAAAAAATTATACTTTTTCTGTAAATTTGTGGGAAACGGAACTAACAACCAAACTCAATATGACAGACAGAAGATCCTTCCTCAAAACGGCTGCAGCTGCTACTGCGGCCGCCGCAGCAGCTCCGCTTCTGGGCGGCTGCTCCCCCAAGGTCCCCGCTGTAGCGGGAGCCGATCCCGGTACCGGACTCATCGTCCCCAAGGCCCAAGGGCTCAGGATTACCGGAACATTCCTCGATGAGATTTCCCACGACATCCCCCACCAGAACTGGGGTCCCAAGGAGTGGGATCAGGACTTCCGCAACATGAAGGCCATCGGCATCGACACCGTGATAATGATCCGCAGCGGCTACCGCAAGTTCATCACCTGGCCGAGCAAGTACCTCCTCAGCAAGGGCTGCTACATGCCTTCGATCGACCTCGTGGAGCTTTTCCTCACCCTCGCCGACAAATACGGCATGAAGTTCTACTTCGGCCTTTACGACTCAGGACGCTACTGGGACTTCGGCGACATGATCTACGAGGCTGAAGTCAACAAGTTCGTCATCGACGAGGTCTGGGCTGCCTACGGCCACCACAAGAGTTTCCAGGGCTGGTACCTCTCCACAGAGATTTCCCGCGCCACCAAGGGAGCGGTCGACTGCTTCTACACCATGGGCAAGATGTGTAAGGAAGTCAGCGGCGGTCTTCCGACCTTCATCTCCCCCTGGATCGACGGCAAGAAGGCCGTCAGCGCCGCCGGCGGCAACCTCTCAAAGGAAGAGGCCGTGTCCGTGCAGCAGCATGAAAGGGAGTGGGACGAGATCTTCTCCGGCATCCACGAAGTCGTAGACGCCTGCGCATTCCAGGACGGCCACATCGACTACGACGAGCTCGACGCTTTCTTCTCCGTCAACAAGAAGCTCGCCGACAAGTACGGCATGCAGTGCTGGACCAACGCCGAGACCTTCGACCGCGACATGCCGATCAAGTTCCTCCCCATCAAGTTCGACAAGCTCCGCCTCAAACTGGAGGCTGCCGCCCGTTGCGGCTACGACAAGGCCATCACCTTCGAGTTCAGCCACTTCATGAGCCCTCAGTCGGCCTACCTGCAGGCAGGACACCTCTACGACCGCTACAAAGACTATTTTAACATAAAGTAACAATATGGCAAAGACAGAAAAAGTCAATATGGGTTATGTCGTGTTCCTCGCGGTGGTCGCAGCCATCGGAGGTATCCTCTTCGGATACGACACGGCAGTCATCTCCGGCACGACCAAGGCCGTCACCCATCAGTTCGCCCTGACCACCATCCAGGAAGGATGGTACGTGGGCTGCGCCCTCATCGGTTCAATCATCGGCGTGCTTGTCGCCGGAGTGCTCTCCGACGGCATCGGGCGCAAGAAGACCATGCTCATCGCCGCCCTGATGTTCAGCATCTCGGCATTGGGATGCGCAGTGTGCGCCAACTTCACCCAGCTCGTAGTCTTCCGCATGTTCGGCGGATTCGGAATCGGTGTGGTGTCGATCGTCTCTCCGATGTACATCTCGGAGGTCGCCATCGCAAGCAAGCGCGGCACCCTCGTCGCCCTCTACCAGCTGATGATCACGCTCGGCTTCCTGCTCGCATACCTCGTCAACTTCATCATCTACAAGAACGTCGATGAGACCGTAAGCGGATCGCTGATGACCAATATGTTCAACTCGGAGTACTGGAGGGGAATGCTCGGATGCAACCTCATCCCCGACATCATCTTCCTCGTGGTGATCTTCTTCATCCCTGAGAGCCCCCGCTGGCTGCTCGTCAAGGGCCGCTACGGCGAGGCTTCGGCCATCCTCCAGAGAATCTACCTCACCGAAGAAGAGGCTTCTGCCCAGGCCCAGGTGACCGTCGATTCCATCGGAAGCGAGGTCAAGGCCAACTGGAAGGACATCTTCGAGCCCGGTATCTTCAGGGCCGTTCTGATCGGCTGCGCAATCGCCATCCTCGGCCAGTTCATGGGAGTGAACGCCGTGCTCTACTACGGCCCCAAGATCTTCGAAGACGCCGGCATGACCGGAGACGTCTCGCTTCTGTCGACCGTGCTCGTAGGCGCAGTGAACTTCCTCACTACCATCATCGCCACCGTCATCATCGACAAGGTCGGCCGCAAGCAGCTCGTCTACTGGGGCGTAAG
Organism: uncultured Bacteroidales bacterium; assembly: GCA_946546175.1. Taxonomy (GTDB): domain Bacteria; phylum Bacteroidota; class Bacteroidia; order Bacteroidales; family UBA932; genus Cryptobacteroides. The sequence continues at coordinate 7,552 of CAMNNY010000143.1, forward strand.
CTCGATGATCGTCTGCCTTCTCGCCATCGCCCTCTACTTCTTCAAGGGAGCGGAGCTCGGCCTTGGCAACGGCTTCCTGCTGACCTTCTTCCTGCTCTACGTGTTCAGCACCGCAATCTCCATCAGCGCAGTCGTGTTCGTGATCCTCTCCGAGATGTATCCCAACCGCGTGCGCGGTCTTGCGATGAGTATCGCCGGCATGGCCCTCTGGGTGGGCACCTACCTCATCGGCCAGCTCACCCCCTGGTTCCTCGAAAACCTCACACCTGCGGGAACCTTCCTTATGTTCGCGCTCATGTGTGTGCCGTACATGCTCATCATGTGGAAGCTTATGCCTGAGACCACCGGTATGACCCTCGAGGAGATCGAGGCCTACTGGAAGGCCCGCGGCCGCAAGAAGAAAGCATGAACAAACGCATAGCTTCGATTGACGCGCTGCGCGGAATCACCATCATCATGATGATCTTCTGCGCAGCGTTCGGTTGGAACTCCGGGCTTCCGGCCTGGATGTTCCACTGCCAGTGTCCCCCGCCGACCTACGCCTTTGACCCCACGGTCAAGGGCATCACGTGGGTAGATCTGGTATTCCCCTGGTTTCTGTTCGCGATGGGCGCGGCCATCCCCTTCTCGCTCGGAGGCAAACTGCGGAAGGGCATCGGCATGGGCCGCGTGTCGCTCGACCTGCTCAAGCGCTGGCTGACCCTCGCCGCTTTCGGCCTGGTGCTCGGCAACGCCGGGCTCATCACCGACTACTCCGCCTGGGGCCCGTCGCTTCTGCGCCTTGGTATCTGGTGCGGACTGTTTCTCGCGCTCTGGCGCGTGCCGTCAGGGTCGAAGATTCCGGGATGGGCCGTCAATATCGCAGGTGTTATCGCCATCATCGCCCTGCTTGTCGTGGAGAAATTCGCATTCGGGGTCAGCCTCAGCCTCCACAGCAACGACATCATCATCATGGTGCTTTCGCTGGTGGCTTTGGTCGGCGGATTCGCATGGCTGATAACCCGCGAGAAGCCCGTCTGGAGGCTCGCCCTGCTGGTAGTAGTCGCCGCTTTGAAAGAGGTAAGCTGGCAGACTCCTGGGACTCTTGGCATGATGAACTTCCCCCACTGGATCGACTGGCTTCTTAACTGGCGCTACCTGCAATACTTGGTTGTGGTGCTTCTCGGCACCTTTGCAGGAGACATCCTCGCCAAAGCAGCCGCCTCCGGGGCCGCCCTTTGCGCCAATCCCACAGGAGCCGGCAGCGCCTGCACCGCCCTCCTGTGCCTTCTGAGCGTTCCCGCCGCCCTGGTCGGATTTTTTACCCGCAACATCTGGGTCCTGCTCGCCGTGATCGCCTCCTTCGCGGCAGTTTCGCTTGTGCTGACTCGCCGCGACCGGTCCGCCTGGGCGCTGATCATGCGCATCGGCTATGCCTGCCTGCTGCTCGGGACCATTTTCGATCCAATCGACGGGGGCATCACCAAAGACAACTGCAACCTGAGCTACATGCTCTCCGCCGGCGGACTCGCCTGCCTGATGAGCTCGTTCCTGCTGTGGTGTGAGAGCCGCGCTGCGCTGCGTGGACGCACGCTCAGCAAGACCCTCACGATGACCGGGCAGAACCCCATGGTAGCCTACACGGTCACCTGGTTCGTGATCCTTCCGCTGCTAAGCGCCTGCGGCTTCGGCCACTTCATGGCGGCCACCGCCGGAAGTCCCGTTCTGGGCCTTCTCCAGGGCGTGATCCTTACAGGACTGATGGTCGTTGTGACCTGCCTTCTCTCCCGCGCGCGGATCTTCTGGCGCAGCTAGGCTTCTTCTACTAAAAAAAGGACTGCCTCCTCCCGGAAGCAGTCCTTTTTTTAGTGCAGTTTGATGCTTACTTCGAGAAAGTATACTTAAGCATCACCTTGAGCGCGCCGTCGACCACATAGACTGCGAAAGACTTGCCCTCGGTCCATGCGAACACGTCGGTTGCGGCGGGCTTGTAGGCAAAGACGTTGCTCTCCGCAACAAGACCGTCGGTGGTGAGGCCTGTATAGGTAAGGGTTGCAACTTCTTCGAGCGTAGAGCCGTCGCCCTTCATCAGGCACACGTCGGATCCGATAGCCCAGACCGGGAAGTAGGACATGTTGATGGCAACGCTATAGTTCTCGCCGTTCCATCTGTTGGAGGTAAAGCTGGTGACACCCTTCTCCCATGTGTACGGGGTACCGAGCACGTCGACCCAGTCAGTTCCGTTGTAGAAGAGGAACTTGTACTGTCCGTCGTAGCCGTTGAACACGAATCCGTCGGAAACGCGCGCTCCGACAGGGTTGAATGCACAGCGATAAGAATCCCAGTTGTCCTTGCCTGCGAAGTGTGCGGGAACGATGTTGCCGGTAGGCTTGGAGACCATAGTCTCGTCGGGGTTCTTCTCCCATGCGGCCTCGCCACCACTGATATTCCAATAGAGGCAGGCGTTGGTTCCGCCGTAGCCGGGAGCGCCGCCGTTGAACATGGTCACGACAGCCTGACTGAAGACGTCGCCCTTGGCTTTCATGTTGTCGAGACCGTAACCGTAGTAGATGTTGGGCCAGTAGATGAGGGTCTTGGGATCGCCTATACCGTTAGTCTGCAATGCGTAAACGGTTGCGCCCTCGGTGTAAGCACCGCCGGTGAGCAGAAGGAGGTTGTACACATCGTCATTGGTGATGCACTTGACTTTCACGCCCAGATCCATCTTGGCTCCCAATGCGCCGGTGAGCGGGTCGAACTCGTAGACATCGATTCCGTTGCAGACCAGGTACTTATCCCCATAGATGGCAAGGGAGTAGTTGGTAGCGCCTTCGACCATGGACTCTTCGAGCTGGACAAGCCAATCGAGGCTGGCCTTGCCCTCCTGGGTTATATAGATGACGACGGAGGCGGGCTGAGTCTCTTCGGTAGCCTTGCCATCATCGTCGAGGACGGGCACGAGGATAGCAGGGAAAGAAATGGTCACAAAGCCATCGCGGGGGCCGAAGTCTTCTGTAGGATCGACTGCGAATTTGCCGGTCTTTCCGCCCTCGGAATCCGAAAGGGTGAAACGGAACCAGTCGAACTCTTCGTCGACCTCAAACTCAACCTCGGTATTGGTCTCGAAGGAGAATTCGGTATCGCCGCCTGCAGCGCCTACATAGAGATGCTGCTCATTGAGAGTGAAGAACGGCTCGAATTCGCCGTTCTGTGTAATCACGACGCTCTGGGCTTCGAGTCCTTCGGGCTTGAAGGTAAGGGTAATCTTCCTCGATGTATTGACCTCGGAGAAGGACATGACATTGACTTTGACCGAAGTATCATCGGCGGTGCCGGACTTGAGGTTGAGGAATGCTACGTCGTCAGCCACGTCGAGCGAAGCTGTCCACGCTACTGTAGAGGTGAACTCCACCTTGACGGAAGTCTCTCCCGAGCCGATAACAGGGGCAGCCTCAGAGGTAATCTTGAATTCGCCCTTGGTTGCAGGGGTCTCTTCCCCACCGGGGGTATTGCCTCCGCCGGGAGTCTGCTCCGGCTCGCAGGCTACGATTGCGAGAGCCACTGCTAAAAGTGTAAACAGAGTTTTTTTCATAATGGTTAGTGGTATTGGTTATTTGATATAGATACAACTTGCTACCTTGCGCTCCTTGCCGTCGGAGGGCTTGATGAGTTCGGTGCCGTTAACGAGCATGAGGGTGGAACCGCCGCCGTCGAGGTTGATGGCATCGGTGCAGCCGTAGTCCTTGAGAATGAGGGCCACCTCCCCGGTCGTGTAGCCGGGCACGCCTTCGGTCATGTTGCGGCCTTCGCACACGAAAAGCACGAGGTGCTTCTCCCCGGTGATACCGATCGCCGTGCGGGGATGGCTGCCCTCGCACATGATGCCGCCGGGACCGTCGAAGAGCTCCTCGACGAAGGTATTGCGGATTTCGCCGCCCTTCAGCAGGACGGGGCCGCCGCCGATTCCGTTAACGGCTTCGAAGGCCTTGCCGGCGGAAGGGGTACTGGCATTGGGAGCCTTGAGCGGGCTCTTGGACCAGCTGTTGGCGGCAGGCTCCTGGTAGATCCAGTGCTGGGAGGCGTCGCGCCAATAGGTCCAGGCCGCTTCGTAGCTGCCGTCGGCGTGCTCGAGGAAGACCGCGCGGGTGGGATAGTACATCGTCACCCAGTCCTGCGAGGCATAGTTGATGTTGGGCGAAAGGAGCTTCCCTTCGCTGACTGCAAGGCTGGAAGAGTAGCTGCGGCCGCTGTCGGTATAGAAGAAGCCCGCATTGATGACAACTGAAGGCTTGTCCTGGGCATTGTAGACCTGCATCGGGGTCAGGAGCGGCTCGTCGGAGCCGTTGAGGTCGGGGGCGTTGATGCTCCAGACGCTGAAACTCTGCTGCGAAAGGTCGACGTCGGCAATAAAGGCTACGGCATTCTTGTCCGCGAGCTTCGAGGGGGCCTTCATGATCTTCACATACCCGGGCAGAGTGCCGTAGTCGGAAGAGACATCAGTCCATTCGGAGGTCTGTTCGACGGGGTCCGTCGGGGTGGAGGGCTTGTCAGTCGAGTCGGAAGCGACGGGTGTAGGCCATGGCCAGCCGTCGGGGATAGTGTTCTTTTTCTTTTTGTCGTCACACGAAACCAGAGCCAGCGAAACTATCGCCAGCATAACAAAAAGACGTCGGAATTTCATCAGCATTAGTGTTATGGCAACGTCAAAGTTACAAAAAAATAGACTCCCGCGCATGCGGAAGCCTATTTTTTGTGTGCAAAAGTGCGATTTTACTCAGCCTTTGCCTCTTCTGCTGCAGGAGCCTCAGCTGCGGGAGCCTCTTCGACCTTGGCCTCAGCCTTCTTGGCGGAGCTGCGGCGGGTGGTCTTCTTGGCAGCTGCCTTGGGAGCTGCGGAAGCGAGAGCTGCCTCGTTGAAGTCTACGAGCTCGATAAGAGCCATCTCTGCGGCATCACCCTGACGGAAACCGAGGTGGAGCACGCGGGTGTATCCACCGGGACGGTCAGCGATCTTGGGAGCGACAGTGCGGAAAAGCTCAGCGACGGCCTCTTTGTTCTTGAGGTAGCTGAACACCACGCGACGTGAGTGGGTGCTGTCGTCCTTGGACTTGGTGATGAGGGGCTCGACGTACTGCTTGAGGGCCTTGGCCTTTGCGACAGTCGTTGTGATCCTCTTCTTAAGGATGAGCGAAGACGCGAGGTTGGCAAGGAGGGCCTTGCGGTGACCTGCCTGACGTCCGAGATGATTGATAGATCTGTTATGTCTCATCTTTATGCGTTCTTTTTCTTGGGTTCAATATTGTACTTGGTGACATCCATTCCGAAAGAGAGATGGTTCTGCTCTACGAGAATGTCGATTTCGTTGAGCGACTTGCGGCCGAAGTTGCGGAATCTCATGAGTTCGCTCCTCGAGTAGGACACGAGGTCTGCGAATGTGTCGATGTCTGCAGCCTTGAGGCAGTTGAACGCCCTTACCGAAAGACCTACGTCGGAGAGCTTGGTCATGAGGAGATGCCTGATGTGGAGGCTCTCTTCGTCAAGCTCCTTGCTGTCGGACTCCACGATGCTGTCGAGCGAGACTTTCTTGTCGTCGGTGAACAGCTTGAAGTGGTAGATAAGGATGTTGGCTGCGTCCTGAAGGGCGGCGTCAGGAGAGATGCTGCCGTCAGTGACAACCTCGAGGTTGAGCTTCTCGTAGTCGGTCTTCTGCTCCACACGCCAGTTTTCAACTGTCCAGTTGACTTTGCGGATAGGAGTGTAGATAGCGTCCACGGGAATGGTTCCGATAGGTGCATTGTCGTCTCTGAGCTCGTCTGCAGGCACGAAACCGCGACCCTTGGTGATAACGATCGAGATTTCGAGCTTGACAGAAGGCTCGAGGGAACAGATGTGCTGCTCAGGATTCAACACCACGAAAGAAGACAATCCCTTGGAGATGTCCTCAGCGGTAAACTCGGGCTTGCCGCTGATAACGATGTTTGCCGTCTCAGTGTCGACTCCGTCGACCATTCTCTTGAAGCGGACCTGCTTGAGGTTGAGGATGATGTCCTGCATACCCTCGATCACGCCGGGGATGGTCTGGAACTCCTGCTGAACGCCGGAGATCTTGATCTGACTGATGGCGAAACCTTCCAAAGAAGCGAGAAGGATGCGGCGAAGGGCGTTGCCGATGGTCTGTCCGTAGCCCGGCTCAAGAGGGCGGAACTCGAAACGGCCGACGGTATCGGTACCTTCGAGCATTATCACCTTGTCAGGTTTTTGAAATGCTAAGATTGCCATAATTCTGATTGGTGTTAAATTTTACTTGGAGTACAGGTCGACGATAAGCTGCTCGTTGATGTTCTCGGGGATCTCTGCGCGGACCGGCATGTTGAGGAACTTGCCTGTGAGGGTCTTTGCGTCGAACTCGAGCCATGAGTACTTGGTGGTGGAAGCGACGGAGGCCTGGATGACCTCGAGGCTCTTGGACCTTTCGCGGACTGCAACTACGTCACCGGGCTTGACCTGTGCAGACGGGATGTTGCAGTGGTTGCCGTTGAGGGTGATGTGGTTGTGGCTCACGAGCTGGCGAGCGGCTGCCCTGGTGGGGGCGATACCGAGACGGTATACTACGTTGTCGAGACGGCTCTCGAGGAGGAGGATGAGGTTCTCACCCTTCTGACCCTGGAGACGGGAAGCCTTGACGTAGGTGTTGTGGAACTGACGCTCGAGCACACCGTACATGTATTTGACTTTCTGCTTCTCCTTGAGCTGGGTGCCGTACTCTTTGGATTTCTTGCGCTTAGCGGCGAGACCGTGCTGTCCCGGAGGGAAATTTCTCTTCTCGAAATACTTGTCTCCTCCGAAGATAGGCTCACCGAACTTACGTGCGATTTTGGTGCTGGGACCGGTATATCTTGCCATAATTCTTAACTTTTAAAAATTAAACTTTACGACGTCCTTTAGGGCGGCATCCGTTGTGAGGCATAGGGGTCACGTCGATGATCTCGGTAACGGTGATGCCTGCGTTGTTGATGGTACGGATGGCAGACTCACGGCCTGCGCCCGGGCCCTTTACATATACCTTGACCTTGCGAAGACCAGCGTCGAATGCAGTCTTGGCTGCATCCTCGGCTGCCATCTGAGCAGCGTAAGGAGTGTTCTTCTTGCTTCCGCGGAAGCCGCACTTGCCTGCCGAACCCCAGCTGATCACCTGACCCTGGGCGTTGGTAAGCGTAACGATTACGTTGTTGAAGGTTGATGAAACATGGGCCTCGCCATAAGCGTCAACCTTGACAACCCTCTTGGATGTTGTTGTTTTCTTTGCCATAGTTCATCAATTTTTACTTGGTCGCCTTCTTCTTGTTGGCAACAGTCTTCTTCTTGCCCTTCCTTGTACGGGCGTTGTTCTTGGTGCTCTGTCCGCGAACGGGGAGGCCGCTACGATGGCGGATTCCACGGTAGCAACCGATGTCCATGAGGCGCTTGATGTCCATCTGGACGGAGGTACGGAGCTCACCTTCGATACGGTACTCGGAAGCGATTTTGTTACGGATTGCAGCAATCTGCTCATCATCCCAGTCACCGACCTTGATCGATGAGTCGATTCCGCACTCGGAAAGAATCTTCTTTGCCGAAGAGCGGCCGATTCCGAAAATGTAAGTCAGACCTACTTCTCCGATTTTGTTGTTGGGTAAATCAACACCGGCTATACGTGCCATAATTTATACTTTAGTTATTGTTTAAACTTGTTAACTATTATCCCTGACGCATCTTGAACTTGGGGTTCTTCTTGCAGATCACGTAAAGGCGGCCTTTACGACGGACGATCTTGCAATCTTCGCTGCGCTTCTTGATGGATGTTTTGACTTTCATAATAGTGAAAATTTTATTTGTATCTGAAAGATATTCTACCCTTGGTCAAGTCATAAGGAGAGATTTCAACTCTCACTCTGTCTCCGAGAAGGATGTGGATAAAATGCATTCTCATCTTTCCTGAGATGTTGCACAGAAGGACGTGGCCGTTTTCGAGCTCCACCTTGAACATTGCGTTGGGCAGAGTTTCGATGACCTTACCGTCTTGTTCGATAGCTACTTGTTTTGACATTGAAATTCTCTTTAGAAATTGATTGTCGGATCTTTCTCGATAAAATCAAAGGTTGACAGCTGCTCAGCATGTCCGCGACGGACAACAACCGTAAGCTCGTAGTGGGCCGATTTGGCGCGGTCGGCGGTGTGGACTGCCCAACCGTTGCGGTCGAGGTAGACCCCGCGTCCGCCCGCGTTGATCATAGGCTCAATACAGATGACCATTCCGTCTACGAGATGCGAACCGTGACCCTTGCGTCCGTAATTGGGCACTCCGGGCTGTTCGTGCATATCCCGTCCGAGTCCGTGGCCTTCGAGCTCACGCACTACGGAGAAACCGAATGATTCGGCATACGACTGCACCGCGTATCCGATGTCGCCGACCCTGCCGCCTGCCACAGCCGCTTCTATCCCCTTGTAGAGCGAGGCCTTTGTGACATCGAGGAGTTTGCGGGTCTTCGCATCCACCTCCCCGACCGGGAAGGTGTATGCGGAGTCACCGTAATATCCTTTGTACAAAGTACCGCAGTCTACCGACACCACGTCGCCTTCCTTGAGGACATAGTCCGACGGAAAACCGTGGACGACGACGTCGTTGACAGAGAGACAGAGCGTTGCGGGAAAACCCTCATAGCCGAGGAAACCGGGAATCGCGCCATGATCGCGGATGAAGGTCTCAGCCACCCTGTTCAACTCGTTGGTTGTCACACCTGGGGCGACTCTCTTACCGACCTCAGCCAGCGTCTTGGAGACGAGAATTGCGTTCTCTCTCAGGATCTCGATTTCTTCTTCTGTCTTGGGCTTAACCATCTTCCTTTGTCTTTTTCAAAGAACTACATACCTGAGCGTCCGCTGATACGGCCGGTCTTCATGAGGCCGTCGTAGTGACGCATAAGCAGATAACTTTCAACTTGCTGCAGCGTGTCGAGAACGACGCCCACAAGGATGAGCAGCGAGGTGCCGCCGTAGAAGCTTGCGAACGAGTTGGACACTCCGAGGATCATTGCAAGGGCGGGAAGGATCGCGATGAAGCCGAGAGCGATGGAACCGGGGAGAGTAACCCTCGACATGATGGAGTCGAGATACTCAACGGTCTTCTTGCCGGGCTTGACACCGGGGATGAATCCGCCGTTGCGCTTCATATCTTCTGCCATCATCGTCGGGTTGACGGTCACGGCTGTGTAGAAGTATGTGAAGACGATCACGAGGATGAAGAACAGGAAGTTGTACCAGAATCCGGTGTAGTTACCAAGAGTGGCAGCGAGTCCGCGGGTTGCATCCCAGCGGGAGAAGAGAACCGGGAAGAGCATCAGTGCCTGGGCGAAGATGATAGGCATAACGCCGGCGGCATTGATCTTCAGAGGGATGTACTGGCGTACACCACCGTACTGACGGTTACCGATAACTCTCTTGGCATACTGGACAGGGACCTTGCGGACAGCCTGAACGAGGGCGATGGCCGCGATGATCACGAAGAACCAGATGACGAACTCGATGATGAGAAGCAGGAGACCTCCGTTGGTGGTGGTCATCTTCTCGGTCACTTCGGCAGCGATGGAGTAAGGCAGGCGGGCTACGATACCGATCATGATGATGATGGAGATACCGTTGCCGATGCCGCGGTCGGTGATGCGCTCACCGAGCCACATTACGAACATCGAACCGGACATGAGGATCAGAGTGGAAACAAGATTGAACATAAAGTTGCTCCACCCGAGGTTGCGAACCGCTACGAATGCATCTGCAGGGATCTGCGCATGCACCGAAGCGAGGTAAGCGGGAGCCTGGATGATGATGACGATGATCGTGAGCACACGGGTCATCTGGTTCATCTTTTTGCGTCCGCTTTCGCCCTCCATCTGGAGTTTGCGGAAGTAGGGAACGAAGACTCCGAGAAGCTGGATGACGATGGATGCCGAGATGTACGGCATAACACCCAACGCAAAGATTGAGGCGTTACCGAACGCACCACCGGAGAACATGTTCAGGAGTCCGACAAGACCCTGGTTTGCATTGCTCTGGAGGGTGGCGAGCATCGATGCATCGATACCCGGAAGCACAACGAAGCAACCGAGACGATACACAAGAAGGAGGATAAGCGTGTAGCCGAGCCTCTTTCTGAGCTCCTCAATCTTGAAGATGTTCTTGATTGTCTCTATGAACTTCATTGCTCTAATTATTCAGCGACAACTGCCTTTCCGCCGGCAGCTTCGATTTTGGCGATAGCGCTCTTGGAGAATGCGTCAGCCTTGATTGTGAGGGCTGCCTTGATCTCTCCGTTGCCGAGCACCTTGATAAGATCGTTCTTTGAACCGAATCCGGCTGCCTTGATATCGTCGACACCAACCTCAGTGAGGTTAAACTTGGCGGCGATCTTCTCGATCATCGAGACATTGACTGCCTTGAACTCTACGCGAGTGGGGTTCTTGAATCCGAACTTGGGCATACGCCTCTGGAGAGGCATCTGACCGCCTTCGAAGCCGATCTTGTGAGCATAACCGGAACGCTGTCCGGCACCGTTCATACCACGGGTCGAGGTACCGCCGCGTCCTGAACCCTCACCACGACCGATTCTTTTGCTTGCTTTTGTCGCGCCCTTTGCGGGAGCCAAATTTTCAAGTTTCATAATTCAGTCCTCCTTACTTTTTCTTGGATTTGACTTCCTCGACCTTGACGAGATGAGCGACCTTCTGGATCTGGCCCCTTGCGACGGGGGTGTCCTCAATCTCGACAGTCTGATTGAGTTTGCGGATGCCAAGGCAGCGCAGGTTTGCGATCTGACGCTTGGTCTCTCCGTTCTTGCTGATAACCTGGGTTACTTTAAGCTTTGCCATATTCCTGTCCTCCATTATTAACCGTTGAACACTTTGGACATGGGAATACCGCGGAGCCCTGCAACCGTGTAGGCGTCCCTCATCTCTGTAAGAGCCGCAACAGTGGCCTTGATGAGGTTGTGAGGGTTGGATGATCCCTTGGACTTGGCGAGGACGTTCTGCACACCTGCCGACTCGAAGACGGCACGCATAGCACCACCTGCCTTGACACCGGTACCGGGGGCAGCGGGTTTCATGAACACGCGTGCTCCGCCGTAGCGGGACTCCTGCTCGTGAGGGATGGTCTTGTTGATAACGGGGACCTTCACGAGATTCTTCTTGGCATCCTCGGTAGCCTTCGCAATAGCGGCGGTAACTTCGTTTGCCTTGCCCAGACCATAACCTACGACGCCGTTCTCGTCACCCACTACCACGATGGCGGCAAAGCGGAAGTGACGGCCACCTTTGGTCACCTTGGTAACCCTCTGGATGGCTACGAGTCTGTCTTTAAGCTCAAGATCAGACGTCTTTACTCTTTTAACATTTGTATTTGCCATAGTCTGTACTGTTAGAATACGAGGCCGCCTTCGCGGGCAGCATCTGCCAAACTTTTAACTCTTCCGTGGTAGAGGTAACCTCCGCGGTCGAAGCAGACGGCAGAGATACCGGCTGCGAGAGCGCGCTCTGCGATTGCCTTTCCGACAAGGGCAGCTGCCTCGATACCATTCTTACCCTTGCACTCTGCGGCAAGAGCCTTGTCATTCGAAGATGCAGCGGCGAGGGTCTTTCCCTGCTCGTCGTCGATTACCTGTGCATAGATAGCCTTGTTGCTCCTGAAGACGGCAAGACGAGGCTTTTCTGCAGTTCCGCTGACGTGTTTGCGAATACGGTAATGAATTCTTCTTCTTCTTTCAATTCTATTCAGTGCCATAATTCAATCTCCTATTATTTAGCGGCTGCAGTCTTACCAGCTTTGCGACGAAGCTGCTCACCAATGAACTTGATACCTTTACCCTTGTAAGGTTCGGGCTTGCGGAATGAACGAATCTTGGCGGCCACCTGACCGACGAGCTGCTTGTCGCAACTCTTGAGAACGAGCTTCGGATTCTCTCCCTTCTTGATGTCGGGAATCTCCGCAGTGATCTCCTTGGGCAGCTGGAGCTGGATATCGTGTGAGTAACCGAGAGTGAACTGGAGGATGTTGTTACCGATCAGAGCGACACGGTAACCCACACCTACGAGTTCCTGACGGATAGTGAACTGCTCGCTGACACCAACTACCATGTTGTGGACGAGTGCGCGGTAAAGACCGTGCATCGAACGGTGACGGGGCTGGTCTGTCGGGCGGGCAAACTTGATCTGATTGTCCTCAATGGTCACAGTGATGTCCGGATCAACTTTCTGGCACATCTCTCCATGAGGTCCTTTAACCTTCACCACGTTGCCGGGGAGCAGCTCTGCTGTGACTCCGGTCGGAAGGCTTACAGGCAATTTACCAATTCGTGACATTTATTGATGTGTGTTTAAAATTAATATACGTAGCAAATAACCTCGCCACCGACACCGAGCTCTTTGGCTTCCTTGTCGGTGATGACGCCCTTGGATGTCGAGAGGATAGCGATTCCGAGACCATTGAGGACGCGGGGAAGGTTCTCAGCATCTGTGTACTTCCTCAGACCGGGAGTGGAAACGCGGTCGATACCCTTGATGGCAGCGGCCTTGGTCTGGGGATGATACTTCAGAGCGATCTTGATGGTGTTCTGCGGCTGAGCCTCGACTACCTTGTAGCTGAGGATGTAGCCTTTCTCAAAAAGGATCTGGGTCATGGCGACCTTCATCTTGGACGAAGGGATCTCGACGACCTTCTTTCCTGCCATGTAGGCATTGCGGATCCTGGTGAGATAATCTGCAATTGGATCTGTCATATCTTTTGTCTTTTTCTTAATTACTACCAGCTTGCCTTCTTCACTCCGGGGATGAGGCCGTTGGCGGCCATCTCACGGAACTGTATACGGCTGAGGCCGAATGCCCTCATATAGCCCTTCGGACGGCCGGTGAGGCTGCAGCGGTTGTGCAGACGGACGGGCGATGCGTTCTTGGGGAGCTTGTCAAGTGCGGCGTAGTCGCCTGCTTCCTTGAGGGCTTTCCTCTTCTCGGCATACTTGGCAACGAGCTTTGCGCGCTTTACTTCGCGGGCTTTCATTGATTCTTTTGCCATATTCTCTAGTTGTTATGTTTCTTGAACGGGATGCCGAAACCTGCGAGAAGTGCGTGGCACTCTTCGTCTGTCCTGGCAGTGGTAACGAAAGTGATCTCAAGACCGTGGATGCGCGGGTTCTTGTCGATGTCGATCTCAGGGAAGATGATCTGCTCCTTGATACCGAGAGTGTAGTTTCCGCGGCCGTCCATGTTCTCTGCGACACCGTTGAAGTCACGGATACGGGGGAGAACTACGCGGACGAGCTTCTCGAGGAACTCATACATCTTGACGTCGCGAAGGGTTACTTTGACGCCGACGGGCATACCCTTACGGAGTTTGAAGTTGGAGATATCCTTGCGGGAAACGGTAATGAGGGCCTTCTGGCCGGTGATGAGGGAAAGCTCCTGTGCTGCTTCCTCGACGACCTTCCTGTCCTGGGTACCCTCGCCGACACCTTCGTTGATGGTGATCTTGACGAGCTTCGGGCACTGCATGACGGTGGTGTAGCCGAACTGCTTCACGAGAGAGTCTACGATCTGCTCCTTGTACGCCTTCTTAAGGGTGGGAACATAACCTGCGGGGAGGACCTGAGCCTCTGCTGCTTTATTAGTCTTTGCCATAATTAGATCTCCTCTCCTGATTTTTTAGCGTAACGAACCTTCTTGCCGTCCTCGTTGAACTTGTAGCCTACGCGGGTAGCGCTGCCGCTCTTGGGATCGATAAGCGAAAGGTTTGAGACATGAATGGGAGCCTCCTTCTTGATGATACCACCCTGAGGAGCCTTCGAATTGGGTTTGGTGTGCTTGCTGACAAGGTTGACGCCCTCAACGATAGCACGGTTCTCTGCGGGAGCGACGGAGAGGACCTTACCGGTCTTTCCCTTGTCGTTTCCGGCGATGACAATAACGTTGTCACCTTTCTTAATGCGTAATTTGCTCATAGTGCTTTACTGTTAAAGGACTTCCGGTGCCAGTGAAACGATTTTCATATAGTTCTCGCGGAGCTCTCTGGCCACGGGGCCGAAGATACGGGTGCCGCGGAGCTCGCCTGCGTTGTTGAGAAGGACGCATGCGTTCTCGTCGAAGCGGATGTAAGAACCGTCAACTCTGCGGATTTCTTTCTTGGTGCGTACTACGACAGCCTTCGAAACTGTACCCTTCTTGGCATCGCCGCCAGGGATAGCACTCTTGATCGAGACGACAATCTGGTCTCCGACTGTCGCATAACGGTGGTGTGTTCCTCCAAGGACGCGGATGCAAAGGACTTCCTTAGCACCGCTGTTGTCGGCCACCTGTAAACGTGTTTCCTGCTGTATCATAATTACTTAGCCTTTTCTACGATTTCAACTAATCTCCAAGTCTTTGTCTTGCTCAGGGGGCGGGTCTCCATGATGCGGACGGTATCACCCTCACCGCACTCGTTCTTCTCGTCCTGGGCGACAAACTTAGTGGTCTTCTTTACGAACTTGCCGTACATAGGATGTTTCTCTTTGCGTTCAACGGCAACGACGATGGTCTTGTCCATCTTGTTGCTGACCACTACTCCTACTCTTTCCTTACGAAGATTTCTTTCCATAATTAGTTCTGTTTTTCTTTTTCAGCAAGGATAGTGATCATAAGAGCGATATCCCTTCTGGTCTTCTGAAACTTCGACGTATCCTCCAGGGGAGAGATGGCGTGGTTGATCTTCATCTGGTCGAGATTTGCTTTCTCGGCTGCGATACGGTCGCGGAGGTCTGCTACAGACATTTCGCGTGCTTCTGCTGCTTTCATCTTGTTCTCCTGGGTTTACTGTTCAACATAATCTCTGCGGACGACAAACTTGGTAGCTACGGGGAGCTTGTTTGCGGCGAGCCTCATGGCTTCCTTGGCGACTTCGAGCGATACGCCCTCGGCCTCGAAGAGGATGCGTCCGGGGGTGATGGGAGCTACGAATCCGTAAGGATCACCTTTACCTTTACCCATACGGGTGTCGAGAGGCTTCTTGGTGACAGGCTTGACAGGGAATACCCTGATCCAGATCTGACCTTCACGGTTCATATAACGCGAGATCGCCTGACGTGCAGCCTCAATCTGCTGTGCTGTGAGCCAGCAGTTCTCAAGGGTCTTGATGCCGAAGGAACCGAATGCAAGCTGGTTGCCACGCTGGGCCATACCCTTCATGCGGTTCTTCTGTTCCCTTCTGAATTTGGTTCTCTTTGGTTGTAACATTGCTATATTACTTTAAATAATTTGTTTCGTCTCCTGTAAAAAGGGCTGCAAAATTAATACATTTTCTCGTCTTTGCAAACTTTTTTTGAAAATTTTCGACACAATTTTTCGAAGGGTAACTTTCGCATTTTGCGAGACTTGCTCATGGGGCCCGAAAAAAGTTTGTCGCATTTTCGACGCGGGTTTGCGGCGGCCGCGGGGGCTTTGGCGCGAATTGTGATTTGAGTATATTTGCAACATGAAACGCGGACTGCTCATACTTTGCGTCCTTCTGAGCCTCGGAATCGACTCCCTGGCCCAGGAGCCTGCGGGCATTCCCGTGCCCGACGTGGAGTATTACGACAACATAGAGGCCAGTCAGGTGACCGGCCGCCGCAAACGCACCCCGAAAGAGCGCCGCGCATGGCGCAGGCACTACAGGCTCGTCTACAACTTCAACCGAGTCTATCCCTACGCCCTGGTCGCCCGCAAGCTGATGCACCAGGTCGACAGCACCATCGAAGCCGACCATCTCGACAAGAGCGTGCGCGCGCGTTACATAAATGACGTGGAGAAAGAGCTTCTGAGGCTCTTCGAGCAGGACATCCGCAAAACCACCATCTCCCAGGGCTTCGTGCTCGTCAAGCTCGTCGACCGCGAATGCGGTAGCACCGTCTACGACATAATCAAGGACTACGAAGGCGGATTCGCCGCCGGCTTCTGGAACCTGGTGGGAAAACTGTTCGACCAGGATCTCAAGTCGCAGTATGACCCGGAAGGCAAAGACAAAGACATCGAAGAACTTGTCCGCATCTGGGACAGCGGATCATGGGATGAATTCTATTTCGAGATTTTCGGGAAATGGCCCGAGAAGACGGTGATCGTCACCGACAGACTCTCAACTCAGTCCCGTCGAAAATAAGGCAGGGGCAGCCGCCCTTCAGCCAGGTATCAGTCACGAAAAGCTGCTCTCCGCCGCTCAGGGTCTCCCGGGCGGAGACATGGTAGTGTCCGAACAGATAGTAGTCCGCCTTGCGGCCTTCGGAGATTTCGCTCTCGGCGAACTTCACCAGCGGCTCGTCCGCTCCCTTCCACTCATAAGGCTTGTGGGTATAGCGGTTGTTCTTGGACCAGCCGTTGCCGAACTTGAAGGCTATGCGGGGATGGATGGTACTGAAGAGCCTCTGGAGGAAGCGGTTGTTGAACACCCACAGCATGAAGCGGTACGCGCGGCGCGGATCGTAAAGGCCGTCGCCGTGGGCAAGGCAGAAGGTCTTGCCGGAGATCTCGGTGTAGTAGGGCTGCCTGATCTTTCTGATCCCCAGACTCTCAAAGAAAGTGTAGCACCAGATGTCGTGGTTGCCCGGCATGAAGAAGACTTCCACGCCGTGGTCCAGGAGGTCGATGAGCTGGGCTACGACGCGGATTCCCTCGCGGGGCACTACGTCGTGGTACTCATACCAGAAATCCCAGATGTCGCCAAGCAGGTAGAGGGCCTTGGTCTGCTCGCGGGAGATGCCTTTGAGCCAGTCCACGAAGCGGTCTTCCCGCTCCTTGGGGTCGGCAGTGCGCAGTCCGAGATGGACATCGGCGGTGAAGTAGACCAGGGTGCGTTCCATTGCTAGAATATCTGGGTGATGATGACGGTGAGGCCCACAAGCAGGCAGTAGAGGGCGAACCACTTGAGCTGGGCCTTCTTCACGAGGGCGATCATCGCCTTGCAGGCGAAAAGGCCGGTCGCGAACGCGGCGATAAAGCCGATCGCAAGAGGCATCACGCCGACCGTGGAGGCGGCGAGGCCGCCGCCGACTATCTCAAGGAACATGTCCCCGAGGATCGGGATGATGACCATCAGGAAGGAGAACTGCGCTACGACTTCGCGGCGCACGCCCGAGATGAGGCCGGTCGAGATGGTAGCGCCGCTGCGCGAAAGCCCGGGCAGCACGGCAAGCGCCTGGCCGATGCCGACGAGCAGCGCCTGAAGGAAGGAGATGCCGTTGCGGCTGTCGTTAGTGCGCTCGATTTTGGACTTGGAGACCGCGTCGGAGAAGTAGAGCAGGACGGCCGTCAGAAGCAGCGCGCCGCCAACTACCCAGAGCGAGGAGAAGAGTTCCTCGACCTTGTCCTTGAAGAAAAGGCCGACGATCATCACGGGGATGGTGCCGACGAGGATCTTGCAGATGTAGTCGGTCTCGTCGTTGTACTTGAACTTGAAGAGGCCGGCGAAGAGCTTGACGATGGGCTTCCAGAAGACCACGATGGTGGCGCAGACGGTGGCGGCGTGGACTGTGACTTCAAATACGAGGTCGCCGCCCGCCTCCACTCCGAGGAGTTCCTTGAAGATTGCAAGATGACCGCTGCTGCTGACGGGAAGGAACTCCGTCAGGCCCTGTACTATTCCGAGGATAAGTGCCTGTAACCAACTCATAGCTTACTCCTCCCCTCCTTTTGGTTTGCGCATGATAGCAACTATTATCACTGCTATACCGGCGACGATGACCACCGGGGCTGCGACCAGCCTGCGGAAATCGAACATCGCGTAGTTGAAGGTGTCGGGGTCTTTGACTCCGCCGCCCGCGAGAAGAATGTACCCGACGGCCATCGCGATGAGGCCGGCGAGAAGGAGCCGGATGCTCCTGCGGGACAAAGGCATTTTATCCATAAAGTTCGTCGTTGTCAAGTCTTGTTATCCGGGCCACGACCGCGTTGGTGCAGAGCCAGCATAGGATCACGCCGGTGGCGATGACCGTAACTGCTGTGCCGACGAAGGCGGGCACGGTGAATATTTCATAAATGTCGGGATGCGATTTCCATACCAGGAACACGGCGAGGGCGATCAGCGCGAGGGCGATCAGCGCGGCGACAAGGCCCTGGGCGACCGAGCGGCGCACGTAGGGACGTGCGATGAAGCGGCGGTCGGCGCCGACAAGCTGCATGGTATGGATGGTGATTCGGTTGGAATAGAGCCCGAGGCGGACGGTGTTGGCGATCAGCGCGGCCGAGATGACCATCATCAGGGCGACTACCAGAAGGAGGGCAAGGCCCGCCTGACGTATGCCCCCGCTCATCTGCTCGACGAGCGCGCCCCTGGTGTCGACTTCGTCCACTATCGGCGAGTCGGACAGGCGCCGGTGCACCACAAGCAGGCTGTCGGGGTTCATGTAGCGGGCGTAGACGGTGACTTCGACGGAGCTGGGCACGGGCGAAGTCTCGAACACTTCGAGGAAGTCTTCGCCGAGCATCTCCCGCAGATCCTGTTCGCCTTCCTGCACGCTCACGTAGCGCGTGGATTTCACGAACGGCTCGGCTTCTATCTTGCGCTGATAGGCTACGGCCTGACGGGCAGGGGTGTCTTTCTTGAGGATGACGGTTACGTGGATGTGCTCGCGGAAATAGGAGCTGACCGACGAGGCGTTGAACACCACGAAAGAGGCTGCTCCGATAAGGAGAAGCACGAGGCTGATACTGATTACCGACGACAGATAGGAGCCTGCGAGGCGCCTTCGAATTATTTTGTTCTGCTTACGGGACATAATTCGGGGCGAATTTAGAAAAAATTTCGTATATTTGAGCCAAATGGAGAATTCTGCACAAAAAGTACTTTTCGTTTGCTCGGAGATTTTCCCTTACCTCCCGGAGAGCGAGATAGCGACCATAGGACGCTACCTCCCTCAGGGTACGCAGGAGAAAAAGAAGGAAATTCGTGCCTTCATGCCCCGCTACGGTTGCATCAACGAGCGTAAAAACCAGCTTCACGAAGTGATCAGACTCTCCGGTATGAACCTCATTATCGACAACATGGACCGCCCCCTGATCATCAAGGTCGCCTCCATTGCCGCGGCTCACACCCAGGTCTACTTTATCGACAACGAGGACTATTTCAGGCGAAAACAGACATTCTGCGACGAAGCCGGCAAGTTCTTCGAAGACAACGACGAACGTGCCATCTTCTTCGCGCGCGGAGTGCTCGAAACCGTCAAGAAGCTCCGCTGGGCCCCCGACATCATCCACTGCAGCGGCTGGATCTCTCACCTCATCCCCCTCTACCTCAAGAGGGCCTACAAAGACGATCCTATCTTCAGCCACAGCAAGGTGGTGCTCTCGCTCCACGACGACACTCCCTCCGCAGGCTTCGATGCGGGCTTCGCCGACAAGATACTCTTCGGCGCCATTACCGAAAAGGATGTCGACCTGCTGAAGGCCTCCCCCGATGGCATAAATCTTGCCAAAACTGCAGCCAGGTTCTCCGACGGCGTGGTAGTGGCAAGCGAAACGATACCCTCGTCACTCATCAGCTACTGCCGGGACCGCGGGCTCCCCGTCACCAAAATCAAGGCGAAGAGCTTTGCAGACGGAAGCTATATAGACGAATACAACGCATTTTACGACCAGCTGTAGATGAAATTTTTCTCACCCATACTCGCGAGCGTAGTCCTTTTGGGCTGCGTTTCGTGTGTTGAGACCGACGGTCTTCTCGGAGGCAACTTCATTCCGGAAGACTCACGCTATCAGATATTTTCGACAGAAATTCCTCTCGGGAAGGTGGAGATGAGGATGGCAGACAGCCTCTCAGGATTCTCCAACTCCCGCATAATGATCGGCGCCATCCGTGACGGCGTCTACGGACTCTCCACCCGCGGCTGCGCCCTCACGCTGATCCCGCTCGCCGACTCTCTCGACTTTGGCAAGGTGCAGTCCGTCAAGGAATTCCACCTCCATGCCGCTTTCGACTCCACGGCAGTAAGCCAGCCCGGCCAGCAACGCATCCTGCAGAATGTCTA
Source organism: uncultured Bacteroidales bacterium (assembly GCA_946546175.1). GTDB lineage: Bacteria > Bacteroidota > Bacteroidia > Bacteroidales > UBA932 > Cryptobacteroides. The sequence continues at coordinate 27,580 of CAMNNY010000143.1, forward strand.
CGCCTACGCCCTTACCGAAGGGCTTGACTGGACCAAGCTCATGGACGCCAACGACTGCGACGGAGTCATCACCCACGGATCCGAGAGCATCATAAAGGGCACGCCCCTGATCAACGGCGATTCCGACCTCGACCTTGATTTCACGGAGGCCTATGCCAGGGCATATCTGGACTATCTGAACGGCAAGAATCTCTCCGATTCGACCGTGTTCAAGGCTTTCCTCTCCAAGTTCCCGGGCATCTGGCTCGAGACCGACGTCCCTTCCGGCAACGGAGGACGCATCAATTCGTTTGAGCTTCAGATGAACTACTCGTCCAGCCAGTACTATCTGGAAGACAACTACGGTACCATCACCATAAACTCCATCTACGATGAGACAGTGGGGGCGATCGATACCACCTTCTTCTTCTATCTGGGAGCCCAGCAGTACTACAGCCCCGCCACGCTGTTTTCCGACTACAGCAACGGGACCTTCCCCCAGTACGCGTTCAACAAGTGCACCCACGAGAGCAGGGCGCTCTCCGGCGCCGCCGCAGACAAGCTCTATGTCGAAGGCGGCGGCGGTCTCAAGCCCGTGGTGGCGGCGCGGACACTGATCGACCTCGCAAAGCAGTGCATCGCCGATTCCATAGCCTCGGCAGGGCTTGACGCATCGCTCATCGACAAGACCATCATCAACAAAGCCACGGTCGTTCTACCCTACGAGATGCCGGCCGACTATACCCTGGTCGACAACTACTTCCCGCCGCGCCTGAGTCCTACCTGCCGCATCAAGACAGACACCACCTCCACGTTCATGGGTCTGACCGACGCGAGCTCGGAAGACGAAAACCAGGGCGACATCAACCGCTCGATCTGCGCCTACACTCCCGACATCACCTACCACATGCAGCAGCTTCTTGCCATCACCGACGACAATTCGAATCTGGTCAAGGGCAACTACGACATCTGGATGCTGGTGATGAGCAAGGTACAGACGACTACTACCAGTTCCGGCAACTCCGACCTCAGCGAGTACTACCAGTACCTCGCCTACCAGAGCTACTACAACAGCATGTACGGCGGCTATGGCGGTTACAGCGGCTACGGCTACGGCAGCAACTACTACAGCAACTACTACAGCTACATGATGGCTGCAATGTACGCCGGCGGGCAGACCACCACCAAGACCAGTTACGAGCTCGACAAAGACTTCTACTACAGCGCCGAACTCTGCGGTCCCTCCTCCACTACCGGCACCGTCCCTTCGCTAAGGCTGGTATTCTCCGTCCCGAGGAAATAAGTTGGGCCCGCCTATTCTACGATCTGCCCCGCTCTTGCAAGCGGGGCTACATTATTTCCCGAGAGCGCCACACATTCACACCGTTCAGAACATGCTGTGGTGCGTGTGAGCGTGTGGCGGCAGGCAAAATTGCCCCTCGACACACGTCAAGGTGCCTTGGAACATGCTACAGGGCCTATGGTTGTGTGGCTGATCTGCGAAGTGTGGCTGATCTGCGAAGTGTGGCTGTTACCATGTCGGCCGGGATCCAGGTGTACAAGGTGGAAACGAAATGCCCGGACCTTGTGCGCCAACCCTCACTGAAATACTGTTTAGTGATCAAGGTCCCCCGGATTCGGTTCCACCTTGTGCACTTTCGGCGGACTTATCCACCTGAACTACCCTAGGAGGCCGTTTTTCTGGATAAGTCCGGCAGAAAAGGACGATTATTGCAGGAACGGCGGGTACTTATCCACTCAAACCACCTCAGAAGGGCGTTTTTCCGGATAAGTCCGGCGGGTTGGTTAGTAAAACGGCTGTTTTGCTGACGGAATGGTCTTCGGGAGGAGATTTGGTTAGTAAAACGGCCGATTTACTGACGGAATAGTCTTCGGGAGGAGATTTGGTTAGTAAAACGGCTGTTTTACTGACGGAATGGTCTTCGGGAGGAGATTTGGTTAGTAAAACAGCCCTTTTACTGACGGAATAGTGTCGGGGCGTGGCTACCGCCCCTCCCGCGTGGGGTGATAGCCACGCCTTTGCGGAACAGGAGGCGCAGGGCGTTAGCCCGTTGCCTCCGTCAAAGCACCTAGTCAGGGGACGCCAAAGCACCTTGAGGCCGCGAAGTCTTGAGCGTGCGGGGCCCCCTCAAAGCCATAGCTTTGTGGGGTGCAGGGGCCGGGACGTAAGGCCCTCGCCCTGGTTATGGCGAGGAGGGCGTGGCTTAAGGTGCGGCATCAGCCGCACGGCCGGGCCCGGGACTTTTCCGAAGGGAAAGTCGTAGAGGGCGAAAAGGCCGCAGG
>CAMNNY010000144.1 GCA_946546175.1 uncultured Bacteroidales bacterium
GAACCACTGCGGGCTTCGCGTATTCGGCATGTCGGTCATTACCGACCTTGCCCGCGAAGACGCATCCGACGACTATGTCACCGACGGAGAGGAAATAGTAAAGGCGGCCAATCAAGCTACAAGCAAGATGACCGCCCTGTTCGAAAAGATGATCGCCGCTATTTAGCGATTGCGACCGATCTTGTCTCTCTGATTACCGTGATCTTGACCTGACCCGGATAGGTCATCTCATCCTGGATACGCTGTGCGATATCAGTGGACAGGCGTGCTGCCTGCTCGTCGCTGATCTCGTCGGCGCCGACAATCACGCGCAGCTCGCGGCCTGCCTGGATGGCATACGACTTCGTGACACCCTTGTACGAGGCTGCGAGGTCTTCCATACCGCGAAGGCGCTTGATGTAGCTCTCGATAACCTCGCGACGGGCTCCCGGACGGGCTCCGGAGATGGCATCCGCTACAAGCACGAGAGGTGAATAGATGCTGGTCATTTCCATCTCTTCGTGGTGGGCTCCGATTGCATTGACTATCTCAGGACGCTCCTTGTACTGCTCCGCGAGCTTGGCCCCGAGGAGTGCGTGAGGGAGTTCTTCGTCTTCTGTACTTACCTTGCCGATATCGTGAAGCAGACCGGCCCTTTTGGCTATCTTCGGATTGAGTCCGAGCTCCGCTGCAAGGATCGAGGCGATGGAAGCCACCTCCCTGGAGTGCTGGAGGAGGTTCTGCCCATAGGAAGAACGGTACTTCATGCGGCCGATGAGCCTTACAAGCTCGAGGTTGAGGCCGTGGATTCCGAGGTCGATACATGTCCTCTTTCCGGTCTCGAGGATCTCATCTTCGAGCTGCTTGCTCACCTTGGCCACCACCTCTTCGATACGTGCGGGGTGGATACGGCCGTCCGTCACGAGCTGGTGGAGAGCAAGCCTGGCGACCTCCCTGCGTACGGGATCGAAACCCGAAAGGAGGATGGTGTCCGGGGTATCGTCTACCACGATCTCAACACCTGTCGCTGCTTCGAGAGCCCTGATATTGCGCCCTTCGCGACCGATAATGCGGCCTTTGACTTCGTCGTTCTCGATCGGGAAAGTCGTTACGGCATTTTCGATTGCAGTCTCGGTTGCAGTACGCTGGATAGTATTGATAACGATGCGCTTGGCCTCTTTTGCGGCATTAAGACGGGCTTCGTCCATAGTGTCGTTGATATAGGCAAGAGCCTCTGTACGGGCTTCGGCTTTCATGTTTTCGACCAGCATCTTCTTGGCTTCCTCTGCGCTCATGCCGGCAACGGTCTCAAGCTGCTTGTTGGCCTGGGCTGTGAGGGCTGCGCACTCGGCTTCTTTCTTGGAGAGCTGCTCGCGCTGGGCATTGAGCTGGCCCTTCTGGGAGTCGAGGTCGTGCTGGCGGCGGCCAAGTTCAGACTGGAGCTGGTTGAGCTGTGTTTCCTTGCTTCGGATGTTGTTTTCGCGGTCGCGAAGCTGGTTGTTCTTCTCACTGACCTTGGTCTCATACTCCTCCTTGAGCTGAAGGAAATGCTCCTTGGCCTCGAGGGCCTTCTTCTGCTTGAGCGATTCAGCCTCGATGGTGGCTTTCTGGACTATGGCGTCCCCGCGTCCTTTGCTGACGATACGGGTAATCCCTATGTAAAGTGCCAGGGACAGGACTGCGCCTGCCGCGGCTGCGATGATAATGTAAAGAATCATGGCGTGTATATATTGTATAATGTGTCAAACAAAAACAGCATCCGCACTTGGTGCAGATACTGTTTGTAAAAACAACCGTTAGTCCTTGGCTGAAACTTTCATAAAGAAAGATTTGGGGGCCTCACGGTTCAGGCTTCCTGCCCGGAGGCAGGCGTGCTATTCCCGAAGAGAACTTACCCGGTCCCGAAGAACTTGTTTGTTAGAGCAAGGTGGAACTAACGGTTTTTCTCTATTTTTCCAAGATAGACTCTCAGGTCTTTGGCGAGTTTGGATACTTCGTCGTTCGTCTTGTCGAGATTGCGCTTGGAAACAAGCATCGAAATCTCCTCGCTGAGGGCCACGAATGCAAGTTTGTCCAATGTTGTCTGTTCGGGGTACTGCTTGTCGTACTCACCGAACTTCTGATTGATCCTTTCGGCGGCCAGACGCATATAGTGCTCCGACTCCTGGGTTGCCACAAGGGAGTATTCCTTGCCTGCTATCTTCAGCTTGATGCTGTGTTTTGTTGGGTCAACCATACTAGTTCTCGATCAGCTTGATACACTTGTCGATCTCCCGGATCAGTTTTGCGACTTTCTCCTTGGCTGCAGACTTGTCCCCGCCTTCGGTAAACGCTCCGGCGAGTTTGAGTGTGTCTATCTGTCTTGTCAAATCAGTTATCTGCTGCTTGTATTTTGCGGCTTCGGATTCTTTGACAACGAGCTTGGCGGCGAGTTCGTCGGCGCGCTGCTTCTCTGTTTCGTACAGGGAAATCAAATGTTCGATGTCTTTCCTAAGACCAGCAATCATACGCACAAATATAATTATTTTTCGCTTTCCGCACAAGATACACGCTCAACAGAATTGATATCTATATGGGTGAGCGCGGCTCCCAGCACGGAAATACGCACGGCCGCAAAGTGGCTGCCCTCGAAACTCACGAACTCCACCACCCGGCCTTCGAACGGTCCTTCCTTGACCCTTACCATCTCGCCCGGCTGCAGGGGCGCGTCGGTGACGGTCACCTCGCCCTGGGAGCCCGACACCATCTCCATGAAGTCGAGCATCTGCGCCTCCGGGACTTTGGCCGGTTTGCCGGCACGGGGAAACTCCGTAAGGTATTTGACCAGGTATGGAGAAAAAGCGCAGCTCTCCCGGCGTTCTTTTTCCGTACAACATACGAAAACCACTCTGGGGATCAGTATCTGATCCACGGCCTTCTTGCGGTCGGACCACTGACGGACAACCTTTCGCACAGGAACATACGTCCTTATGCCATGGGCATTAAGGGCGGCGGCTACGTTGTTTTCCTGACAGGATCGTGTATATGCTATAAACCAGTGGTTCTCGTTCATTGGGTGCAAATGTAACCGATTTTGCGTACATTTGCAATTATGAAAAATAAGCTTGGATTACTGCGCATCGCAGCAGCGACTCCCAAAATCAAGGTCGCTGATGTCAATGCAAATATCGATGAAATAGTAAGGCTCTGCCGGACCATCGCCTCTGAAAGCAACCCTTCTGTGATCGTATTTCCGGAACTGTGCGTCACCGGCTACACTTGCGGAGACCTGTTCAATCAGAAGACCCTCCTTAGTGGGGTCGAGAGAGGAATCGAACGGCTTTGCCGCGAGACTGCAAGCCTTCCCCAGACCATCGTGGTCGGATATCCCGCCGAATGCGAAGGCGAGCCCGTCGATGCCGTGCTCGTGATCCGGGGCGGCAAGATTCTGGACTTCGAAGGCCACACCTTCGAGCTCGACGGCATTACCTTCGCCATCGAGCTCGGCGACACGCTGCTCGAATCGGGCGTGTCATCCGAAGGGGCCGAAGGCGCCGACATAATACTCTGCCCTGTAGCATCCTACGAAATCGCAGGCCGCCACGACAAGCGCAAAGCCGCGCTCGCAGCCGAGTCCGCAAGGCTCTCCGCCGCCTACGTCTACTGCTGCAGCGGGTATGGCGAATCTACCGACGACTTTGCATGGGCCGGGTCTTCGCTGATTTACGCAAACGGGGTCAAGCTGGCCGAGAATGAGCGTTTCCTGCACGATTCGAGCTGGATCTGCGCCGACATCGACCTCGAGGCGCTCCACGCGCCCGGGCAGGGCTTCCATGCCGACAGAGCCGGGAAGACTGAGATCGATCCGCATCCCTTCGTTCCGGCAGATCCTGCCAGGCTCAAAGAGCGTTGCCTCGAGATATTCAATATCCAGACGGTCGCCCTGATGAGCAGGCTCGAGCATATCCACTGCGACAAATGCGTCATCGGAGTATCCGGCGGGCTCGACAGCACACTCGCACTTCTTGTGGTCTGCGAAGCCTTCGACCGTCTCGGGTTCGACCGCAAGGGAATCTACGCAGTCACCATGCCCTGCTTCGGGACCTCGGACAGGACGCATTCCAATGCATCCTCCCTTATGGATGCCCTAGGCCTCACGTCGATGGAAATCGGCATCGGCGAAGCCGTGCTTCAGCATTTCAGGGATATCGGACAGGATCCGTCCAAGCACGATCTCACCTTCGAGAATGCGCAGGCGCGCGAACGCACGCAGGTACTGATGGACCTCGCCAACAAAGTCGGCGGAATCGTCATCGGCACTGGAGATCTTTCGGAAATAGCTCTTGGCTGGTGCACCTACAACGGCGACCACATGTCGATGTACGGGGTCAATTCAGGAGTGCCCAAAACCCTTGTCAGGGCTATGGTGCGGCAGCTCGCCTCCAATTATCCCTGCGAAAAGACCCTGCTCGACATTGCCGACACCCCGGTTTCTCCCGAGCTGGTCCCCGGTCAGGTCACAGAAGATCTCGTCGGACCCTACGAACTCCACGATTTCTTCCTGAGGCGATTCTTCCTCAACGAGACCCCGCACGAGATTCTCGACAATGCAGTCAAGGCTTTTGGAAGTTCTTACGACAAAGAGACCATCCTCAAATGGCTCAGGACTTTCATCAGGCGTTTCTTCAGCCAGCAGTTCAAGAGGTCATGCAGCCCTTGCGGGCCTAAAATCGGAAGTGTAGGCCTCTCTCCCCAGGACTGGCACATGCCCACAGACGCATCCGCCAGCCTGTGGCTAGCCGATTTGGATTAATCCCCGAACAGTAAGGTCATATCTTCGGATATGGCCTTTTTTGCTGTCTTCTCCGGAACGAATTTCCAGTCGCCCATTCCCTCGAACGATCCAGCCTTGACCTCGCCGTGCTCTTCGAAATAGCGATAGATGAGGTCGCGGATCTCGGGGAAACGGGCCAGCGTGCGCTCTTCGCGCTGGTCGCGGGTGAGTCCGGCTCCCTTGAAGATGAGGTCTCCCCCGCCGGCTGCGCGGTACGATGTCATCGCGACCTTGTAGAAGCTCTTCGGATCGAACTTGCTGCCGTCCGCCATCGAACTGATGACGACCCTGCTGCCGAAAGGCTTGGTGATATCGACCGTGTAATTGAGCCCCGAGGCGCTGTCGAAATTGTAGCTCGGATAGTTGAACGACCACCGGCTCTGGAAGTAGCGGGCATCATCGCGGTCGGTCATATTGAAGACATGACCGCCGGGCTTGTAGGTGACGATCCACTTGTCGTAGGAGTACTCCAGATAGTTTCGGATCTCTTCTCCGCTCAGTCTCATCAGATACAGCGAATTCTCGAACGGGTAGATCGTAAACATATCGTTGAATATCACCGGACCGGCCTTCACAGTCTTGTTGAAAGAAAGAGGTGCGGCGAAAGAGATGTCGGCACCTGCGCCAGTGCGCTGAACATAGTGGATAAAATCGATGTAGAAGCAACGGCCGGCAAAGGATTCGCGTGTGAGCATGTCTTTGTCGATGCTGCCTGCCTCCTTGACAGTGAATTGTCTGACCTTCGAAAAATCCTCAGCGAAGGCTCTGCGCATTTCGGGGTCCGCTTTGGACTTGTCGACATGGATGAGCGAAGGCGCGATTGTCTTCGAGCCGTCTTTCGAAAGGGTGATAACGGTATGGCTCAGGTTATGCGCCTTCGAGCCGGTGTTGACGAGCGCTATCGAGTCGGTGCTTTCTATCCTCGGACGGTGGTCGTGGGAAGTGACGACGAGGTCGACTCCCCTGAGCGAGCGGAAAAGGTCGAGCCCCTGCGCTTCCAGCACCTGCCCGTCTCCTACGCCCACGCCGCTGTGGACGGCAACGATAGTGACGTCCGGTTTCACCTTCGCCTTGATGGCGTCTATCCTATTCTGTACAAACGGGACAAGCGAGACGAACTCCATCCCGGACCAGATGCTCCGGTCGAGCCAGGCGGCCATATTGGCATTGGTATAGCCAAGCACCAATACCTTAAGTCCTCCTTTCCGGAAGACCTTGTATTCGGGCCAGTAAGATGATCCGTCCGGCTTAAGTGCGTTTCCTGCAAGAAAAGGTATCTTATGGGATGCGAGCTGAGCGGTTACGCGGTCATAGACGGCATGTCCGGTCTCCACATCGTGGTTGCCGACCACTACGGCATCGTATCTCATGTAACTGACCAGCCGCGAGAACAGGTGTTCGCCGGTCGTGTCCACATAGTTGTAGTAGTATGCGGCATTGTCGCCCTGGAGGCAGTCTCCGGCGTCTATAAGAAGGACGCTTGCCGGGCCGTCAGCCCTGCGGATGCTGTCTACATAGTGGTTAACGGCAAAAAGGCTCGGGACCGTCCGCCCTCCCACATAGGTCGAATCGAACCATGCGCCGTGGACATCGTTGGTCGAAAGGACATGGACGGATCCGGCGTGTGGCTGGCACGCCACGGCAAGCAGGGCGGCGAGGATTACGAGTGAGTATGGCTTTTTCATAAGATATCGAAAAGAAGGCTGAAACGCTGCTCGCTTCCCAAAAGCCCTTCCCTGCCCCAGTGGTAGCGCAGGCTCAGCTTAATGTTGAGCTTACGCGAAAGTCGCGGGCTCCAGTAGAGTTCGGTGAGGTCGTAGAAGCCTTTGTAGAATTTCGAACCGCGGTAGAGCAAGTCGCCGTAGAGGTTGCCGGCGGAATCAGTATCGTGGTAGAAAGGAAGCATATCCTTGGTGTAGGAAGTGACATTTCGAAGGCCGAAACTCTTCCACACGGCCTTCGCTTCGAGCTCCCCGCCGAAGGGCAGTCTCAGGTCGTCGTTAAGGCGGTCCTTCTGATAGCTTCCCAGGGCGCTGAGTTTGAGGCTGAGCTCGGAATCCCGGCTGTCCTGGGCAAAATCGTACTTTACGAAGGCCTGAAGGTGGTGGTTGTCCACGACCCCGGGCGCCATGACGCTTCCGGCATAGTGATAGAAACTGCCGGCCCAGCCGAGCGACAGGGCGGGCAGCACACTCCATGAGCCGTAGCTGAGGATCTGGAAGCGCTCCTTGCGGGTGTTACCGTATTTACCCATCCAGTCGAGAGCGAGCTCCGTGCTGAAGCGGCCCTTGGCGAACCCCAGATATGCTCCGTCCAGGTTGAAATCCGTCTCGATAGTCTCCTCGCTCATCAGCAACTCGCTGTAGTCTCCTCCAACGAGTTTGCGCGGATAAGAGCCCAGAACTGCCGTAAATGACTTTACTTCATCGCGATAGTCGGATTCAAAAAAAACGGGAATGTCCTCGACTATATCTCTCAGGGCATTGACTTTTGTCCCCATCTGCTTTACGAGATCCACGCCCAGAACCATGTTGTAGGTGAGATTCTCACTTTGCTCGAATTCCCAGCCGAAAAGGTGGGTAACCCTCACGAAGTGAATGGTTTCCGAAGGAATATAACTGTTGTGGGAACGCGCGAATTCGTGGTTGTCGAAGACATAATTGAGGCCGGAGCCCGTGAAAAACCGGCCCTCTGCAAAAAGGGATCCGGCAGAGAGGATCAGCATGAAAACGACTGATATCAGGTACCTTTTCATATACATCCTCAAATTTAAGCAGAATTTGTGTAAATTTGCGACTCGTTTGGTAAATAAATTACAGCATGTTCGAAAATCTCAGCGAAAGGCTTGAGCGCTCATTCAAGATACTCAAAGGTGAAGGCAAAATCACCGAAATCAATATCTCCGAGACCCTGAAAGACGTCCGCAGGGCCCTTCTCGACGCCGATGTCAGCTACAAGGTGGCGAAGGAATTCTGCGACAATGTCAAGAAAAAGGCCCTCGGACAGAACGTCCTTACCGCCGTCAAGCCCCAGCAGATGATGGTCAAGATCGTCCACGACGAACTCGTGGAGTTCATGGGCAGCGAGGAGGCGGGGCTCAATCTCAAGGGCTCCCCCGCCGTCGTACTCATCGCCGGTCTCAACGGTTCGGGTAAGACTACCTTCAGCGGCAAACTTGCACTCTGGCTTAAGAAAAAAGGCAACAAGGTGCTTCTCGCGGCCTGCGATACCTTCCGCCCCGCCGCCATCGAACAGCTCAAGACCCTTGCCGAAGGAGTCGGCGTGCCTGTGTTCAGCATCGAAGGCGAGACAGACCCGGTGAAGGTGGCCCGCGCCGCCATCGCCCAGGGCCGCAGCGAGGGCTACGGAGTCGTGATCGTCGATACCGCCGGCCGCCTCGCAGTCGACCAGGAGCTCATGGACGAGATCAGGGCCATGCACAAGGCATGCGAACCGAGCGAGACGCTCTTCGTGGTCGACGCCATGACCGGCCAGGACGCAGTCCTGAGCGCTACCGCCTTCAACGAAGCCATCGACTACGACGGCATCGTCCTTACCAAGCTCGACGGCGACACCCGCGGCGGTGCTGCCCTTTCGGTCAAAGCCGTCAGCGGCAAGCCTGTCAAGTTCGTCAGCACGGGAGAGAAGATGGAGGCAATCGACATCTTCCACCCTTCGCGCATCGCCGACCGTATCCTCGGAATGGGCGATGTGGTCTCCCTGGTCGAAAGAGCCCAGGAGCAGTACGACGAGAAGCAGGCCCGCGAACTCAAGAAAAAGGTGGCCAAGGGCAAATTCAATTTCAACGACTTCTACGACCAGATCCAGCAGGTCCGCAAGATGGGCGACATCAAGGACCTCGCGGCCATGATCCCCGGCATGGGCAAAGCCGTCAAGGATGTGGACATCGACAACGACAAAGCCTTCAAGGGCACCGAAGCCATCATCAGGAGCATGACCCCCTACGAGCGTGAGCACCCCGAGTGCCTCAACGGTTCCCGCCGTCGCAGGATCGCCACCGGCTCCGGCACCTCCATCGCCGACGTCAACCGCCTCATCAAACAGTTCGAGGGTTCTCAGAAGATGATGAAGATGGCGATGGACGGATCGCTCCAGAAGCGCCTTCAAGGGATGAGGTAACGGCCGTGCCCGGTGGGCCGTCTTGGCCCCGGCCGTGCCCCGACCTAGTCCCGACCTAGCCCCGACCTAGCCCCGGCCGTGCCCCCAAAAATGAGTGAGGTGTGCTTTTTTATGGCACACCTCACTCATTCGTTTCCGTCCAGAACCACCTATGTGGCACATTGGGCGAGTGAGGTGGTCACCGAAAAAGCACACCTCACTCAAAAATCGGCAAAAAAAACGGTAAAAACTTGCTGCGAATCACGCTAATGACTACTTTTGCCTAAACATTATTAATCTCAACTGCTATGAAAAAGATCCTGGAAATCCTCCAGTACGGAGAAAACGACATCCGCTTCAACACGGATCTCGCCCTCAAGAAAAATCCCAACCTGGTTCCCGAACTCGTTTCCAAGTTTGCCTTTGCTATGACCACATCGCTGTGGGGCGGCAACGAGATCGACGTACTCGCTATCATCCGCGCACTTGCCATCGCCGACCTTGGCGTAAGCGTCAATCGCAAAGAAATGGTGAGGTTCCTTGACGAAGAATCGGCTTGTTTCAGCAAAATCTTTAATGAAGCAATGGCCGAAATGCAAAAAAGGGAGCCAAAGACCCTGGTTTTCGCCCCTGGTATCAGCCCTACCAAAATGAGGAGCTGAGCCAATGCGACGGGTGGTTACCAGGGCGCTGCCAGATGGGAGAATCTGCAGCGTCTACCCATTTCACGTTTGTCTGAAAGGGCTCGAACAGGCTATCCTCTGCAAGGATGATGAGGACTATGACGCTATGGTCAAGGTCCTCTGCGTAGCCGCACGCAGAAAGAATGTTATTATTATCATCTATGCAGTGGTGTCCAACCATTGTCACGTCGCAATCCTTGCTGTCAATCAGAAAGAGGCGGACGCTTATTCAGAAGAGATAAAGAAGGCGTACTCGATGTGGTTCAGCCGGAAGTATGGCTCGCAGAAAATACTCAAGCGCATAGAAGTCAAAGCCATCCTTCTGGAAAACGACTGGCACGTTAGAAATGCTTTGGCCTACATTCCAAGAAATGCTCTCGACAATTGTTGCAACATTGATGACTACAAATGGTCAGGCTATAGAGCGATGTTCCGGAAAAGCATCGTGAATGGTGTCGCGCTCGCCAACTTGAATACCAGAGACAGAAGGCGGACAATGCACACGATGGACAGGCTGGACGGAGTCCCATGGACACTCGATAGCGAAGGAAGCCTGATTCCATCGAGTTTTTGTGACCACACTTACCTCGAAGACGCATTCTGCTCCGACCAGTCCTTCTTTCTGAAAACAATAGGAGGATTGAATGTAGCAGATACGCGATACAAACTCGAAGAAAGGCCATACGCCAGGGTCTCGGACACTGAGTTGTTGAATACTGCACAGGAAATCGCACAAGAGTGGTTCGCCAAACCAATTGAGGTCCTCAGTCCCGAACAGAAAACTCGCATTGCTTCATACCTCGACCATACCCGCAAGACCACCCCGAAGCAACTGTCAAGAGTACTTGGAGTCCCGCCCGAAAGGCTTGAAAAGCTATTGCGTAAATAGTGTCCTATACCAGTCCGCGCTCTTTGGCCTTCGAGATGAGTTCGGCGCTGTTGGCGGCGTCGAACTTTTCGAGAAGGCGCTTGCGGTACCACTTGATAGTGGGAAGGCTCAGGTAGACTTTATCTGCGATCTGGGGGCTTGTCAGGCCCTGGGCGATGAGCCTCAGAATCTGGATTTCGCGCTCTGTCAGGTCTTCTTTCCCGGCGGCATCAGGAGCCTCTTCCTCCTTCATCGCCTGCTCGATGGCGGCATCAGCGCCCTCTTTTTCCTTACGCAGCCTGTACATTCTCCGGAGTATTATCAGATAGAGAAGCAGCACCGCGACGAGCGCCAGGCTTAACGCGAAAAACCAGGTCAGATTCCTTTTCTGGGCCTCGAGCACCCGCCCGATGAAATTAAGGGTTTCTATGCGGCTGATGAATTCCTGCTCGTTGTGGGCTGAATAGTATTCGTCTGCTTTCTGAAGATACCGCAGCGCCCTGGCCATTTTACCCTTCGCCAGAGAATACTCCCCCATACCCTTGAGGGCCTCGGAGACGATCAGCGAATCTCCTGACTCGTAACCATACTTGAGAGCAATCTTGTAACACTCTCCCGCTTTATCGACATCTCCTTCTTCAAACCAGGTCTCACCCATATTGTACCACAGAAGAGAAAGGCTCTCATTCCAACCGTGTTTTTCGAAGATAGCCCCGGCCTTTTCGTAATACTCCATTGCACGGGGGATGGAATCCATCATATTGTAGAGGTTGCCCAGTGCGCCGTAGAGGGAAGAATAACTGTCGTCGACCGTCTCTTCGCCATATGGCATGTTGCCGGTAAAAGAACGCTCCCCGGCGCCCATCCTGTCTACTATCTCCAGTGCTTGGTTGAGGTAGAAGAGAGCGCTGTCGTAACGCTCTGCACCATAGTGGATGATACCGATGTTCCGTGTGGCGTCGCTCATCATCGCCAGCCAGTTCCACCGCTTTGCGAGGGCGTAGCACTTGCGTGAGAAAAGGATAGACCTCTCTCCGTTGATATTGCGGTAACCGTTAAAAAGGTCGTAATACGCCTTGACGAGGGCCTCGCTTTCTGCCTGACTCGCTTTCTCGACCCGCTCGTGGGGCCATGCGGCGACTACGCGCTCCAGAGAGTCTACGTTGTGTCCGCGATGGTCTGTGTAAGCAGCCACGACAGGGGAAATAAACAGGCAGGATAATATATATGTGAGCAGCAGTCTTTTCATTTCCGCTAAGATAGGCAAATAAGCGCAAACGACCTCTGTTTCAAAGTATTTCTATACCAAAGTATAGCGCCTTCCATCCTTTTGGATGGTGTTTTTAACAAGCCAATTATCGACATTTGTGAAAGAGAAATCCGATGTTCAGGAGGATTGATTATGATACAACTGACTAAGAAAGAAGCACAGATACTCCGCCTTATCGCAGACGGCAAAAAAAGCGAACAGATCGCAGAGGCGCTATGCCTGAGTCTGCCCACCATCAAATGGTACCGCAAACGCCTTCGCGACAAATTCGAAGCCGGCACAACGGTGGAGATGATCCGTAAGGCTATTCACGAAGGAATAGTATAGTCAGACTAATAACACTGATCGTGGGTCACAGAGACTTTTGTGGCCCACGATCAGCGTGTGAAGTGTGTCAAAAGACTAAACCAGCCCCTGCTCGAGCATTGCGGTGGCGACTTTCATGAAGCCGGCCACGTTGGCTCCGCGCACATAATCGACGGTACCGTCTTCGCGCGTGCCATACTTGAGACAGTTGGCGTGGATATCGGACATGATGCGGCGAAGATAGTTGTCGACCTCCTCGGCCGTCCATTTCTGGCGCATTGAGTTCTGGGTCATCTCAAGGCCTGATGTGGCGACGCCACCGGCGTTGGATGCCTTGCCCGGAGAATAAAGTAATCCTGCCCCCTGGATGATCTTGATAGCCTCGGGAGTGGAAGGCATGTTGGCGCCCTCTGCGACGCAGTAGCATCCTCCATCCACAAGTTTTTGGGCGTCGGCGGCTTCAATTTCGTTCTGGGTAGCGCAAGGGAGAGCGATGTCGCATTTGATCTTCCACGGACGCTCTCCGGGATAGTATGTTGCCGATGGGTACTTCTGGGCGTATTCGCTGATGCGGCCGCGGCGGACGTTCTTAAGAAACATCACGTACTCGAGTTTCTCTTCAGTTAGGCCGTCGGGGTCGTAGACGAAACCGTCGCTGTCGGACAGCGTCACGACCTTGGCGCCAAGGCGCATGGCCTTCTGGGCTGCGAACTGGGCTACATTGCCGGCGCCCGAGACGAGTACGGTCTGGCCCTTGAAGCTCTTGCCGCGCGTCGCAAGCATCTGCTCAGTGAAATAGCAGAGGCCGTAGCCGGTGGCCTCGGGCCTTATGAGGCTGCCGCCCCATGTCTGGCCCTTGCCCGTAAGAGTGCCGGTGAACTCGTCGCGAAGGCGCTTGTACTGGCCGAACATGTAGCCGATTTCGCGCCCGCCCACGCCTATATCGCCGGCGGGGACGTCCGTATCGGGGCCTATGTGCCTCTGAAGCTCCGTCATGAAGCTCTGGCAGAAGCGCATCACCTCGGCGTCGGACTTGCCGCGGGGGCTGAAGTCGGATCCGCCCTTGGCGCCGCCCATAGGCAGGGTCGTGAGGGCGTTCTTGAAGGTCTGCTCGAAAGCGAGGAACTTCATGATCGAGAGGTTGACGCTGGCATGGAAACGGATGCCGCCCTTGTAGGGGCCGATCGCGCTGTTCATCTGGACGCGGAAGCCGCGGTTGATACGGATTTCGCCTTCGTCGTCCATCCAGGGGACGCGGAACATGATCACGCGCTCGGGCTCGACCATTCTCTCCATGATCTTGGCATCGAGGAAATGGGGGTAGGCCTCAAGGGTGGGGGCTACGGCTTCAAGGACTTCTCTGACAGCCTGATGAAACTCAGTCTCGCCGGGATTCTTGGCGACGAGGGCGGCCATGAACTCCTTTACATACTTCTCGGTAAAGGCTGACATAACTAATCGACGATGTAGTAGGTGACGAGGTTGACGACTCGTACCGTCTTGAGCCAAGGGGTGTTGGAGTCGCGGGATGTGATGCTGAAAGTACCCTGGCTGGCAGTCTTGATCTTGCCGAGACGGCTGTGGGAATCTTCTGCGAACTTCTCTCCGACAAGGCGGGCGTTCTTGGTCGCTTCTTCGACCATCTCCGGCTTGATATCATTGAGCGATTCGTACTCGTAGGAGATGTTGGAGTCCCAATCATTGATCAGTAAAACACCCTTCTCGATGAGCTTGTTCTGGCCGGCGATCAGTTCGCGCACGCGGTCGACATCGGACGAGCAGACGGTTGTGATGCTCTTGATGATGAAGCGCATCGCACGGTTGTTGTCGTAGGTGTCGGTCCTGGCGTCTGAGACTTCGATGGCGCCGAGGGTGATGTCTTCGGGTTTGACTCCGCCTTCTGTGAGGAACTTCCTGATGATTTCATTCTGCTGCTCCATCTGCTTGTAGACCGAGGCGTAGTCGTTGCCTGCAACCTTGATGACGATGGGCCAGATGACCTTATCTGCTTTTACTTCCTTCTCGCACAGACCCTTGACGGTAACAGTACGGTCGAAAGACTTGAGTTTGCTGACAGAAACGGGGAGCATCGCTCCTAGAAAGACAAGACCCAGCATCACGAAGAAGCCAGTCCATACACGTGATTTTTCCATACTCATAATTGTTTAAGACAATTTCAAATATACGCAATATTTTCCTAACTTTGGCCTGCTATGGCAGACAATTATCTCGAAAACCGTCAAAGGGAGCTCGCAGGAGCCCCTACCGTCAGCAACCGTCCCTCGCTGGAGACCCTCGCCCGGCGCAACCGCAGCGTACGCGGCTACGACCAGTCCTACGTCGTCCACGAAAGGCAGCTCCGCGCGATGATCGCCGTCAATCCCCTGGTGGCATCGTCCGTCAACCAGCAGGCCCTGCGTTTCCACATGGTCACCAAAGGCCCTGAGGCCGACGAGGTCAACCGCCACATTAAGATGGGCCGGGCCCTGCCAGAACTCCATCTCCCCTTCCCCGGGACGGAGCCCGAGGCCTTCATTGTTGTCTGCTCTACCAAGCCTGAGAATCCCGGGCTGCTCATCGACCTCGGAATCTCGGTCCAGACGATGCTTCTGAAAGCCGTAGAGCTTGGGCTTAACGGCCTTATTATCCGCAACTTCAACCACGAAGACCTCCAGAAAGGCCTGGGCCTTCCCCTCGAGCCTATTTGCGTGGTCGCAGTAGGCAAGACCGCCGAGAAGATCAAACTGGTCGAAATCAGCGCCGGAGAAGACATTAAGTACTACCGCAAAGACGGCGTACACTACGTTCCCAAAATCAAAACCGACGATATCATAATTTGACGATATCATAATTTAAGGATCTGCTGCGAAAGCGACCTTTGCCCGGAATAGGGTCGCGAAGCGATGGGAGCGTCGCAGCAGATCATTCATTTAAACATTATGCAGATTTCACAGAGAGCCGAGAACATGCCGAGCTCGCCTATCCGCAAGCTCGCCAAATATGCCGACGCCGCCAAGCGCAACGGCATCCATGTCTACCACCTCAATATCGGCCAGCCCGACATCAAGACCCCCGAATGCGCCCTCGAAGCCGTGCGCAACCTCGACCGCAGCATTCTCGAATACAGTCCGTCCCAAGGCTACAAGGCCCTCCGCACAAAGATGGTTGGCTACTATGCCAACTACGGCATCGACCTCAGCCCCGACGAGATTATCATCACCACCGGAGGCTCCGAAGCCGTGATGTTCGCCTACATGGCCTGCCTGGACCCGGGCGACGAAATCATCGTCACCGACCCGTCCTACGCCAACTACATGGCCTTCGCAATAAGCTGCGGCGCCGTCGTGAAATCAGTCAAGACCTCGATCGAAGACGGATTCAAGCTCCCCCCTATGGAGAAATTCGAGGAGCAGATCACCCCTAAGACCAAGGCCATCCTCATCTGCAACCCCAACAACCCTACCGGCTACCTCTACACCAAGAAAGAGATGCTCCGCCTAAGGGATCTCGTGAAGAAATACAACCTCTATCTCTTCAGCGACGAAGTCTACCGTGAGTTCATCTACACGAAAGCGCCTTATATCAGCGCATGCCACCTCGAAGGGATTGAAGAGAACGTGGTGCTGATCGATTCCGTGAGCAAGCGCTATAGCGAGTGCGGAATCCGTATCGGAGCCCTCATCACCAAAAACAAGAAGGTACGTGAAGCCGTCATGAAGTTCTGCCAGGCGCGTCTCAGTCCGCCCCTCATCGGGCAGATTATCGCCGAAGCCAGCCTGTCGACCCCGCAGGAGTACATGGACGAGGTGTACGACGAGTACCTCAGCAGGCGCAACTTCCTGATCAACGGCCTCAACAAGATCCCGGGAGTCTACTCACCCACCCCTATGGGCGCATTCTACACCATGGTCAAGCTCCCCGTCGACGATGCCGAAAAGTTCTGCATCTGGTGTCTGACCGACTTCAACTACGAAGGCCAGACAGTGATGATGGCCCCGGGCTCAGGCTTCTACACCGATCCGGAGGAAGGCCGCGACCAGGTCCGAATGGCCTACGTCCTTAACAAAGAGGACCTCGGCAAAGCACTTGTCGTGCTCTCCAAGGCCCTCGAGGCTTATAATTCACGCGAAGCGGACTAGCGTCCCTTGTACATGTCGTCGTAGTACTTCTGGTAATCACCGGAAGTGACGTTGTCCATCCACTCCTGGTTGTCCAGATACCAGCGGACCGTCTTTTCGATGCCTTCCTCGAACTGGAGCGAGGGCTCCCATCCAAGTTCGCGCTGGAGTTTGGATGAGTCGATCGCATAGCGCAGGTCGTGTCCGGCGCGGTCGGTCACGTAGGTGATGAGGTCCATGTCGGCGCCTTCGGGACGGCCGA
The DNA here is from genome assembly GCA_946546175.1 of uncultured Bacteroidales bacterium. GTDB lineage: Bacteria > Bacteroidota > Bacteroidia > Bacteroidales > UBA932 > Cryptobacteroides. Next base: position 16,419 of record CAMNNY010000144.1, read on the forward strand.
GCAGACGGTCGACGGTGCTGATCAGCACCTTGATGATGTCGATGTTCTTCCACTCGTTGAATCCGCCGATATTGTAGGTATCGCCCACCTTGCCTTCGTGGAAGATGAGGTCGATCGCGCGCGCGTGATCCTCCACATAGAGCCAGTCGCGGACATTCTCGCCCTTGCCGTAGACGGGCAGGGGTTTGCGATGGCGAATGTTATTGATAAACAGCGGAATGAGCTTCTCGGGGAACTGATAGGGGCCGTAGTTGTTGGAGCAGTTGGTCACGACGGTCGGCATACCGTAGGTGTCGTGGAACGCCCTGACGAAGTGGTCGGACGAAGCCTTGGCTGCAGAGTACGGTGAGTGCGGCTGGTACTTCAGGTCTTCGGTGAAGAACGTGGTGCCGTAGGCGAGGTGGTGCTTGCCCGAAGATGCCTTGGTCGTGAACGGAGGCTCGACGCCTTCCGGGTCAGTCATCTCAAGGGCTCCGTAGACCTCGTCCGTGCTGATATGGTAGAAGCGCTTCCCTTCCCAGTTGCCGTCCCAGGCGATCTTCGCTGCCTGGAGCAGGCTGAGGGTGCCCATGACGTTGGTCTGGGCGAAGGTGAACGGGTCTTTGATACTGCGGTCGACGTGGGACTCGGCGGCGAGGTGGATAATGCCGTCAACATGCTCGTCCTGCATCAGTTTGAGGACTCCGTCGAAGTCGCAGATATCCATCCGGACAAACTTGTAGTTGGGCTTATCCTCGATATCCTTCAGGTTGGCGAGATTGCCGGCGTAAGTCAGCTTGTCGAGATTGATGATCCTGTAGTCCGGGTACTTATTGACAAACAGCCGGACTACATGGCTTCCGATGAAGCCGGCTCCTCCCGTGATTATAATGGTCCTTTTCATTTGCTTGGTCATAAACTAATAAAACCGACTATTCAGCCGGTTTCATTGTGGTGTAGACATTGGTGACATCCTCGTCGTCTTCGAGCAGGCCGGTGAGCTTCTCCAATGTCGCCCTCTGCTCGGGTGTGACATCCTTGAGCTCGGTTGTCGGGATTCGCTCGAAACCTCCGGAGATGAGTTCGTATCCGTTGTCTTCGATATACTTCTGGATCTGACCGTAGGAGGTATAGTCGCCGTAGATGACCACCACCTTGGTCTCGTTGTCGTCCTTGTCCACTTCAATCTCCTCGAAGAGCTCGTCGACGCCGTAGTCGATCATCTCGAGCTCGAGTTCCTCAAGGTCGAGGCCTTCGGTCTCCTTGATGCGGAACACGCATTTGTGGTCGAACATGAAAGCGACGCTGCCGCTGGTGCCGAGGGTGCCGCCGCATTTGTTAAAGTAGCTGCGCACGTTGGCGACCGTACGGGTAGTATTGTCTGTCGCAGTCTCGACAAGGTACGCGATACCGAAAGGACCGTAGCCTTCGTAGACAACCTCCTTGAAGTCGCCCTGCTTGCTTTCGGTCGCCTTCTTGATGGCGCGCTCGATATTCTCCTTAGGCATCTGCTCGGCGCGGGCCTCAGCCATGAGGGCGCGAAGACGCGGGTTGCCGGTTACGTCCGGGCCGCCCTGCTTCACTGCGATGGTGATTTCCTTACCGAGTTTGGTGAAGGTGCGGGCCATGTGGCCCCATCTTTTCAACTTACGTTCCTTGCGGAACTCAAAAGCTCTTCCCATAGGATACTACTTTGCCTTGTTGATGTATTTGTCGACTTCGTAACCCTCGATGCTCTGGGGGTACTTCTCCTTGATGGTTTCGAAAACCTTGAGGGCTTTGTCGTTCTGACCGAGCTGGAGGTAGACCTGGCCGGCCTTCAGAAGGTAAGCGGCTGCGAACATGTTGTCTGCCTTGGCAGCTGCCTTCTCGTAAAGGGCCACAGCCTTTGTGTAGTCCTCGAGAGCGCTGTAGCAGTCGCCCTGAAGGGCAAGTGCGCGGGCTGCGAGGATGGGCTCCTTGCCGTTATATTTCTTAAGATAGGTAAGGGCATCTTCCCAGTTGCCGAGCTGAGCGTTGCATGCGCCGGCGTAGAGATAGACGGACTTGCCGGCCTTTGCGCCGTACTGGTCGATGATGTCCTCAAAACCGAGCACATTGCCGTCGCCCTTGAGTGCGAGTTCGAACTCACCCTGCTGGAAGTTGAGTTCTGCGGGGAAAGCAGCCTCCTGAGCCTCCTTGGCGGCCGGAGCATAGATGAACTTGGCGTAGCCGAGGATACCGAGACCCACTACGAGAACGCAAATGATTACTCCCCAGATTGTTTTCTTGTGCTGGTTGTAAAACTCTTCGGTCTTTGAAATGGACTCTGCCACTTCCTCCTGCCTGAGTTTTTCTTCTTTCGTGTTTTTGGTTGCCATATAGTAGTAATTTTGATTTTCTTCAAAAAAGCCCACAAAAATACTCAATTCTGACAAATTTTGCAATAAGGACACAATTTGATATATTTGTAGTGTTAGAATCTAAATCGACAAAATGATGAAAAGGACCATCACCACTTTGAGCGCCATTCTTCTCGGCGTGGCTCTCCTCGCCCAGAACGCCCCGCTGTGGCTGCGCAAGAGTTCAATCTCCCCCGACGGACAGACTATAGCATTCAGTTACCAGGGAGACATCTTCACCGTGCCCAGCGCCGGAGGAGAAGCAAAGCAGATTACGGCCAACGCCGCTTACGACTCCGATCCCCTCTGGACCACAGACGGCAAGCAGATAGTGTTCAGCTCGATGCGTGAGCTCTCGAAAGACATCTGGATCGTCCCGGCCGGAGGCGGCGCAGCCAGACGCCTTACGACATATCCCGGAGCCGAGGTTCCCCTTTCGGTGTCCAAAGACGGCCTGGTTTATTTTGCCGCATCCATCCAGGCCGACCCGCTTTACGACGGATTCCCCGGTGATCCCCAGGTTTATACGGTAAGCATCAAAGACGGCAACGTAAGACAGCTTACCTCCATCCCGATGATGAACCTTTCCGTAAACGGCAGCGGCGTAGTGATCTACGAAGACTACAAAGGCTACGAAGATCCCCTCCGCAAGCACCACACCTCGTCGGTGACCCGCGACATATGGAAATTCACTCCTAAGAAGGGACAGTTCCAAAAACTCACCACCTTCGAAGGCGAAGACCGCAACCCCGTCTTCACCAAAGACGGACGCGAGTTCTACTTCCTCAGCGAGAAGAGCGGCAACATCAATGTCTGGCACGGGATTCTTTCGGCCCCTGAAGCCATCGACCAGGTGACCGACCTGCCGACTCACCCTGTCCGCAACCTCTCGGTTTCGCAGACCGGCGTTCTCGCCTTCTCCTACAACGGAGAGCTCTACACCTGCACTCCCGGACAGGCACCCGTCAAGGTTGCCATCACCATCACCAAAGACACCAACGAGCGCGAGAAGATCCGCCGCAATATCTCCGACGGAGCCTCCGCCCTCGCAGTCAGCCCCAACGGCAAGGAGATCGCTATCGTAGCCCATGGCGACGTCTATGTGATCGCTCCCGAGCAGAAAGCGAGCCGCCGTATCACAGACACTCCCGAGCAGGAGCGCGGCGTGAGCTTCGGCAAAGACGGCAAGTCGCTCTACTATGCTGCCGAGCGCGACGGAGAGTGGGCCATCTGGAAGACCGAACTCACCAAGAAAGACGACAAATACCTCACCTTCAGCTACGAGACCAAGGAAACCCGCTTCACAAAGAAGGGCCAGACCTGCTTCCAGCCTCAGGTGTCGCCCGACGGCAAATGGGTCGCCTTCCTTCGCGACAGGACCGAAATCGTGATCAAGAGCACCGACGGCGGCAAGGAGAAGTCGCTTCTCAAGGGAGTCAACTACTCCTACCAGGACGGCGATCAGGACTTCGAGTGGAGCCCCGACAGCAAGTCCATCCTTACGGGATATCAGGCGAACGGCGGATGGAACAACACCGACATCGCCCTGATCGACATCGAAAAAGGAACTGTTACCAACCTTACCCAGAGCGGCTACTCTGACGGAGGATTCCGCTGGGCTCTCGGCGGCAAGGCCATGATCTGGAGTTCCGACAAGAACGGCTACCGCAGCCACGGCAGCTGGGGCTCAGAAGACGATATCTACGCCATGTTCTTCGACGCCAAGACCTACGGAGAATTCGTCCGCAGCAAAAACGACGAAAGTATAGCCAAACTCCTTGCACCCCAGGACAACAAAGACGCCAAGAAGGACTCCGGCAAGAAAAAAGACAAGAAAGACAGCACCAAAGTCGAAGAGCCCCAGGTCGCGCTCGATCTCGAGGGCATCGAAGACCGCATGGTCCGTCTCACCCCATACTCCAGCCGCTACGGCGACTATTTCCTTAACTCCGACGGCACCAAGCTCTACTTCGTAAGGCGCGGCGACAAGGGCAGCGACATCTGCAGCCTCGACATCAAGGAGCGTGAGATCAAGGTAGTAAGGCCCGGGGCCGGCGGCCGCTTCTTCCCCTCAAAAGACGGCAAGACAGTATATATAGTCGGCCGCGGCATCAGCAAGATGAGCCTTCCTTCGGAAAAAGTCGAACCGGTAGTATTCTCCAACGAGTATTACTATCAGCCCGCAGCCGAGCGTGCCTACATCTTTGGCCACGCATGGAAACAGGTCAACGAAAAGTTCTACGACAAGGCCATCCACGGCCTCGACTGGGCTTCGATGAAGACCAACTACGAGAAGTTCCTGCCCTACATCACCAACAACTTCGACTTCCAGGACCTCCTGAGCGAGATGCTCGGCGAGCTCAACGGCTCCCACACCGGCGCACGCTACCGCAGCGGCTCCCCTCTCAATGTGGGTCACCTCGGAGTCCTGTTCGCAGCTGACGCCAAAGGCAAGGGCCTCACAATCGCAGAGATCCTGCCCGGAAGCGTTCTTGCCATCGCAGATCCCGATATCAAGGCGGGCGACGTGATTCTCGCCATCGACGGCAAGGAGATCGAAGAAGGCACGCAGTGGTATGATGCGCTTCTGGACAAAGCAGGCGACAGAATACTTCTCAAGGTCAAGAAGGGCAAGACCGAGACCGAGCTGTTCGTCACGGCAACAAGGTCCGATGCCGACGGTCTCTACAAGAGGTGGGTACGCCAGCGCGAAAAGATGGTCGAGACCCTCTCCGGCGGCCGCGTGGGCTATGTCCATGTCCAAGGCATGGACTCCCCTAGCTTCCGCGAAGTCTACTCCAAGGCTCTCGGCAAGTACCGCGGATGCGAAGCCCTCATAGTCGACACCCGCCACAACGGAGGCGGCTGGCTCCACGACGACCTCGCCACCTTCCTTTCGGGCAAGGCATACCTGGAGTTCCGTCCCCGCGGGCAGTACATCGGCACAGAGCCTTACAGCAAGTGGACCAAGCCCAGCTGCGTGCTTATCGGCGAAGACAACTACTCCGACGCATGCGGATTCCCCTACGTCTACAAGACCCTCGGAATCGGCAAGCTTATCGGCGCCCCCGTGCCCGGCACCATGACCGCAGTCTGGTGGGAGACCCAGATCGATCCTACCCTCATCTTCGGTATCCCTCAGGTCACAAGCTGGGGACTCGCAGAGAACCGCGCACTCGAAAACCTGCAGATTGAACCCGATATTCTGGTTTACAACACTCCTGAGAGCATGCTCGAAGGAAAAGACCTCCAGCTCGAGGCCGCAGTTAAGGAAATGCTTCAGCAGATAGATGCAAACAAAAAGTAGTAAACTCGTAATCATACCGACCTACAACGAGATCGAAAACGCAGAGCGTATCATCCGCGCCGTTTTCGGTCTCGAGGGCGGTTACCATATCCTGATCATCGACGACGGCTCCCCAGACGGGACCGCAGAAGCAGTAAAGTCCCTCCAGGGCGAGTTCGAAGGCCGGCTCCACCTTATCGAGCGCAGCGGCAAACTCGGCCTGGGCACCGCCTACATCACCGGCTTCAAATGGGCTCTCGAGAAGGGCTACGACTACATCTTCGAGATGGACGCCGACTTTTCCCACGATCCGGCCGACCTTCCGCGCCTTCTCGACGCATGTGAAAGCGGCGGAGCCGATTTCGCGATCGGATCGCGCTATGCCGACGGCGTGAGCGTGGTCAACTGGCCTATCGGGCGTATCATCATGTCGTACTACGCTTCAGTCTACACCCGCACGATACTCGGCACAAAGATCATGGACAGCACGGCAGGCTTCCTCTGCTATTCGCGAAGGGTCCTCGAGGGGATCAATCTCGACGCAGTTAGGATGAAGGGCTACGGCTTCCAGATCGAGATGAAGTATACCGCTGTCAAGAAAGGCTTCAAGGTCGCAGAGGTACCGGTCATCTTCGTCAACCGCAAAGCTGGCAGTTCGAAGATGTCGGGAGGGATCTTCGGCGAAGCATTCTGGGGCGTCATTGCTCTGAGATTCAGGAAATTCTGATGAAAAAACACTACATAAACTTCATTGCGGAGCACTGCTCCCTGAAGGACTGGCAGATCGAAAACTGCGTCATGATGTTTGAGGATGGAAACACCATCCCCTTCATCAGCCGCTACCGCAAGGAAAAAACCGGCGGGATGGACGACGCCCAGGTAGCTGAAGTGAAGCACTGGGCCGACGTGTTCGCCGAGATGGAAAAGCGCAAGGAGACCGTGGTCGGAGCCATCGAGGCAGCCGGCGCGCTCACCGACGAACTTCGCCGTACGATCGAGAAATGCGTCTCCTCCACCGAACTCGAAGACATCTACCTCCCCTACCGCCCCAAGCGCAGGACCAGGGCGACCGTCGCCAAAGAGCTCGGCCTTGAGCCCCTTGCCGATGCGATGTGGGATGTTCGCACCTCGGATCCCGCCGCCAGCGCCGCCAAATTCGTCGGCGACAAGGTAGGAAGCGTCGAGGACGCTCTCGCCGGAGCCCGCGACATCATCGCAGAGCGCCTTAGCGAAACCGCCTCCATACGTGAAAAACTCCGCACCGTCTACCGCAGCCGCAGGGTCGTCTCGAGCGTGACCAAAGCCGCAAAAGACAATCCCGAAGCCGACAAATACCGCAGCTATTTCAATTTCTCGATGCCGCTGCAGCGTATTCCTGCCCACAACCTGCTGGCGATGCTGAGGGCCGAGAACGAAGGCTTCCTCAGCATAGGGATCGACGCCGACCCCGAGCGCTGCTCCGACGATGTCTACTACGGCTTCTGCCGCGAACACGGAAGGCCCTCCCCCGCCCTTTCGGCCCAGATACGCACGGCCAGCGAAGACGCATTCGAGCGGCTTCTCGACCCTTCGATCACCAACAGCGTGCTGAAAGAAGCCAAGCAGAAGGCCGATATCGAGTCTATCAAAGTGTTCGGCGAGAACCTCCGCCAGCTTCTTCTGAGCCCGCCCGTCGGGCAGAAACGCACCATGGCGATCGACCCGGGCTTCCGCAACGGCTGCAAGATCGCCATCCTCGACGAGTACGGCCAGCTGCTGCACCACACCATCATCTTCCCCCACCCGCCCCAGAGCGAGAAAGTCAAGTCGCTCGTGGCAGTCCAGGAGATGATCGAAAAGTACAGGGTCGAAGCCATCGCCATCGGAAACGGCACCGCCAGCCGCGAGACGGAGGACTTCATGAAAAAGATTGTTCTCCCCGAAGGATGCAAGGTCTGGACCGTCAGCGAAGACGGAGCCAGCATCTACAGCGCCTCGGAAGTCGCCCGCAAGGAGATGCCCGACCAGGATGTCACGGTCCGCGGCGCAGTCAGTATCGGACGCCGGCTCATGGACCCTCTAGCAGAGCTCGTCAAGATTGACCCCAAGAACCTCGGAATCGGCCAGTACCAGCACGACGTGGACCAGGCTCTCCTCAAGGAAAAACTCGACAATACGGTAGAGTATTGCGTGAACTCCGTAGGAGTCAACCTCAACACCGCTTCGCCCTATCTCCTCGCCTATGTGGCCGGGATCGGCCCGTCGCTTGCCGAGAACATAGTTGCATACCGCAACAGCGCCGGCGGATTTACGAGCCGCGCCGAGCTCATGAAGGTCCCGCGCCTTGGCGCCAAGGCCTTCGAGCAGTGCGCTGGATTCCTGCGTATTCGCGGCGGCTCCAACCCGCTCGATTCCAGCGCCGTCCACCCGGAGTCCTACGGGATCGTGGACAAGATGGCCCGCGACCTCGGAGTCACCGCACGCGAACTGGTCGGCAACGAACAGCTGTGCCGCAAGATCAAGGCCGAAGACTATGTCACGGCAGACAAAGGACTTCCTACTATCAACGATATCCTGAAAGAACTTGCAAAACCGGGGCTCGACCCGCGCGAGCAGGCTTCAGAATTCAGTTTCGCGGACGATGTCCACGACATCTCCGACCTCAAGACCGGCATGGAACTCCCGGGTATCGTTACCAACATCACCAACTTCGGAGCTTTCGTCGACATAGGTCTCCACGAGAACGGCCTCATCCACGTCTCCCAGATGGGCGTACGCGGTCCTGTCGACCCCACCAAGGTCGTCCGACTCCACCAGCACGTCACCGTCGAAGTCGTCAGCGTCGACCAAGAGCGCAAGCGAATCGGCCTGCGGCTGAAAAAAATGTAATAGTTCCGAATATTTTTCTATCTTTGCACTCCCAAGCCACATTAGCTCAGTTGGTAGAGCATCGCATTCGTAACGCGAAGGTCAACAGTTCAAGCCTGTTATGTGGCTCAAGAAGAGCCGGCCAGTTTCTCTGGCCGGCTCTTCTTCATTGTTTTGGGAGCTATTGCTATTTGGTGCGGATAACGGCAGTCGATTCGGTGCCATAACCGCTTACACTAAGGGTCGCAGTCCCGCGATCACCGCGAAGAGAGCGCACCACGGCGAGAGCCTTGCCGCTGAAAAGAGCCTTGTCGTGGCCCTTGAGCGAGAGCGTGTCGGCGGCATTGCCGTTGTCGATGCCGACAAGTTCGCCGGCCCCTGTAACCTCAAAGTGAAGCATTGCGTCTGCCGTAGGCACGGCGAGTCCGTCGGCATCGACCGCCTCAACCGTGACATAACTCAGATCATACCCGTCTGCCGCTATCACGCTGCGGTCCGCAGTAAGCCGAAGCCCGACCGGCTCACCTGTTGTGCGACGCGACTCGCGCGCCACCTCGACTCCGTCTTTGTAAGAAACGGCCAGGATCTCACCCGGCTCGAAAGGCACCTTCTGCCAGTTGCAGTGGAGCACGTCCGCAGTCTTTGACTGCCTGCCGAGCGAGCGGCCGTTGAGAAACAGTTCCACCTCGTCGGCATTGTTGTAGTAGGCCCATACGTCCACAAGATCGCCCTCCGACCAGTTCCAATGGGGGAAGAGATGCAGCACGGTTTCGTCCGTCCACTCAGACTTGTAGAGCCAGTATTGATCCTTGGGGAAACCGGCAAGGTCGACGATCCCGAAATACGAACTGCGCGATGGCCAGCTGTAGGGTGTGGGCTCGCCGAGGTAGTCGAATCCCGTCCAGATGAAGGTGCCGAACATATACTCGCGGTCGCGGATCGAGGTCCACGACTCTTCGTGGAGGCTGCTCCACGGAGCATGGCATGCATCGTAGGCCGTGCACTGATGGTGCTCAGTCTCGTAGGTCTCCCACCAATGCTCAGGCAGCACCTCTATAGTGGTTGACGGCTGGAAATACACTCCCCTGCTGTTGAGGGCGGAGACAGTCTCCGAGCCAAACAGCGGCTTGTCGGGATACCACTCACGGCATTTGTCATAGTCCCACAGATGGTAATTGAATCCGTAGACGTCGAAAGCGCCGCTCCTCAGAAGGTTGTTGGAGGGATCGGTCTCATTGCAGCCAGCACTTACGGGACGGGTGGGGTCAAGAGCCTTGACTATGCCCACAAGGTGGCGCGTAAGGCGGATATTGGGATTGTCGTCGGAAGCGTCTTTCTTGGGGAGCTTGCTCATGAAGTTCATCAGAAGGTTCGCCTGCTCGGCTGTCAGGTTTTTCACATCGTCGGAATCTGAATTCCACTGTTCGAGGATTTCGTTTCCGACGCTCCAGATCACGACGCAGGGATGGTTGCGGTCGCGGCGGATAAAATCCGTCAGATCCTTCTCGTGCCACTCGTCGAAGAAACGGGCGTAGTCAAACTCGGTCTTGCGCTTGCGCCACATGTCGAAGGCCTCATCCATCACCATCACACCCATTTCGTCGCAAAGCTCAAGGAGTTCCGGCGCGGGCGGATTGTGGGAAGTGCGTATCGCATTGACCCCCATGCCTTTGAGAATGGTTATCTGACGCTCCAGCGCCCTGCGGTGGACGGCCGAACCGAGGCAGCCCTGGTCGTGGTGCAGGCAGACGCCGAGCATTTTCATCGGCTCGCCGTTAAGGGCGAAGCCGTGGTCTTTGTCGAAGCTGATGCTGCGGATGCCGAAGCGGGTGCGGTAGACATCGGTCAGACGACCGGCGCTGCGTACTTCGGTCACGAGAGTGTAGAGCGCGGGATCGTCGAGAGTCCAGAGGCGAGGTGAAGGCACGCTGAGCGTATCGGTCCCAAAAGCGACCTTGCGGCCGGCAGGGTCGAGCACGACGTTCGAGACTTCGAATTCCACCCCGGAAGGGGCCTCGACCTCGACCTGAACAGCCACGAGCGCTTCTTCGGCACTGACGAGCGGCGTAGTCACATATGTGCCGTTGTAGGCTACGTGGACGGGATCGACAGTGACCAGACGGACATTGCGGTAGATTCCGCATCCGGCATACCAGCGGCTGTTGGGCTGGTCTTCGTTGTCGCAACGCACGGCGATGAGGTTGTCGCCCGCCTTGAGTGCATCGGTGATATCATAGGAGTAAGACGAGTAACCGTAAGGGCGGGTGCCGACGTGCCGGCCGTTCACATAGACGGACGCGTTCATAAACACCCCGTCGAACTCCACGAACACCCTCCGTCCGTCTGCCGGGGCGGTGAAATGCTTGCGATACCATCCGATACCGCCGGGCAGGGCGCCCCCTCCCGGAGTGGAAGGATTGTCCTTTGAGAAATCTCCCTCGACGGACCAGTCGTGGGGAAGGTGAAGACTGCGCCAGGCGGAATCGTCAAAACCGGGTTGGGAGTACTCCTGAGAGTCTCCAAGACTGAATCTCCAGTCGAAATTAAAATCTGATATGGTGCGCGGCGAATCGGGGGTGCAGGAAAAGAGTGCAAGCAGCGCCGCGGCGAGAGTCAAAACGACGGTCTTTTTCATAATAAAGCAAAGATAGGTAATCTTTTTTTCATGAAAGGTGTTAAATTTGTACAAATTCGCTCACTACAGTATGAATTACCGCATAATTATCAGTCTTATTGCCGCTTCCATCGGGATTGCGGCTTCAGCACAGGATTTCAAAGAATGGCGCACGGCCCAGGTCAATGAGGTCAACCGCGCACCGATGCACGCCGATTTCTTCGCATTCGAAAACGAAGACGTGCAGGATCCTGCCCAGAGCTCCAACTATCTCTCAATCTGCGGGGAGTGGCAGTTCAAGTGGGTCAAGGACGCAGGCCGGCGTCCGACAGACTTCTGGAAAGAAAAATACGACACCTCCGACTGGTCGAAGATGCCGGTCCCGGGCATGTGGGAACTCAATGGCTTCGGAGACCCCATGTATGTCAACATCGGCTATCCATGGAGAGGACATTACGACAACTTCCCTCCCCTCGTTCCCAGTAAGGAAAACAGTGTCGGGTCTTACCGCAAGACCTTCACCATCCCGGCCGACTGGAAGGGCCGCAACATCATGATCCACTTCGGCTCGGTCACCAGCAACATCTACCTCTGGATCAACGGCAAGTTCGTGGGTTACAGCGAAGACAGCAAGCTTGCCGCCGAGTTCGACGTCACCGAATTCGTCAAGCCCGGCAAGGAGAACCTCGTGGCATTCCAGGTATTCCGCTGGTGCGACGGCACCTACGCCGAAGACCAGGACTTCTGGCGCTTTGCCGGAGTAGCCCGCGACTGCTACTTCTACTCCAGGCCCAAGAACCACATCCTCGACGTCAATGTGACCCCCGATCTCGACGAAAACTATAAGGACGGCACGCTCGCCGTTCATGTAACCCTCAACAAGTCCTCCAAGGTCGAGCTTCAGCTGCTGGACCCTCAGGGCCGGGCTGTTTGCGGCGTTACGACAAAGGGCAAGGACATCAGGCAGGAACTTAAGGTCGCCGACCCTCTCAAATGGACGGCCGAGACTCCCGACCTCTATACATTGAAAGTGACCCACTTCAGCGGAAAGTCCGTCTCTGAGTGCATCAGGGTCAATGTCGGGTTCCGTAAAATCGAAATCAAAGACTCCCAGGTGCTCGTCAACGGCAAGCCTGTTCTGTTCAAAGGCGTCAACAGGCACGAACTCGATCCCGACGGAGGCTATGTCGTCAGCCGCGAGCGTATGCTCCAGGACGTAATGCTGATGAAGCGCGCCAATATCAATGCCGTGCGTACCAGCCACTACCCCGACGACCCGTACTTCTACGACCTCTGCGACAGGTACGGGCTCTACATGATAGCCGAAGCCAACTTCGAAGCCCATGGTCTGGGCTACGGCGAAGGCACGATAGCAAAGAATCCCGATTACGAACTCACGCTCACCGAGCGCAACCTTCGCAATGTAAGGCGCAACTTCAACCATCCTTCAATCATATTCTGGTCGCTCGGCAACGAAGCCGGCTACGGCATTATCTTCGCCAAGGCCTACTACAAGGTCAAGGCGGCAGACCGCTCTCGCCCCATCCACTACGAGAGGGCCTACTACGAAGACGGCCTGGCCGACATCACCTCCTGCATGTACTTCAATTACGAGCAGTGCGAGCAGTACTGCAACGACTCCACCGAGACCAACCCCCTCATTCTCTGCGAATACGCCCATGCAATGGGCAACTCTATAGGAGGACTCGGAGAGTACTGGGACCTTATCCGCAAATATCCCAAATTCCAGGGCGGATTCATCTGGGATTTCGTCGACCAGGGCCTCCACGACAAGGGTCTTGGCGGAGCCGATATCTATTCTTACGGCGGAGACTACAACGATTACGACCCGTCCGACAACAACTTCAACTGCAACGGTCTGCTCAATCCGGACCGCGAGCCCAATCCCCACTTCTATGAGGCCGCCTACTGGATGCAGGACATCTGGACCGAACTCTCGGAGCCCGAGACCGTTACGATCCGCAACGAAAGGTTCTTCACCGGCCTCGACAACGTAGCCCTCAGATGGGAGCTGCTCCACAACGGTAAGAGCGAGCGCAGCGGAAGCCTCGAAGAGATCAGCGTCGGGCCTCAGTCTGCTGCCGAATTCGACCTTCCCTACGGTCTTGTGACCGATGAGGGCGAATGGCTTCTCAACCTTCGCTACTGTCTCAAGCAGGATGAGCCCCTTGTTCCCGCCGGGTACGAGATTGCACGCCAGCAGCTCAGGATAGGCAAGTTCGAGCACAAATACGATGGAGTCAGCGCCGCCAAAGGACGCATCACCGTCGCCAGCGGCCGTGGCGTCAGCGTATCAGGAGAAGATTTCACAGTTTCATTCGGCAAGAACGGCCTGATTGACCGCTACCTTCTTTCAGGGAAGGAGATGCTCGCTGAAGGCGCAACCATCTCCCCGAGTTTCTGGCGCGCCCCGACAGACAACGACTATGGCGCATCTCTTCAGAAAACCATGGCTTTCTGGAAGGATCCTATTTTCGAGCTGCTGTCGATCACGCCGAAGATGAACAAAGGCGTAGTGGAAGTCAAAGCCGACTATGAAGGAGAAAAAGGTGTCAGACTCTCGATGCTCTACCGGATCAATGCCAAGGGTTCGATGGAAATCACGATGAGCATGGACGCCCCCGATTCGCTACCGAACCTTTTCCGCTACGGTCTTCAGATACCCATGCCAAAAGATTTCGAAAATATCCGCTACTACGGCCGCGGCCCGGTCGAGAATTACATCGACCGACAGGGCTACGCCGAACTCGGTATCTGGAACCAGACCGTGAGCGAACAGTACTACCCTTACGTAAGGCCTCAGGAAACAGGCACAAAGACCGATATCCGCTGGTGGGAGCTCCGTGGCCCCGACGGTTTCGGAGTCAGGCTGACCTCTTCGGAGCCTTTCAGCGCTTCGGCCCTTCATTACACGGTCGAGAGCCTCGACAGCGGTCCCGAAAAGCAGCAGATGCACGGAGCTGAGATTCCTCAGGCGGACCTTACCAACCTGCTCGTCGATAAAGTCCAGATGGGACTCGGATGCGTTGACAGTTGGCAGTCCACTCCCCGTCCGGAGTACATGCTTCCGAGCGGACAGTATGAGTTCAAGCTTACGATAGAAAGATTGTAGCAGTCAGCCCAGTATGAGTTTGCGCGCGGCTTCGGCTGCGCGCATTCCGTCTATGGCCGAAGAGACTATTCCGCCGGAATAACCGGCTCCCTCGCCGCAGGGGAAGATCCCGCTCTCGGAGACGTAAGAGAGGGTCTCCGGATCGCGGGGTATACGGATGGGAGAGGAGGTGCGGGACTCCACTCCGAGGAGCAATGCTTCAGAAGTATAGTATCCGCGGATTCTAACTTGTGAGAAAGCATCACGAAGCCTGTCGGAGACCAGCTGCGGGAGAATCAGATCGAGCCTTGTGCTCACGGCGCCGGGATGGTAGGAGGTCTGCGGAAGAGTGGCAGAAAGGCGCCTTTCGCAAAAATCAGTGAGACGCTGGGCGGGCGCCGCCATCGGATTGCTTTCGGGGGCCACCTCACGGACAGCCCTGTACATATCCCTCTCAACCTTCTGCTGGAAATCAAGGAGCCTGAACGGAGAATCGCCCGGGATATCGCCCGGGTCAATCTGGACGATCACCCCGGAGTTAGCCCAGCGCGAACTGCGCGAGGAGTTGGACATGCCGTTGAGCACCACAGTTTCGGGCTCAGTCGAGGAAGGTACAAGCACGCCGCCGGGGCACATACAGAAGGAGAAAACTCCCCTGCCTGCCGACTGCACGACAAACGAATACTCCGCCGCCGGCATACCCGGACGCCACTTCCCGTGGAACTGTGCGGCGTTGATAAGGCTCTGAGGATGCTCGGCACGCACTCCGAGCGCGAAGCCTTTGGCCTGCAGCAGGCCTCCGCTCTCCGAGAGCATCTCGTAGATGTCGCGGGCGGAATGGCCGGTGGCGAGTATGACGGCCCTGGCCTCAAACATTTCTCCAGTGGCGGTCGCGACCTTGAAACTTCCGCCCGGGAGCTTCGATACCGAGACTACCCTGGCTCCGAAACGGTACTCTCCGCCGTGGTCTGTGACACACTTGCGGATATTCTCCACGACCAGCGGAAGCTTGTCCGAACCTATGTGGGGATGCGCATCTGTCAGGATATCCGCCGAAGCTCCGAACTCCACCAGGCGGCGCAGCACTTCCATATTGTCGCCGCGCTTTGTCGAGCGGGTGTAGAGCTTTCCGTCGGAGAATGCGCCGGCTCCCCCTTCGCCGAAACAATAGTTGGAATCAGGATCGACCAGACCTTCCCGGGAGAGTTTGGCCATGTCGAACTTGCGGGCGTGGACGTCTTTGCCCCTCTCGAGCACTACCGGCCTAAGGCCCAGCGTGAGGAGCCTTACGGCGGCAAACAAACCGGCGGGGCCGGCACCGACCACTATTACCGGCTCGGCTCCATGCACATCGCGTAGCGGAGGTGGCGGAGTTTCTTCCGGACTCTCGTCGGGCCCGTAGACATCTACCCGATAACGGTAGACGGGGTCCTTGCGCGCATCGATGCTCCTTTTAACTACGACTGCCCGAAGGTCACGCCTGCCGGTCATCCGCGCAACGCGCGAGCTGACAGCCTCCTGCGAAAGAGGCCTGTCGAGCGGAGTCGTGATCTCGATGGTTCGCATCTTAGAAATCGGCTATACGGGAAACGGGGGCGACGTCGAGCGGACAGCGCTCGCCTGCAAGGTAGTGGAAATAACCGGCGACGGCTATCATGGCAGCGTTGTCGGTCGTGAATTTGAATTCGGGGAGGAAGACATTCCAGCCGCGCTTCGCGCCTTCTTCGACCATACGCGAACGAAGACCGCTGTTGGCCGAGACTCCTCCGCCGATGGCGATATCCTTGATGCCGGTCTGCTTTGCGGCCTTGATAAGTTTGTCCATCAGGATGTCGATAAGCGTCTTCTGGAACGAAGCGCAGATATCTTCCTTGTTGTTGTCCATGAACGACGGATCCTTGGCCATCTCGTCACGGACGAAGTAAAGAAGAGAGGTCTTGACCCCGCTGAAACTGTAGTCGAGCCCGGGTATGTGGGGTTTTGCGAAAGTAAAGCGGTCGGGATTGCCCTGCTTAGCGAGCCGGTCGATGATCGGACCGCCCGGGTAGCCGAGGCCCATCATCTTCGAGCATTTGTCGAAGGCCTCGCCCACGGCATCGTCGATTGTCTGTCCGAGGATATCGAAGTCCAGTGGAGAATTCACCTTTACGATCTGGGAGTTGCCTCCGGACACGAGAAGGCAGAGATAAGGGAAGGACGGCTCACGGACGGGCTTGTCTTTTTCGCGGACGAAGCCGGCAAGGATATGTCCCTGGAGGTGGTTGACCATCACGAGGGGCTTTTCGAGCGAGAGGGCGAGCGATTTTGCGAATGAGGTGCCGACAAGGAGCGAGCCCAGAAGACCGGGACCTCTGGTGAAGGCTATCGCAGTGATGTCTTCAGGTTTCACACCGGCCCTTGAGAGAGCCTCGCTCACTACCGGGACGATGTTGAGTTCGTGGGCGCGCGATGCGAGCTCGGGAACCACCCCGCCGTAGGCGCGGTGCACATCCTGACTCGCTATGACATTGGACAGGAGCACCCTGTCCGAGAGAACTGCGGCCGAAGTATCGTCGCAGGAGGACTCTATTCCGAGTATTATATCTGCCATACTGGCCCCAAAGTTAGTAATATTCGCCGAATTTCTGTACATTTGTAGGTTATGGCAAAAAAACGGGGCTGGAAAATAATCGCACGCGCTGCAGAAGTGATCGCCGTCGCTTTGGCGGCCGCTCTTCTCGTGCTCCATATCCCCTCCGTTCAGGCTTACCTCGGCCATAAAGCCCTCGCCAAAGCGAGCAAGGCAATGGGCTCTGAGATCTCCTTTTCCAAGGTCAGGATCGTACCCTTCAGAACGCTCGTAATCGAAGACGCCGCCCTGGTAGGCAGCGCTTCCTACGCCAAGGCGGACACGCTGCTCTACGCACGCAAGCTCAGCGCCACTTTCTCCCTTAAGGGCCTGCTTCAGGCCGGCGACGAAGGGGTGTACCTCGACCGTCTCAATGCCGAAGGGCTCCTGTTCAACTACGTCATTTTCGACCCCGACAGCTGCGCCCATACCGGCAACCTTACCCACATATTCAAAATTGTCGAAGACAAGGACGCCCTCCCCTACGAGATGCCCGACCTCTTCAATATAGGACGGGTCTATCTCAAAGACTCCAAGGTCAGGATGCTCAACCTCTCGAGCGATTCCGACTACAAATACAGCGGCCACGGAATCAACTGGTTCGACCTGGACCTCGACATCCACACGGCCCGTCTGCGCAACATGAAGTACCTCGGAGGCCGGATGTCCATGGACATAGACGACGTGCAGGCTACCGAAAAGTGCGGGTTCTCGGTACGGGCCTCGGGGTCGATGTCGACCGGTTTCAACCCGTCGGCGGGTCCGGGAGAGCCGCTCGGCCTGGTGGAGGTCACCGGAGCCCTGATTACCGACGAATGGTCCCGCCTCGACATACCCTACTATGCGATGATCTATGAGAAATCAAGCGATTTCTCAGACTACCTCAACAAGATAGACATGAGACTGCGGCTGCGCCACAGCCGTCTGGCGATGAAGACGGTAGCCGCCTATTCCGGCATTTTTGCCGACAGTCCCGTCTTGCTCGACATCCGCAAAGGTTCAGCCCGCGGCCCCGTCAACGACCTCCATGTGCAGGGGCTCGATCTGACCGACCTCTATTCGGGCACTTCCGCCGACCTCGACTTCGTAATGACAAACCTGATCCTCACGGACAGGGAGCCGGACATAGCGGCCGATGTACGCAGCCTCGACTTCACCACCAGATCGCTCACCGAACTCATCGGCGGCCTGGCGCCCCAGGCCGGCATCGACCTTACCGACTTCGCGAAACACGCAAAGGCCAGGTTCACCGGTTCGGCCAGGGGGTGGATTACCCACATGCGCACCGACGGAGCGTTCTACACCAACTACGGCGACATCAGGGTCAACGCCTCCACAAGCCATCTCGACACCGTCCGGGACAACCGCAATGCCTTCAGTTTCGACGGTCGGCTCTCGCTTGAGGACGCAGACCTCGGCGAGTTCATGGACGCGCGCGAACTCGGGCCGACCACGATGACCATCACAGCCGCCGGCGATTTCAACAAGCACGTCACGAAGGCGCAGATCGACACCTTCAAGATAGACTATATCACGGCTCTGGGCTACCGCTACGAAGGCATCAGGGGCAACGGTCACTTCGATGACGGCGACCTGAGGGCCAACCTCCTCAGTACCGACCCCAACGCCAATCTCTACTTCAACGGCCACGTTTCCACCAAACTCAGCCGCAAGGGTTATTACTCCGCAGGAGGAGACCTCAACATAGCCAACCTGGACCTCGAGAAGATCGGGCTCGATGGGCGCGGAGGAGGCTCCGCCTTCCGCGGATTCGTCCACGCCGACGCCTCCCTTGACACCCTGGGCAACATCTTCGGAATGGTCGAGGGCGTCAACATCCGATACATCACGGACGCACTCACCAACGACATAGGCAATTTCACCCTGACCTTCAACGACATGTCGGAGACTGAATCGGCCGGAGTCAGCAGCCACAAAATGACTCTCAACAGTCCCGTTTTCGGCAGCGTCGGCTACCGGTCTTCGACCATCCCGGTCACGAAGTTCCCTGCGTTCTTCAAGGATGCCGTACTGTGCAAGTATCTGCCGTCTGCCGTCGGACATGAGTATACGGGGCCCGCAGACGGCCAGTATTTCACGATTGATGTCAATCTCAATGACACGCAGGCCCTACTATCCCCTCTCAAGACAGATATTTATGTCAACTCCGGCACCTCCGCAAGGCTTAGTCTCTCCAAGTCAGGGAGCCTGTCGGCATCCTTTGATTCGGACAACATAAGGGTCGGAGACATTCGCATCAAGGGTATCCAGCTAAGCGGCAGCGAGAACGGCCAGGCCTTCCGACTGAGAACCGTGGGGCCCATCACCGTGAACCTTCCGGACATGCAGATTACCGACGTGGAGGTTTCGGCCTCGCTTCTGCCCGACAGCCTCCGGTTCAATGCATCAGCCCTCAGCACAAGGATCGAATCCGCTTCACTCTCACTCGATGCCGGCTTCTACCGTGACCCTCAGGGCGCATTCTCGATCCGCGGATACATGGGCGATTCAGACATTGTTTTCGACGGCGAGCGCTGGACTTTCAAAAAAGGCTGCGTCGACTACCATACCGGAGGTGATCTCTATGTCAGGGACATGGGACTTCAGTATGGAGACCAGAACCTTTCGATAGACGGAGCCGTCTCCCGGACCGATCCGGCCGAGATGCGCCTCAGCCTCAAGGATTTCGACCTTTCGATTATAAACCACTTCCTCAGTTCCGAGTCCAACCTCGCCTTCGGCGGCTACCTGGACGGAGATGCGAGTTACAGGACTCCGATCGAAAGCAATGCCGGGCTGGACATGTCGCTTCGCTGCCCCGACCTTAGGATAGGCGGCGCCGGAGTGGGAGCCGTCAACATTGAGGCCAACATGGACGACGAATACGACAACCGTATAATCTTCAAGGCTTCACATGTTTCCCCTTCCGGAATCGAAGACATCAGGATCAGGGAAAACGAATCGAGTTTCGACCTCAACTCCAAAAACCTCAAGGCGACCATCCTCCTGAACAGACTCGACCCCGCGATCGTGCAACCTCTGCTCGCCGATGCCGTAAGCTTCGGGCGAGGTTCGATCGAGGGCAAAGTCTGCGCCGACTACACCATCGGCCAGGAGAAAATCGATCTCAGCAAGACTTATCTCTCCCTCGTCGACACTCTTACCGTCCTGCCGACGGGCGTGAAATACGCGCTCGACGCCGACATCAGGGGCGACCGCAAGGGTATCGAAATCAGGGAATTCAACATCAAAGACTTCCGTGGAGGTTCCGCCGTGATCGGAGGGCGGCTCAGCAAGCTGTCTGCCGCACTCAACAGTCTGGAAGTCGTCAGCGACAAAGGCAACACCGAGATGTTCAGCGGTCACCTGTTTGCAAGCGGCAAGCTTGACCTCAAGGCCGAAGACAGCAAGACTTTCAGGCTTGGGGCAGATCTGTCCACCGCGCGCAGCGGCAGTCTTAAAGTCTCGATGGGCGGTCTGTCGAAGCAGGAAGAATCGATGCTGACTTTCGTCCCCGCCCCGACCGAAGAAGACGAGGAAGAAGAGGAAGAGGCGATCTCGCCCCGCCAGATTGTAATCCAAAGCGCAGAGCCTTCTGAAGGCGGGGTCAGGCTCCTTGCCGACGTAAACCTTTCCACCACACCGGAGGTGCAGCTCACCGCCGAACTCGACGATCGCGGCGAGAACGCGATTACCGTCGGAGGCAACGGAGTTGTCCACGCTTCTTTCGACTCCCAGTCGGGAGAGACCGTCCTCGTAGGAGACTACACCATCACGGAAGGCCGTCTCAAGATGTCGGCCGCGGGCGTTTTCAGCAAGGACTTCGACATCGCCGAAGGCAGTTCAGTCAAGTTTACAGGCGATCTGATGGACACCGAACTCAACATCACCGCCAACAACACCGTAAGGGCCTCCCTCACTCCCCTTCTTGCCGATACCACCGCCGTGGCAACCATCAGAGACGTCATCTGCGGCATTACCGTCAGCGAAAGGCTGCGCAGTCCCAAGCTCGCTTTCAGTGTGGAAGTTCCCGATCTCGACCCGACCACCCAGAGTATAGTCGAAGGCGAACTCAACACCGAGGACAAGATACAAAAGCAGTTCCTTGCACTCGTTGCAACCGGAGGATTCATCCCCGGCAATCAGGGCGGAATCACCAACCAGCTGGGCCCCGGACTGATTCTGAGCAATCTATCGGCGCTCGCTGCCGGACAGGTAACCAACCTCCTCCGGCGGGCAGGAATCCCCGTCAATGTGGGTATGGTCTACATTCCCCACTCCAGCGGCAACGACGTGGTCGACGTCAACCTCTCGACCCAGATGTTCGACAACAGAGTGGTGGTCACCGGTTCCGTGGGCAACAGGCAATACGGAGCGACCAGCGAGCAGGACCTTGTCGGCGACATCGACGTGGAGATCAAGATCGACAAGACCGGAAGACTGCGCGCAAAACTCTTCTCACACTCTGCCGACGACTATACCAACTACCTGGACAATTCCCAGCGAAGCGGCGTCGGTGTGTCTTACCAACGCGAATTCAACCACCTTGGGGACTTCTTCAGGGACATCTTCAGAAAACGCCACAAAGAAGAACTTGAGCCGGCACCAGCCCAAAAGACAATCACTATAGACTGATGGATTACGGAAAACTATATCTCATACCCTCGCCGCTGGGCGACGGCGACCCCGCGGAAGTGATCCCGGGACCCACCCTGGCGCTTTTGCAGACTATCAAGACCTATGTGGTCGAAAACGAGCGCACTGTGCGCCGTTACCTCTCACGGGCGGGGCTCAAGGGGCATATTTCCGAATTGAAGATGGTCGAGCTCAGCGAGCACACTTCCGAGCAGGAGGTGGAGGCGATGGTCTCGCTTTTCGAGGGCGGCGCGCCTGTCGGCCTCATCAGCGAAGCGGGGCTTCCGGCCGTTGCCGACCCGGGCGCCGCCCTCGTCGCACTGTGCCACCGCCGCGGCATCGAAGTAGTCCCCCTGGTGGGGCCGTCCTCGCTTATGATGGCCCTGATGGGCAGCGGTCTCAACGGGCAGTCGTTTGCCTTCAGAGGCTACCTGCCGGCCAAGACCGACGAGCGCCGCAGCGCGATCCGCGAGATCGAACGCACTTCCGGTCAGTTCCGCCAGACCCAGATCATCATCGAAACTCCCTACCGCAACGACGCGCTGCTTTCTGACCTTCTCGCCGGACTTTCGGACACTACCATGCTCTGCCTCGCCGCAGACATCACGCTTCCGACCCAGTTTATCAAGACTCTTCCGGTAGCTCTCTGGAAGAAACAGCATCTTACGATAGGCAAACGCCCCTGCGTATTTCTTGTACTCAAATGAAAGGAACGATAGAACTTAACGGTATGCAGTTCTACGCATACCATGGCTGCCTCGACTTCGAGCGCGAAGAAGGAACAGACTACACCGTCGACTTCAGCGCTGAGCTCGACATCGCCAAAGCCGCCGCGAGCGACAGGCTCGAAGACACCCTCGACTACGGTCGCGTCTACGAGATTATCTCGGAGCAGATGGACATCCCTTCAAACCTTCTCGAGAACCTCGCCGGACGCATCATCTCCGCGATCAGGGCCGAGTACCCGGAAGTCGGGCATATCACCTTGAGAATAGCCAAGATGAAGCCCCCTGTAGCCGGCGATATGCCCTCGGCTGTCCTTACCGTCGAAGACTGAAGATGACAAAAAGAATCGCATTTCTGACCCTCGGGTGTAAGCTCAACTACGCCGAAACCTCCACCTACGAGCGCGGATTCCGCGACGCAGGTCTCGAAGTCGTGCCGTGGAGGGCGGGGGCTGACCTCTACCTTATCAACACCTGCTCTGTGACGGCCACAGCCGATTCCAAGTCCAGGAATCTCGTGCGCAAAGTCCTTCGTATCAATCCGTCCGCCAAGGTGATAGTCACCGGCTGTTCCGCCCAGCTTCGGCGCGCCGACTACGAGCGCATCGAGGGCGTCTGGAAGGTCTTCGGCTGCTCGGAGAAGTCCGCCGTGGTGCCGGACTGCCTCGATGCGCTGGGCCTGGGCGCGCCCTGCTCCAATGCTCCCCTTTCCGATGTGTTCGGAGCTTACAGCACCGGAGAGCGCACGCGCAGTTTCCTCAAGGTCCAGGACGGATGCGACAATCTGTGCAATTACTGCACTGTCCCCTATGCCCGCGGCTCGAGCCGCAATATCCCAGTATGCGAATGCGTGAAAATGGCCCGGGAGATCGCCGCGGACGGGGTGAAAGAAATAGTGCTCACCGGCGTCAACACCGGAGATTTCGGCAAAACTACAGGCGAAAGTTTCCTCTCGCTCCTGAAGGCTCTGGACGAAGTAAAGGGCATCGAGCGCTACAGGATTTCGAGCATCGAGCCTAATCTGCTCTCCGACGAGATCATCGACTGGATTGCCACGGGGCGCACCAAGTTCCAACCCCATTTCCACATACCCCTCCAGGTCGGCTGCGACGAACTGCTCTCCGCAATGGGCAGGCGCTACACTACAGCCTTTTTCGCCGCCAAGATCGACTACATCCGTTCACGGATGGGCACCGGCGTATTCTTTGGAATAGATGTGATGGCAGGCCTGCCAGGCGAGACGCCCGAGCTTTTCGACAAGACGGTGGCGTTCCTGCAGCAGATCAGGCCGGCGTTCATCCATGTATTCCCCTATTCCCGCAGGCCCGGCACTCCCGCCGCATCTTATCCCGGACAGGTTTCCGAAGACGAGAAGAAACGCAGGGTCGCCGTGCTCGAAGAGCTCTGCTCGCGCCTCCACGACGAGTTCGTGCTCTCGCAGAAAGGGACCAGGGTCAGCGTGCTGTTCGAATCGAAGGAGAAAGGCGGCCTTATGGGCGGGTATTCCGGCAATTACATAAGGGTCACGAGGCCCTTCGACCCTGAGCTGTCGGGAAAAATAGTTGATGTGACACTATGAGCGTAAAACTTACTTTTCTGGGCACTGGCACATCCCAGGGCGTGCCGATCATTGCATGCGACTGCCCGGTCTGCACCTCGGCAGACCCGCGCGACAACCGTCTGCGCTCCTCTGTACTGGTGGAGTACGGCGGTCTTACCATCGTGGTCGACTGCGGTCCTGATTTTCGTCTCCAGATGCTACGCGCGGGCGTAAAACATCTCGATGCCGTGCTCCTCACCCACAACCATAAAGACCATACCGGCGGGCTCGACGAGCTGCGCTCCTTCAACCTCATGGAGCGAAAGCCCGTCAATATCTACTGCGAGCCCTATGTCGAGCACTCAATGCGCCAGGAATACAGTTACGCCTTCACCGAGCCCCATTACCCCGGGGCCCCGGAGTGGAGGGTCCACAACATAGATGGAGCTCACCCCTTCAAGGTCCATTCCAACGCTTGCGAGCCCACTTTGGTCTGGGAATCCGCCAAGGGCTACCACTACGAAAGGCCCGAGTTCGATGGTCCCGTTACCGAGGTTGAGATTGTTCCCATCCAGGGCTGGCACCACAAGAAAAAGGTCCTGTCCGTGCTCGGTTACCGCTTCGGCGACATCGCCTACCTGACTGACATGAACCTGATCGAAGATGAAGAATTCGAGAAGCTCAAAGGGCTTAAAGCCGTGACCATCAACTGCGTCAAGCGAACGGGCCACTTCTCGCATTTCTCGCTTCCCGAAGCATTGGAGTTCTTTGAGCGTGTCGGCGCTGAGCAGTCTTACATCACCCACATGTCGCACATGCTCCCCTGCCACGCCGATCTCGACGCCGAACTTCCGGCGAATGTCCATCCCGCCTACGACGGACTCGTGATTGAAGGCTAGTCGAGAAGTTCGCGGGCGATTTCGGGGGCGTCGGGGCTGAGCCCGGAGGCAGGGTCGGCGAGGTAGGCTTTCAGTTCGTCTTCGGTCCAGTCAGGATGGGCTGAGAACCATGCGCGAAGGAGCTTGCGGGTCTCCGAGCGCCGGCGAAGGCACACGTCGCATGTTCCGCAATCCGGCGCATCTTCCTGACCGAAATAGCGCAGAAGGTAGCTCGAGCGGCACTTATCAGTCTGCCGCACATAATCCGAGATAGCTTCCGCCCGATTGTGGGCAGCATCCTTGAGCATATTGTAACGCTGCATCTGCAGGTCGAGATTGCCGGGAGCCAAACGGTTGTGCCTAAGGGCTACGATCGTACTGGTGTCGCAGGGCACGTACCGTATGATGTGGGCTACCGACAGCTCATAGAGAGTCTGCCTCAGAACCGGCACCGTGACCCCGAGCCTTCGGCAGACATATTCCTCATCGATGGGGACGGGATAGCTGAATATGCCCGTGTAGAGGCGCATAAGGGTCTCCAGAAGGCTCACATGGAGGGCTCCGCCGAGGTCGATTTCGTAGAGACTCTGGCGGTCGGGGACTATCTTGATGCGGGTGGGTATGTCGACATCTTCGCTGTAGACGATGTGCCCTGAGGTCTCGAGATAGCGAAGCGCGTAGTGGACGCTCGAGCGGCTTAGACGCCAGCGGGTGCAGAAGTCTTCGATGGAGAACTTGAGTTCGCGCCCCTCTCCCGCCTCGTAGGGTATTCCGTAGGTGATATGGAGCTTCTGGTAGACATCCTCGATATATTCCTTTTTGGGGAAGCTGACGCTCTCGAGGCGCTGCAGGCGCTCGATGTCCTTGTCGCTCCAAAGCAGCACGGCATACGAGCGCAGGCCGTCTCTTCCGGCTCTGCCGGCCTCCTGGAAATAAGCTTCGGGCGAATCGGGCAGCTCGCAGTGGATGACGAAGCGCACGTCGGGTTTGTCGATGCCCATGCCAAAGGCGTTGGTACAGACCATCACACGGGTGCTGCCGCTCTTCCACGCTTCCTGCTTGCGGCTGCGGGTCGACGACGCGAGCCCGGCGTGGTAGAAGTCCGCCTCGACTCCCCCGCTGCGCAGCTGCGTGGCAAGCTGCTCGCACCCCCTGCGGCTGCGCATGTAGACGATGCCGGTGCCGGGCACGGAATTGCAGATGGAGAGGATCTGGCCGAGCTTGTCCTCGCACTCGCGGACGACGTAGGAGAGGTTGGGACGGGAGAAGTCCGACTTCAGAAGCAGCGGCCCGCGGAAACGGAGCTTGTCCATGATGTCGGTGCATACCTCGGGGGTGGCGGTGGCCGTAAGGGCGATGACAGGAGCATCGATGAGCTCACGCAGAGCCCCTATCTGGAGGTAGTCAGGCCGGAAGTCGTAGCCCCACTGCGAGATGCAGTGAGCTTCGTCGACGACTATGAGCGAGACCGGCAGGATGTCGATATAGGAGCGGAAGAGCGAAGTCGACAGACGCTCGGGCGAGACGTACAGGAACTTGAAGTCGCCGTAGGCCGCATTGTTCAGGGCATTGTCCACTTCCCTTCTGTCCATGCCGGCATGGATGGCGAGGGCCTTGATTCCTCTGGCGGCGAGGTTCTGGACCTGATCTTTCATCAGGGCGACGAGCGGAGTGACCACGAGGGCAAGCCCGTCGCGCATCATCGCAGGCACCTGGAAGCATACCGACTTGCCGCCTCCGGTGGGGAGAACGGCGAGGACATCCTTCCCGGCAAGGGCAGTTTCTATGATCTGCTCCTGCATCGGGCGGAAGGACTCGTGCCCCCAATAATGCCGTAATACTTCGATCGGTGTCATCTCTGCAAAAATACCAAATAGTTAGGACTTGTCTATTACCAAATTTATGCTAAATTTGCACTGCCTTTCAGAAAGACAGTAAAAACAACATTTTTTCTTACAATATTATGGCAAAAATCGATCTCAGCAAGTACGGTATTACCGGCGTAACCGAAATCCTCTACAACCCCACTTATGAGGTTCTCTACAACGAGGAGACCAAACCCGGTCTCGAAGGCTACGACAAAGGTGTAGTTACCGAACTCGGCGCAATCAACGTCATGACCGGCATCTATACCGGCCGTTCCCCTAAGGACAAATACATCGTCATGGACGAGAACTCCAAGGACACCGTTTGGTGGACTTCCGAGGAGTACAAAAACGACAACCACCCCCTGAGCCAGGAGAACTGGAAGGTTCTCAAGGACCTCGCCCTCAAGCAGCTCAGCGGCAAGAGGCTGTTCGTCGTCGACGGCTTCTGCGGCACCCACAAGGACACCCGCATGAAGGTCCGCTTCATCATGGAGGTAGCATGGCAGGCCCACTTCGTGACCAACATGTTCATCCGTCCTCAGAACCAGGCCGAGTTCGATCAGGAGCCCGACTTCATTGTCTACGCAGCTTCCAAGGCCAAGGTAGAGAACTACAAGGAGATGGGCCTCAACTCCGAGACCGCTGTCGCTTTCAACGTGACCAGCAAGGAGCAGGTTATCCTCAACACATGGTACGGCGGCGAGATGAAGAAGGGTATGTTCTCGATGCAGAACTACTTCCTTCCCCTCAAGGGCATCGCTTCGATGCACTGCTCGGCCAACACCGACATGAACGGCGAGAACACCGCCATCTTCTTCGGCCTCTCCGGAACCGGTAAGACCACCCTCTCGACCGACCCTAAGCGCCTCCTCATCGGTGACGACGAGCACGGCTGGGACGACGAAGGCGTCTTCAACCTCGAAGGCGGCTGCTACGCCAAGGTCATCAACCTCGACAAAGAGTCTGAGCCCGATATCTACAACGCCATCCGCCGCGACGCCCTTCTCGAGAACGTCACAGTCGACGAGAACGGCAAGATCGACTTCGCAGACAAGAGCGTAACCGAGAACACCCGCGTCTCCTACCCTATCTACCACATCAACAAGATCGTCCGCCCTTATTCCCAGGGTCCTGCAGCCAAGCAGGTGATCTTCCTGTCGGCAGATGCTTTCGGAGTTCTCCCTCCGGTTTCGATCCTCACCCCCGAGCAGACCAAGTACTACTTCCTCTCCGGCTTCACAGCTAAGCTTGCAGGTACTGAGCGCGGTATCACCGAGCCCACTCCCACCTTCTCCGCTTGCTTCGGCCAGGCTTTCCTCGAGCTTCATCCTACGAAGTACGCTGAGGAGCTCGTGAAGAAGATGCAGAAGAGCGG
>CAMNNY010000145.1 GCA_946546175.1 uncultured Bacteroidales bacterium
TACATCAAGCTGCATTTCCCTTCCGCGCACAGGCTTTTCCTGCTGGGGACGCCGTCGATGATTTCGCAGTTTGAGGCAGCGGGGTTCGTCTCGTGCGCCGATTCGGCGGACGATGTACCCGATGCCGTGGTGGTCGCTTTCGACATGACCCTGCAGTATTCCCGCCTGTGCCGCGCGGCATGGTGGGTCTCGCAGGGCCTTCCGTATCTGGCTACCAATCCCGACCGCGTCTGCCCGACCGACCAGCCTACCGTACTGGTGGATTGCGGCTCTATCTGCAAGTGCATAGAGCATGCTACCGGCAGGAAGCCCGACGTGGTTCTTGGCAAGCCCGACCCGAAGATGCTCGAGGGAATCGAGCGCCGGCTGGGCCTGGAGCCATCGCAGATCGCGATGGTGGGCGACCGCCTCTACACCGACATCGCGATGGCCCGTAACGCCGGCGCGGTGGGCGTGCTGGTCCTGAGCGGCGAGTCGACTCTCGACGATGTCTCCGCCGCGCCCGCCGAGTCGCGCCCCGACCTCGTCTGCCGCGACATCGCCGAGCTCGGCGAGCTCCTCCGCGCCGCGAGGGGCTGACATTTGTAGACGGGCTCCTCCGCGCCGCGAGGGGCTGACATTCGTAGGCGAGCTCATCCACGCCGCGAGGGGGAAGTGAGATGCCGACCCGCTGCGGGAAGGTCCGGAAAGGCTCCCCGGCGGGCATGATACGCAATAATCCCGGCTCGTGCGGTCTACGTCCCATTTTTATGGACGTAGACTGCAAAAAAGGCCCAAAATGCAGTTTACGTCCATCGTTTTGGGACGTAGACCGCACTTGACAGTAAGTATGAACAGTTTCGGACATAATTTTAGGGTAACGCTCTTTGGCGAATCGCACGGACCCGTTGTGGGGGTGGTGCTGGACGGAGTGCCGGCAGGGATTCCGCTCACGGAGGAAGATTTCGCGGAGGATATCGCGCGGCGCGCAGCGGGTGCGGCCGGCAAGGCCGACGGCCTGGGGGCCAAGGGCCTGACGCCGCGTCGCGAGGCCGACCGGCCTCGCCTGCTCAGCGGCGTCTACGACGGCCACACCACCGGCGCGCCGCTTACCATCGAGTTTGACAACGCCGACATCCGCAGCGAAGATTACGAGGTATTTGAAGATATACCGCGCCCGGGGCACGTGGACTACGTGGCTTCGGTGAAGTACGCCGGGCAGAACGACCCTCGCGGCGGCGGCCATTTCTCCGGCCGCCTGACGCTTCCGGTCGTCGCCGCCGGCGTCGTTGCGAAGAAACTTCTTGGTACTCTTTCCATTGACGCCTGTTTGGTGGAACTCGGTGGCAGTGACGACCCCGACGCTTGGGAATCTCTCATCGCGCAGGCGACTGAAGAGGGTGATTCGCTCGGTGCCGTAATTGAATGTGCAGTGTCCAGTCCGGTTCAGTCGCCGGGTGCTAAGCCTGCACCGCTCCCTATCGGCCTTGGGGAACCGTTCTGGGACAGTGTAGAGTCGCTGATCTCACACGCAATCTTCGCGATCCCCGGTGTGCGCGGCATCGAGTTCGGCGACGGCTTCAAGGCCGCCTCAATGAAAGGCTCCGAGCACAACGATCCTCTCAGCGAGACCGGCCCTGTCAAGAACGGAGCCGGTGGAATCAACGGCGGCCTGACAAACGGCGCGCCCATTGTGTTCCGCGTAGCGTTCAAACCTACATCATCCATCTCCAAACCCCAAAAAACCTGGAATTTCACCGAAGGCCGCGAGGACACCCTCGCCATCAAGGGGCGTCACGACGTGTGCTTCGCACGCCGCTGCCCCGTGATCGTTGAAGCAATGACGGCTATTGTCATCGCCGACCTGATTGCCGGATAACGGTACGGAAAAATGATTATATTTACAAAAAATACCACACACTTATGGCACACCTCAATCTTTCGTACGACGACCTTTGCGCAGTAATCTGCCTCTCCCTTCATCTTGCCAACGCCGACGGAAACGTCTCGGATAATGAATGTGAAGCAATCGTCAAGGCTATTACCGACCAATATGATTTCACAGGGCGCGACGACCTCCTGAGAGAGTACCTTAGCGACGGTCAGAAAATGGAGCCCCAGGATGCACTCCAGAGGATCTGGAATTTCGGACCGGCAGAGAAGCAGTACACCTCGAACTTCTTTGCTAAGACCATTGTTGCCGACGGCCAGCTGGATGAAAACGAGAAGGATCTCTACTGGCATATTCAAGAAGTCTGCGGCTTGCCTGATAACGATCTTGCCGGAAACAGCGAGGCCTCTTCTGCCCCCACTGCTTCTTCCAATGCGACAGGATACGCGGCAGACGTGTGTGTCGTCATCCGATATCAACTCTACCAGCAGGGCATCTACGACGGCAGGATCCAGTTCTGGACATACAACGGCAATGTAAAGAACAACATCTTCGACTTTTACAATAATCCCGAGCACTTGTATTTCTTCCGTACAGGCGGAGAAATCACCTATCTGGACAATATGCTGCACAATATGGGCAAGCTGCCTTCAAACAGGCATCTTGTGATGATTTACAATCCCGAATACAAGATTACGCCGAACAAGGCTGGTAACATCGTGGCGAAGGAGCCCGTATTTGGAGAGGTCTTCTTCGCTGTGGAAGGCCCCGACAAGGATCTTCACGGCTTTCCCACCAGCGCTTCCATTTCAGAATTCCTCAGGCTGCTCGACGCGCTCGGAAGCGCCCAAGGCGGACTCCTGGTCCAGGGTGAGAACAACCCTTCTCTATCAAGACGTTACTATATCACAGGACTTAACGCAATTCCTTCAGAAGAATAATGAAAAACGATGATCTGAATCTGTGGTGGACCTCGCTTTCGGTCACCCAGAAAGAAAGGGTAGCCCGCAAGGGTATCACCAAAGCAAACTCAGGCAAAGAGCCCGCAAAAGAAGAATATCAGTACCCCGCCTGCTCGGCGTGGTGGAACTCCATCGACGAAGAGCAGAAGGCCTGGATCCACGACCACTGCGAAAACAAGCACGGCTACATCCTCAGGGAGTGGGATGAAGCCAACCCCTACGGCGACTAGCCCTGCCTGTATTTCAGCGGGGTCTGGCCCCCGTGCAGAAGTTTGAAGCGGGTGCTGAAGTAGCGTGAGGTCGAGTAGCCCACGGCTTCCGAGATGTCGAGTACCGACATGGAGCTGTTCCTGAGCAGTTCTTCCGCCTTGGCCATTCGCTTCTCTTCGATCACAACTGCGACTCCTTTACCATAAGCCGCGTTCATCTTGTAGTACAGGGTGGCGCGGCTCATTGCCATGTAATCGGCCACCATTGCCACATCGAGAGCAGGGTCGCTCAGATGCTCTGCGATATAGCTCTCCAGCTTGCCCGTGAACTCAGCGTCGGCTGCGCGGAGCTGCTCTTCAATCTTGCGAACCCTGCGACGGCTGACAGAGTCGATCGCCACTCCGGCCAGCACGAAGGCCAGCAGTACGTAGATGACTATCATCGTGACCGAAAAATACCACGGTCGTTTCACTCTGATGACAGACACCGTCTGCGGCTCGCTCCATAAGCCGTCAGAGCGCAGGTACGACACGTCCAGCCAGTAACGCCCGGGTTTGAGCGCGGGCAGGGACATGCTGTCTTCGAAAGTCTCAGTAGTAATCTCCGATGTGCCGCGCACGTGGTAGCGGTAGAGATTGCGCTCAAAAGGATCGGCTCCTGCAAGGCTTACGGTTATCTCGAGAGAGGAGTAATTGTACGGCAACTCCACCGAAGCGTACGAAGAGTCGCGGAGCAGGATTTCCTTGTTCTCGCTGACGTCGAAATAGCAGTCCGCGCCGATCTCTACGAGCCCGTCGGTGCCTCCGAGGTACACGGTGCCGTCGGAGGTACAGGCGCCCGAAAGGAATTCGTTGGTAGGCACGCCGCGGTTCTCGCCGGTCATCTCAATTCGGCTGTTGCGATCCAGGAACAGGGTGTTGTCGGCTGCAATCCAGAGGTTGTCGGAGCCGTTGCTCTCCAGGCGGCTCACACGCGAGAACAGCCCGGAATCGACCTTGCTTGTCTGTGAGGTGCGCGGGTCGAAGGTGAAGAGCCCGTAGTTGGTGCCGAACCAGATGAGTCCGCCGTGATAGACCGCAGTGTTGACATGGCCTTCGTCGGCTGTCGGGAGGTGCAGCGTGCGGATAAGCAGGTGCTCGAGATCGATAAAGAACAGTCCCTGTCCCGAATATGCATAGAGCCCTCCTGAATTCTGCGGGCCGAAGGGGATCAGTTCAGCGCTGATTCCGTCTGTCTCGTCTTGCAGGACTGTAAAGCGGGCGCTGTCAGATTCGTAGACGAAAGTGTGCACCGCGAGAAGCAGCAGGCGGCCGTCGTCGAGGTTGCGCAGCGTGGGCGCGTTGCTGTTGAAGCATTCTTCGCGGTTGGTCTCAGTGTCGACCAGGGTGAAAGGCCGAAGTGCGCATGAGTCGCGGTCCATCAGGAAGAATCCGCGATTGTAGGTCGCGAGAATCAGCGAATCCCGGCCGAAATCGGCGATGGACGTGACCTTGAGTCCCAGCTGGCCGGGGAAGAGCGTGATTCCTTCGGCGGGAATATAGCGTCCTACGCCGCTGCCGTCGGTGCCAAGGTAGATCGCGCCGTCACGCGAAGGAAAGACAGAGATAATCACGTTCTCTGCGTCGGGATTGCTGGCCTTCATGTCGAAGGTCTGGATCGGGGAACGCTTGAGGCCTACCACTCCAGAGCGGACGCTGCCGACCCAGACGTTGCCGAGGGGATCGGCGTAGAGTTTGGTCACCGACAGCGGAATACGCTCTCCCGGCCGGCCCGGGCGCGGCTGTACCTGGCGGGCCGAGCGCGACTTTGGGTCGAGTATCCTTACGCTTGCACCGTCAAACCCCATCCAGAGCTGGCCGTCGTAGACCATAAGTGCGAGCAGGGGCTCAGTCGGAAATCCGTTTTCGCCACTGCGAAGCGAGAATACCGTGCGCTGTTTCTTGAGGTCGAAGCCGATAAGTCCGCGCCGCAGCAGCGACAGATAGAGAATGTCGCCGTCGAGAGCCGAGGCCATAATCTGACTGCCCTCAAGTTCGGGAAGGTCGATCGCAAGACTGTCCAGAACCAGCCCGGTCCGTTTGTCGAGACTGAGTACCTTGCCGTCGTAATCATATAGGGCCTGGTAGTCTGAGTACACGTCAGAATCGCCGCCAGTCAGAGTTCCGCCGGAAAAAGAATAGAACTCCAGCCCGAAGTGCGATCCGAACCATATCCCATTGTCGGAGTTGAGCGCGCAGGTCACGGGGCTCTCGCTCAGCATCGTGAATGCATCGGCCGACAGGTCGTAAGTAAACAGCCCCTTATCTGTCGACACCCAGAGCCCTCCGCGGCTGTCGTTGTGGATCATATTGATATAGTTGCCGGCTATCCGTCCGCTTCCGTCGTCGCTGAAGGTGCGGATCTTGGCATTGCGGTATTCGTTGAGGCCGAAGCGCGTTCCGATCCAGAGCGCACCCCGTCCGTCGTAGGCGATATCTGTCACTGCGGCGAGCGACAGTCCGTTGTCGATACCGATCTGCTTGCAGAAATAGCTTTGTGCGTGCAAACTCAAAATTTGAAGCGCCAATGCGAACGATAACAGATATTTTTTCATACTATATCAAGACTTTCATACAAAAATAGACTTTTTCTGGAAAGAATAAGAATCTCTTTGAAAATAGTTTTAGCCAACTTTGTGTAGACCATTATACACTGACCAAAAACTATAATCCGTTATGAGAAAACTTTTTCTCCGTCTGTTGACCCTTTCGGCCCTTCTGTCAGTTGCGGCCGGGTTGCTCCCGGAAGAAATGAAGGCGGCTCCCCAGCAGTCAGTCGAGGTGAGGGGAAAAATCCTCGACACTGCAGGGGAGCCGGTCGTCGGCGCGGTGCTGATCGTACAGAGTACGGGCAGCGGATTCATGACCGACACCGACGGCACCTTCGTCTTCGAGGCGCAGAAGGGTGCGACGATCGTTGTCTCCTGTATCGGATACAAGGATTACACCTTCCAGGCCGCTTCTTCCGCGCCCATGCGCATCGTCCTGGAAGATGACTCCATGATGCTCGAAGAGACGGTCGTCACGGCTTTTGCCGTCCAGAAAAAAGTCAACGTCACCGGCGCCGTGACCTCCGTCAGCGGCGACGACGTGCTCAAGGCTCCGGTTGCCAACGTCTCCTCGGCCCTTGTGGGTATCACCCCGGGTATCAGTGCGGTGACGGTTTCGGGTGAGCCCGGCCAGGATGCCGCCGACATCGCGATCCGCGGTATCTCCTCTTATTCGGGCAACACCGCTCCGCTTATCGTCATCGACGGTATCGAGCAACCTGCCAGCCAGGCCATGAGCATCCTTAACGGCATCAACGCCAACGACATCCTCGGAATCAGCGTGCTCAAGGATGCCTCCTCGACTGCAGTCTACGGTATCAGGGCAGCCAACGGCGTCATCATTGTTACCACGCGCCGCGGGCAGGCGGGCGCGCCCAAGGTGAGTTTCTCCGGAAACTTCGGCCTTACCGGCGCGACCAACGTCCAGCGCGGCCTCTCTTCTTACGAATACGCCCTCTTCCGCAACGAGGCCATCGAGAACGAAGTCGCCGGCTACGGCAGTACGCCTCTTCGCAACTACCTCTTTACCGAAGACGACCTCTGGAAGTTCCAGCATAACAGGGACTTCACCCCCGCCGAGGTAGAAGCCATGACCGGTCTTACCGCCGCCCAGAAGCAGCAGCTTCTCGACAGCCCCGCCCTCTACTATGGCTCGTCCGACGCCTACGCCGAGCTCTACAGCCGCATCGCCCCTCAGTGGTCGGCCAACGTCAACGTCTCCGGCGGCACCGAAAGGGTGAAGTACTTCGTCTCGCTCGGCTACTTCGACCAGCAGTCGATCATGCAGAACGCCAACTACTTCGGCGTGCAGACCGGCTCGCGCTACCAGCGCTACAACGTAAGGGCCAACATAGACGTGGACCTCTTCAAGAACACCACGCTCTCGGTCAACACCAGCGGCCAGTTCGGCTCCACCACCGGCCCCGGCACGGGTTCGCTCTACAGCCGCTACAGCGGGATCATGCAGATCATCTACGAAGGCAACCCCTTCACCAACAGGAGCATGATCATCGACGACAAGCTGATCGTCGACTTCGACTACCCCCAGAACTCCGTACAGGACGGCCTCCACAAGCGTACCGACAATGAGATGACCGGAGGCTGGCTGCCCGCGCTGCTCAGCCGTTCGGAAGGCACCACCACCAACACGCGCGTGGACGTGACTATGCGCCTCAGGCACGACCTCTCCTACCTGCTCAAAGGCCTCGACCTGCAGGCCAGCGTCCGCTACCAGGAGAACTACAGCAAGGTCGCCATCCGCTCATTTGCCATCCCGCAATACACCGTCAGGCGCTCGCTGACCAACCCCAACGACCTCGAGTTCTTCGGGGGCACGGTCGGGGCCGACAGCTATACCTCCGGCTCATGGGGCGGCATGCGCGACTTCTACGCCGACATCGTCCTCAACTACCAGGGCAACTTCGGCAAGCACAACATAGGCGGTCTGCTCCTCGGCAGGGCGACCAAATACACCATGCCCTACGACAGCTTCAACACCCCGAGCGGCCTTATCGGCTCCTCGGCCCGCCTTACCTACGACTACGACACCCGCTACATGCTCGAGCTCAACTTCGCCTACAACGGCACCGAGAACTTCGCCAAGGGCAGGCGCTTCGGCTTCTTCCCGGCGGCATCTGCGGGCTATGTCATTTCCAACGAACCGTTCTTCCCCGAGAACGACATTCTGACCTTCGTCAAGCTGCGCGCCAGCTACGGTCTCGTGGGTAACGACCAGATCGGCGGCAAGCGCTATCTATACCTGCCCGGAACCTACTCGATCAACATGGGTCCCGGCAGTTTCACGAGCACTACCAGTTCCGGCTCGCTCCAGAGCAACTACTACCAGTTCGGAACCTCCACGGGCGCGTACAATACTATCTACTACGGATCCGCGGAAGGCGCCCTCGGTAACTCCAAGGTCACCTGGGAGAAATCCGAGAAAATGAGCGCCGGAATCGAGCTCAAGTTCCTCTCCGACCGTCTCTACTTCACGGGCGACTGGTTCAGCGAGAAAAGGCGCGACATCCTCACCACCCTCGGAGTCATCCCCGTTACCTTCGGCGTACCTACCTGGGACACTGCCGCAGTCAATGTCGGACGCGTCTCCAACAAAGGCTTCGAACTTGTTCTGGGCTGGAAGGAAAAAGGCCGCCTGACCTACTGGATCGAGGGCAACCTCACTTATGCCAAGAACACGATCGAGTATATGGCCGAAGCTCCCAATCCCTACCCTTGGATGAACCAGACCGGCCACAGCATCGGCCAGTACTACGGCTACAAGACCGACGGCTTCTACGACACTCTCGAAGAGCTCAACAACCGTCCCTACTTCTCGCAGTCCGCCAATGCAGTGACCCTCGGCGACATCAAGTATGTCGATCTCAACGGCGACGGCATCATCGACAGCAAGGACATGGGACCGATCGGCTACCCCAACCGTCCGCTGATGAACTTCGGCGGCAA
>CAMNNY010000146.1 GCA_946546175.1 uncultured Bacteroidales bacterium
CACACGCGAAGGCTTCGCGGGGCGATGCGGTTAGGGGGTAGAGTAGTATAAATTTTTATCAGAAGATCGCCGGTCGGAGCCGGCGATGACGGAGAGGATCTAGGAGAGGGAGTAGGAGAGGATGTGGGAGATGGTGTCGGAGAGGGGTGGCACGGCCAGAGAAGTTGCCAGATCGGGGCGAGCATCAAGGTCGGGGTCTGGGAGGACAGTTAAGTGGTCGGATAGAATGGTGGAGGAGCTGGCGGTGACGGAATGGAGGAGGACGCACAACCGGGTCGAAAAAAGGCGGCCGCCCGGGGAGGGCCGCCACCTTTGAAGATAGATGTCAACAGAGTCGGACAACTGCGGGATTGTCGCTAAAAATGTTAGCGCTTTCTGCGGAGCTGTTGCTTGAGATCTGAGTTTTCGTGGGTGAGTTTAGTGATCATTGAACGCTGTTCGTTGATGAGCAATTCCTGAGTCTTTACGTGCTGCCTCTCTGAAAACACGAGTTGGGTGAGTACGTCAAGCTTGTCTTTCATCTCGTTAATCTTCCTGTCGTTGTCCTGTTCAAGAGCTGCGAGCCTGTCTCTCAGTCCCTCGGCCTCGCGAAGTTGTGAGGCTTCCATCTCGGCATGGCTGACGCCGAATAGAATTTTTTCTTCGGTGATCCCGCATTCCTCGGCCATCTTGCTTATCTGTTTATTGATCGGCGAAGTCTTGCCGTTTTCGAGATTGATGTAGGCCTGCCTCGAGATGCCGATTTTTTCGGCCATTTCGGCCTGTGTGAGTTTAAGAGAATTGCGAACATCGGAAATGTTCTTCTTGATCATCGTTTTGTTCATAGCTGTTTTATTTTTGGTTTTTCGTGGTCATCATTTAAAAACTTATACAATATTACTTTCAGTAAACTAAAATTCCGACCAACCGCCACTTTACTCTGTAACGGCCTGATTTACATTTCATTATTTTTTACGAAAAAAATGAAGTTTTTTTGGATTCCTTGCCGAGAAAAACTGCCTCAAAAATCGCGAAAAAACTTCAAAGATAAGCACAGATGTCTTGCCGGGAAGGCACAAAAAAACCGGCCCTCGAAAGAGCCGGTTTTCAGAGTAATTAATTTAAGCCGAGGAGAATTACTTATTCTCAGCTTTCTTCTTGGCTTTGAGAACGGTGTCAACCATGATAGGAGTACCGATCATGATGGATGCGTAGGTACCGATAACGACACCGAGGCAGAGGGCTACCGACAGACCGCGGATGGACTCGCCGCCGAAGATTGCGATTGCAAGCATAGGGAGGAGGGTAGAAACCGAGGTGTTGACCGTACGGGTGAGGGTAGCGTTGAGCGACTTGTTCACAGTGTCCTTGAAGTCATCGTTGGGATGGAGCTGCAGGTTCTCTCGGATACGGTCGAAGATAACCACGTTGTCGTTGATGGCGTAACCGATGATCGTCAGGATAGCGGCGATAAACGTCTGGTCGACATCGAGGTTGAACGGAAGGATACCAGAGAAGAACGAGAAGAATCCGATGATGATGATAGCCGTGTGGGCAAGCGAAACGACACCGCCAAGACCCCAGGCCCAGCCCTTGAACCTCCATGCGATGTAGCCGAAGATTACGAGGAGGGCGATGATGACGGCGATGATAGCGTTGCGCCTGATGTCGCTTGCGATCGAAGCGCCGACCTTGTCGGAACTGATGATACCGTTGGGGTTGTCGAGGGTCGAGGTGAACTCGCTGAAGGAGACGGGCTCTGAGTAGAATCCGCCGAGAGCTTCATAGAGCATGCCTTCGATCTCTGCATCGACTGCCGAAGACTCATCCTTGTACTTGTAGGAAGTGGTGATCTTCATCTGGCTGTCGCCACCATACTGCTTAACCTCAACCGAGGCGTTGCCAACGGTCTCGTCGGCCTCAGCGGCAGCGGCGAATACGTTGACAGCAGCAGCGCGGACATCCTCAGCTACGACAGGCTTGTCGAAGCGTACGATATAGGTACGGCCGCCGGTGAAATCAACACCGTAGGTGAAGCCCTTGAACACGATCGAGCAGATGGAGAGTACGATGACAGTTCCGGAGATGATGTAGGACCACTTGCGTCCGCCAAGGAAATTGACCTTGGTGTTCTTGAGGAAGTTCTTGGTGAGGTCGGTCTCGAAGGAAACGTTCTTACCCTTGCTCACACGGTCGTCGAAGATGATACGGGTGATGAAGATCGATGTAACCACGGAAGTGATGATACCGATGATGAGGGTGGTAGCGAAGCCCTGGATAGGACCTGAACCGAAGATGAAGAGCACGATACCGGTAAGGAGGGTGGTCACCTGACCGTCGATGATGGCGGAGTAGGCGTTCTGGTATCCGTCGTGGATAGCCTTTCCGAGACCCTTGCCTGCCTTGAGCTCTTCCTTGATACGCTCATAGATAATGACGTTTGCATCAACGGCCATACCCAGCGTCAAGACCAGACCGGCAATACCCGGGAGGGTAAGGGTGGCTCCGAATGCTGCGAGGGTGCCGAAGAGGAATACGACATTGGTAAGAAGTGCGACGTCGGCCACAAGACCTGCTCCCTTGTAGAAGAAGATCATGTAGAGGAGGACGAGGATGAATGCGATGATGAAGGAGATAAGACCTGCGCGGATCGACTCGGCACCGAGGGACGGGCCGACGACCTGCTCCTGGACGATAGTTGCAGGGGCGGGAAGCTTACCGGACTTGAGGACGTTGGTAAGGTCAGTAGCCTCCTCCACGTCGAAGTTGCCGCTGATCTCGGAGTTACCTCCGGTGATTTCGGTGTTGACGACAGGGTAGGAGTAGACGGTGCCGTCGAGAACGATGGCGATCTGCCTTCCGATGTTGTCCTTGGTGAGGCGGGCCCAGATGTTGGCGCCTTCGGCGTTCATCGACATCGAGACGGTAGGAGCGCCGGTGCCGCGCTGGTTGTTGTACGAAACGCGGGCGTCGGTGACAACCGAGCCGTCGAGGGGAGCCTTACCGTCGCGGGAATTGGCCCTGATGGCGATGAGCTCATAGACATTGTCTACACCTACGTACTGCGAGGGCTTGACCGACCACATGGGGCGGAAGTCTGCGGGGAAGATGTCAGCGGTCTCCCTGAGGAGAGCGTTCACCTTGGAGGTATCGACGGCGTTGGCATAACCGATGAGGGCGCCCTGACGCGACTGCGAAGGGGTGAGGACGGCGTAGAGAGGGTTGGCCTTCCTGAAGGCGTCAGCCTCCGAAGAGGATGCGTTCTGGGAAGCGAGCTCCTGAGCTACGACATCGTCAGATGCTGCGGGAGCGGCTGCAGGTGTGTCCTGCGAACCTGCGAGCCGTGCGAGAGCTTCGTTGGCCTCCTCGAGATAGGGAGCAATCTCGGAGTTCTCATACGTGGTCCAGAATTCGAGGGATGCGGTGCCCTGGAGGAGTTTACGCACACGCTCAGGCTCTTTCACGCCCGGAAGTTCGATGAGGATGCGTCCGGTGTTGCCGAGTTTCTGGATGGACGGGGAAGCTACGCCGAAACGGTCGATACGGTTGCGAAGGACGTTGAAAGAGTTGGCGATAGCCGCCTCTGCATCTTCACGGATGACGGCGATGACTTCGTCGTCGGTGCTGTCCGGTTTGATGCGCTCACGCATTTCGTATGTGCCGAAAATCTGAGCAAGCCTCTGGCCGTTGGAGACTTCTTTCCACGCATCGGCGAAGAGGGTGATGAAGTCGCCGCGGCTGCTGACAGAACGCTCCTTGGCAAGGGAGACGGCTTTATTGAACTCGGGGGTGTGCTCACCGGCGAGGGCCTTCACGAGGTCTTCAAGCTGTACCTGGAGCATGACGTTCATACCGCCCTTGAGGTCCAGACCGAGATTGATTTCCTTTGCCTTAACGTCTTTGTAGGTAAATCCGAAATAGACTTTTTCAGAGGAGATGGAGTCTGTGTACCACCTGCTCTGGTGCTTCCTGATGGAGTCAAGCGCGTAAGCCTGATCCTCAGCAGCAACTTTTGACAGATCGAACGCTTCGACCGCTTTCTCGGCATACTTGTCAGCCTTCTTTTCCATGATGCTGGTCACGGCTGTGAAGGAGAGCTGCCAGATGCACGCAATGGCGAGAAGAATCGCTACGAGTCTGATTGCGCCTTTACTTTGCATAATAGTTTTGTTGTATTTTAAAATTTATATTTCGTACTGTCCGAAAATAAGCCCGCAAATTTAAACAATTTTTTCGCACAAAGAAAGGACTAATCATCTTATTTGCTATTTTTGTAGTCTACACACGTATGGGGTAATGAAAGGACTGGCCACTAAGATTTTGGTAATGCTTGCGTTTGCCGCGCCGGCCGCCTTCTCTTTTTCGGCCGCCGCCCAGTCTCAGCATCCTGTCAAGTCCCCCGCCCGCGACAGCCTCTGGGTCAGGATGGTCAGCGACTCAACCCTGATTCTGCTGCCCGAGCCTGACTCTGCCGCCTCACAATCTGAGCTTACCGCCCACGAAAGGGCCTACCTCTCAATGGTAGACAGCATCGCGCTCGCCCGCCGCATAGCCGACAGCCTCCTGATGCGCCAGGATAGCATTTTACGGGCCCAACAACGCGCCGACAGTCTGCGTGTCGCCCGCCAGGACAGCCTCAACCGGCTTGCCGCCAGGGTTGACGAGCTCGTCGAAAAGGGCAATGACTACAGCGACCGCTACTACTTCGCAAAGGCCTACGAGAGTTTCCTCGAAGCGGAAAAGCTTTGCTCAGACCGCGAGTTCAAGGCGATAATCGCCGAGCGCCGCCGTCAGGCCGACTATGCCCGGACCCACACGCAGAAAGTCCCCGACCTCAACGTCGTTGCGCGCGCACTTTTCAGCGCAGACGATTTCTTCCTATACTACCCGCTCCCGGATAAATCCTGGAGGCCTGTCGCCGGTGCCCCTGCCGTCTACTATACCGGAGACGAAACAGAGCTGCACCTCAGCCGTGACAGTTCGCTCGACATGTACTACCCGATGGTCGACGGCAACCGCATGTACTTCGCGTCCAAGAACCTGCCGGGCTTCGGCGGGCTTGACCTCTACTACAGCGACTGGGATGAGCGGCTTGGCGAATGGGGCGAGCCCCACAACATGGGCTTCCCGTATTCGTCTCCCTTCGACGATTTCCTCTTCGTAAGGACGGAAGACGGGCAGTACAGCGTATTCGCTTCTACGAGAGGGCTCGGGCCCGACGGAGAAGACGTCCATGTTTACGTGGTCCGCAATACAGAAACACCAGCCTATCGGGCGGTGGCAAAGCCAAAGGACTTGGCCAAGATCGCCGAATTGGCTCCCGTAAAAGACAATCGGACCATAGAATCTTCGGCCGACGGCCTGCAGTCGCGTTATCAGGCCGCTGCGGACAAAGAGCAGGAGCTGCGCCGCAAGCTCGACGCCGTCACTCCGGAGGAGCGTCCGACCATTCAGGCCGAGCTCGATGCCGTTCTTGCCGAAAAGGCCAGTCTTGAAGAGCAGATCCTGAGCGAACGGGCCGCCTCGCGCGAGATCAGCGAAAGCGACATCGTAACAGCCGGCGTTGAGGGCTCTTTCCCCTTCACCAAGAAATCTTACGGACCCAGAATAACAATCATATTTGACGAATAAAGCGATATGAATCCTACTCTCGTTATCATTTCACTCGTACTTCTCGGTATCCTCATGATGCTGATAGAATTTCTGCTTACTCCCGGAATGGGCTTTGCCGGCATAGTCGGTCTGGCTTCGTTCGTGGGCTCATGTGTCTATGCCTTCATCAAGGTTGACACCAAGACGGGCACCATCGTTACCGCGGTGGTGGCAGTCATCGTTATAATTCTCTTTATTATCATGCTCAGGGGAAAGACATGGAAGAGGCTGGAGCAAAACGAGCAGATCGACGTCAAGGCCAATACCGAAGTGGAGAAGGTTTCCGTCGGTGACAAGGGCGTGACACTTTCGCGCCTCGTGCCTATCGGAAAGGTCAAATTCGAGAGCGTCACCTGCGAGGCCCACAATGCCGACGGATCGTTCGTTGACCCCGGCGTGGAGGTCGAGGTCACGGCAGTCGAAGACAACGAAGTATTTGTAAAACCCATAAAATAACCCTCATATGACCCAAATCATCATCTGGGGTGCGATCATCGTAGTCGCCCTCATCATCCTTCTCTGGTTCTTCCCCGTACCGCTCTGGTTCCAGGCAATCCTGTCGGGCGTCAGAGTGAGCCTCATCCATCTCGTGCTCATGCGCTGGAGGGGTGTCAATCCCAATACTATCGTAATGGCCCTCATCACCGGCACCAAGGCCGGTCTTTCCCTCAAGGCCAACGAACTCGAGGCCCACTATCTCGCCAAGGGCAATGTCTCCAAGGTGGTCATGGCCCTTATTTCCGCCAACAAGGCGAATATCCCTCTCGACTTCAAGATGGCCGCCGCCATCGACCTCGCCGGCCGCGACGTGTTCGAAGCTGTGCAGATGTCGGTCAATCCCAAGGTTATCAACACGCCTCCCGTAACGGCAGTGGCTAAGGACGGTATCCAGCTTATCGCCAAGGCCCGTGTGACCGTGCGCGCCAACATCAAGCAGCTCGTCGGCGGCGCCGGCGAAGAGACCGTGCTCGCCCGAGTTGGCGAGGGTATCGTCTCCTCGATCGGTTCGGCAGAGAGTCACAAGGAAGTGCTCGAAAATCCGGATTCAATCAGTAAGGTCGTGCTCGGCAAGGGCCTCGACGCCGGCACGGCATTCGAGATTCTCTCGATCGATATCGCCGATATTGACGTGGGCAAGAACATCGGCGCCGTCCTTCAGATGGATCAGGCCGATGCCGACAAGAACATTGCCCAGGCGCGCGCAGAGGAGCGCCGCGCAATGGCTGTCGCCCTCGAGCAGGAGATGAAGGCAAAGGCCCAGGAAGCCCGCGCCCAGGTCATCGAAGCCGAGGCCCAAGTGCCTCTCGCAATGGCGGAGGCCTTCCGCAACGGCAATCTCGGCATCATGGACTACTATCGGATGAAGAACATCCAGGCCGATACCGAGATGCGCGAGACCATCGCGAAAGACTAGCCTAAGTACCTTCCGCTATCCCTCACAAGGCCTTCGATCTGCACACGCAGCTCGGAGGCTTTGTCGCTGTTGATGTTGCCAGATGTAAAGATTTTCGATACACTAAATAAGTGTATTATTTGAAAAAAAATTTGTATATTTGCGCAGACAAACATACAGATGCAGATTGTTTTCACTAAGGATTATTTGTCTGACTTGTACTATGGCGCACAAAACTTTCAATGCAACTCATCCCGGCGAGGTTATCAAAGATGAACTTATTGCCAGAGGTATTCCGCAGAAGGCTTTTGCCGAATGTATCGGAGTGCCATACACTATGTTTAATGACATTCTCAATGAGAGACGTCCGCTTTCTGCCGCCGTCGCGCTCTATGTCGAAACGGCATTGGGCATATCAGCTGACCTCCTGATGGGACTGCAAGCTGATTATACTATGCAAAAAGCAAGAAACGACGCCGATATACAGCGTCGTTTGAGCAAGGTTCACGCTTATGTATCTCCGGCTTTAGCCTAAGTACCTTCCGCTATCCTTCACAAGGCCTTCGATCTGCACCCGCAGTTCGGAGGCTTTTTCGGAGTTCAGCACCGAGAGCGGGAGGTGGTTAAGAAGAGCATTCCATTAATATTGATCAATCTCATTTTTAAGATCGGAGCGAAAATAAATAATTAAATCCGGACAATGTGCCCCAGGGCGAAAGTCTTCCTTCTTGCTCCACTCATCGCTGATGTATTTCAGTATTGACAAATAAACCCTCATTTCGTCGTCTGACAAATCAGGTAGTTCGTAGTGGATTATCCTCACTACCTGATCATTTAACCAAAACGGATCAATCAGAACTTCGGTTATCCCATCCCAATTATCATCTTTATATGGACTGTTTAGGGCGATGGCGATAGTGTCAATGAGGCCTCTCTCGCCTTTGGCATTGTGATCAATACTTACGAATACATCATTTATATTACTATTGACAAGTTCCTGGATCTCCGAGAGGCTTAGATAATGAAACATAATAATGCATTATGGTTTAAACAAATAAAAAGTATGATAATGG
The DNA here is from genome assembly GCA_946546175.1 of uncultured Bacteroidales bacterium. GTDB lineage: Bacteria > Bacteroidota > Bacteroidia > Bacteroidales > UBA932 > Cryptobacteroides. Next base: position 8,098 of record CAMNNY010000146.1, read on the forward strand.
TCAGGGGTATAATACCATGAATTATTGTTTCCTACGACAATCCGGTTAGCCCCCGGAGCTGTACATGCCCAGGTACGGCAGGTCACCACATTAGTTTATATCAAGGACGCCCTATACAATTATACATCGAATCAATTCTTTCGCGCTCTTTCGTAATGTCCTGTTGGGAGGGAGGAAGCGGGCGAAGAAACACCATATGATGACGGAGAAAAGTTTGTTCTTTATCATATTCTAATTTCTCCGGTAATACTAATGCTTCAACTCTTTCCCCGGGTAAAAAACGTCTCATGGCCGACTTAGATAACTTTATAGATCCAGTATAATATACACCATCATATTCAATATCATAGTACGCATTACCACCATCTCTATGAATCATAGTCGCCACTGCTGGAGCCCCATTGCGTAATAGTTCGACGTTTATTATTTGTTGCCAAATAAAAAACAGAAGCGTCACAACAAATAAGACTAGACTAACGAAAAAGATTATTTTTGAAAAGGTATATTTGGTCTCTTTTGTCATGGTTTTGGGGCAATATACGTCGGGCACGTAGGCACCATAGGGGCGTATGAGTCTATAGTTATTGTACAACGTCCTGTAATAATTCCTATACAAATAGAACCAGCTAATTCATAAGTTTCATTGGCATAATTATGACATAACGGCCACATTCCACTAAGTTCTGAAGATTCGAGATTTGAAAGGATGTCTCCACTTCTCTCGCCAAAGGCGTCTGCAACAACGCCTCAATCGTATATCGCTGCTCCCTTGTCAAATGCTTGTATCCCATCCTCTATCGCTTTTCTATTTATGACAGTAAAGTTATACTGTCAGGCTTCAAAGCGTTGCACTTCAGAGTAGAATCCAGCAAAACTCCTTCTCAAAGATAATAAAAAAAGCTTGAGGTTCTTTGCCCCAAGCTTCTATATCAGCAGTAGCGATTACTGTCCTTTATAAGGCCTTCGATCTGCACACGCAGCTCGGAGGCTTTGTCGCTGTTGATGTTGGCAGTTGTCTCAAGCGCTAGCCTAAGCCTACTTCGAACCTTTTTTATATCAAGAATTTTGTCGCTATGATTTCGAGGAAGAAACTTAGGTAGTTCTGGCGGCCAGTTCCTTCTTCCCGAAGAAGCCGACGATTGATGTAGAACGCGTCCGTCCCTACGAATCTAGCCTTATTCAACTATCCTTCTTTCGTTATAATTCGTCGAACTCACGTGAATGACTGTTATTCTGAACTCTTTATCATTTATTGATATAACTACATGTGTGTCCGGTAAAAATTCAAAATAGTTCTTTGAAAATATTGAAAGTTAGGTAATTACAAAGGTTTTTTGGGAGTCAACCGATTAGATTTGCCAGACTAATGTAGGATGGCACATGGGTAATGGGAGATGGGTTTACTCATAGTATTATGTATAAAACGCAGCAAAACTCAGATTTATAAACTTCTTGATTATGTTATAGTTCCCCGCTAAAGTTGTCGTCTGTTATAATCTCTGGCAAAAAAGATTGGTCAAAATCAAAGCTGAATTTCAATAAACCGTTTGACCCAGCAAAGACCTCTACATCGGCAACAATCCTGCCGGCTTCATCCATTGTAAAAAGAACAGTTAATTCACTATTAATAGAACTCAAAACCAGGCGATTCCTGTGCAGCGAATGCATCTCTTTAACGCCCATAACGAACCCGTATAAAACAGACTCATATATAGAAACAAACATGTCGACAGAGAATGGATTATGCCTAATACTGAGAGCGAAAACACTAGCCTCATCCATTTCTGTTTTCTTTTGTAACATCAATTCAATTATTCCATTTATGTTTTTCAAGCAAATGATCATCATAATAAACTATTTACGGGGGAAAAAGCATCTATGATAAATAATCCCAGAATCGTTGATTCCAATAGTGTATACACCATTTTGGTCATTAATTGATCCAGTCATCGTAAAAAAAGTTGATCCATCACTCAACCTTGAATAACTTGCGCCATATTTAACAATATATTCATCAAAATACCGTGGAAATTCGTGATAGGTATTTCCAGATGTTAAGGACTTATTATATCCAATAATTTCCGGTCGCTTTGATAACAATTTAGGAGACAAGTCATCCATCCTTAAGGTCCCATTATTCTCTGTTTCCCAGCGAATAGAGTATTCATTGGGGACATTATCAACCGCACGTGGGGATTCAATAGGGGGTATCTCAATCTCATTCTTTGGCGAAGAAAGAGGATTATGGTGATTTGTCTGAGCTTTTATTTTAAGATTGCCGGTCCAAAAGTCCTTACCCTTAATTGCGGCACTGACGCCTTCAATTGTCCCGCCCATAAAAGCCCCAATGAGAGTTCCTGAAAGTAATCCGATTCCAGCAGATTTTAGCGAGGACGAAATGGATCCAGTTGACAAGAGACCAAATCCAAGTCCATTTATCCATCCGGCAGCAGCCCCGGTTAATCCTCCCGTTACTGCACCACCTATGAACCCTCCCAAACCTGCAGAAGCCACAGCTGGAGCAGCGGCAAGTCCTACCACGCCACTAGCCAACCCTGCAACACCTCCAATTATTCCACCGCCAAGCATATAACCAGCCATAGCCCAACCGCCAGCACCTTTACTCTCACCAATCTTATACCCTTGGTACATTCCAACCACAGCACCTATCGTAGCGCCGGCAATGATGACTGCAATCGTCGTAGTAATTACAAACTCCCCACTCTCATCAGTATACCTCAGCGGATTGTTGAGGCAGTAGGAATAGCGGTTGAAGTTCTGCGGATTGTCAGGGTCCTGGACGTAAGGGTCAGGGCTGAGGAAGCGGCCGAGCAGAGGATCGTACAGGCGGGCGTTGGCGTTGATAAGGCCGAACCAGGGGAGAATTTCGTGACCGGTGTAGCCGCGTCCAAGCGACAGATAAGGCCAATTGTCGTTCGGATAGAGATTCCCGGTGGAGGGGTTTACCGGCCTGCCCCAAGGGTCGTAGCGATTATGTACCATATAGCCGGATCCGCCTGTGTCGGTAATCTCCGTGATGCTGCCTTGATAGTCCCGCCCGATATTGTAAAAGCCGTTCTTCCCCAGGTCGTCCTTAATCCACACCATCGGTGCGGAGTAGGCATCGCCACCAATGTAGAGTTTCTGTATGACGCCTCCGGCGGGATTGATGTCGTACTCATAGCGGGAACCTATATAGTAACGTATGAGGAGATGTGTATTGAGCGTGTCACGAACCGCCATTTTGACTCGCTCTCCGCCTGCCGAATACTCAAGATAAGAGAGGTACGTACCTTCACTTATGGATGCCGGCCTGTCGAAGGAGTTGTAGGTGACACTCCTCTGGCGGTAGGTGGGCTGGCCGGCTTCCGGGGTAAGACCGGTGACCTCATAGGGGCTTACGCCTTCACCACCTCCGTAGATGAGAGTGCCGACTCCGCCAATCGAGTTGATGTTACCGTTGTCTGAGTAGACAATCTGCCTGGTGACTCCACCTTGGGTGATGCCCGTAAGGCGGTTGAGGTTGTCGTAGGTGAAAGACTCCGTTCTGTGGAAGAACTCATCTGTGCGGCTAAGGAGGTTTCCGGTGAGCGGATCGAACTGGTAGGAGTAATTCTGAATGTAGCCGTCGTCCATCTTGCGATATGTAGGCAGACCAAATGCCGTGAACCCGTACTGCCTGTTGAACCCTCCGGTGGTTATCTCGGTGGGCTGTCCGAGGTCATTCTCAGAGACGAGGGACCAGACCGTAAGCTGGCCTCCGCCCACGCTGCTCGGAACGGTTATGCCCGTGTTGTGTCCGTTCGCATAGGTGTAGTTCTCGGTGGTGATGTACCCGGACTGACTTGTATAGGCAATGCTCGACAGGACGCTTCCTGCGGAGTAGGAGTAGGTCTTCTGGAGCCACTTCCCATCGGGAACGGTCTCCTTGAGGGTCGCTATGCGGTCATAAGCATCGTAGGTGTACTGCTTGCCAGTGGAGTTGGTGGACGACACACTGTTCAGCCTCCCGTAAGTGTCGTAGGAGTAAGTCGTATTGAACTCCCCGGCGCGCGAGACTGATGTCACTCTTCCGTACTTGTCCTTGGCGGTGGTGACAGTTCCGTTGCGATTGGTGTGAGTAGTCGAAGAGGAACCGTCGGCGTTCCAGACGAAGGAGTCGGACTCCGTGCCGAGGCTCGGGTCGACCATCTGCGTCCGACGTCCGTAGTCGTCGTAGGTGAAGGTTGTGACGATATTGCCCGGAGCCACCACTGACGAAGGCTGTCCGTCGTCCCGAAGGTTGTAAGTGACCGTTCCTCCAGCATCAGAGACGCCCACAGTCCGCCCGAGTGCATCTGTAGTGACGGTAGTGGTGACTCCATCCTTGACGGTGGTGGTACTCGTGCCGGAGTAGGACCAGCGGGTCACACGCCCGGAGGCTTCGACAAGGGAGTCGGGACGGTCGTAATCATCATAGTAGTAGGTGTTCCAATAGGCGGGAGAACTCCCGCGATAAGGCAAGGACACACGGCTAAGCCTTCCCCTTGCATCATACTCCCGCTTGGTCCACTGCCACTGTCCGTCGAAACGCTTGACGCCGCTCTTGACCTCTCGCCCGAGTGCATCATAGTGGATGACAGTCTCGGGAGATCCCGTCTCGGTGTGCGTAACCGTGTATAAGCCGTCTCCGCCCCAGTCGGTAGTCGTCTGCCCGGAGCCCCCTTCGGGGTAGGATGTACCAGTCAGATTTCCCCAGGAGTCGTAGGTGTAGGCAGAGGTATGATTGTGATAGTCCGTGACGGATGTGGGTTTGCCGAACTTGTTGTAACCCGAGTAGACAGAGGTGAGTCCAATGGCATCTGTCTTACTCACAAGGTACCTGCCATTGGAGTCATAGACCAAAGAGTCTCCGACAAACTCGGCGCTGTTGAAAGGCGCGGTCTTTTCGGAAGTAACGTTGCCGTGAGAGTCGTAGGTGCGGCGGGTGGTAGAGACGAGATTGGTGGCGGAATCTATCCCTACATATTGACGGCTTGTGAGCGGATGGAAAGAAGCATCATATGTGTTGACTATACGTTCGACCCACGAGTGCAGTTGGTCTCCGTCGTTTTCGCTGATTGAGGATTCTTCTAGGACTGAGCCGATCAGATACAGTGCTGGGGAAATGCTGTTGGAGTATGTCAGTTCAGTTCTTGTCCTTTGCCCGATGCCGCCCTGCAACCTGCTGCTCCGGATTATCGTGGACGGAAGATCGTAAGCCCCGTATGTGTACCATGTTTGGGATGTTGTCCCCGTGAGGGAATCGACGGAGATACTTTGAGTCAACCTGGGATTGAGCTTACCGTAGGTGGTCGAGTGGGAGTCGTAGGTGTTGGTGACGGTGGAGTAAGGGGCATTCCTCGCTACCTTACTGACGGAGACGGATGTTGGCACGCCGAATTTCTCGGGGTCGAGGATGGTGATGGTTTCATCGTTCGAGATGTAATCCATCGTCCGGATCTTCCCGAAACCGCAGAAACCGAGGCCCCTTGTGTGATAGACGGCGTCCCAGTAAGTGTAGGAAGTGTTTGTAATAGGCTGGAAGGAGGCGCTATAGTCAGCAGAGCAGTAAAGGACATTGAGCGAGGCCCTGAGCCGAGAATAACCTGACGCAGCAGAATAAGATCTGCCAGGATCCATCAAGTATGCGCCGGTATACCCTCCTGTTCGGCGGTACGTGTTGGTATGAATAATCCCGAAACTGTCCGTCATTCGGGTCAAACTTCTTCTTGAGGTGTGGTCAAGACTGAATTCGTATAGCCTGGTCCAAGGGCCGGACATTACAGCGATAATCCCCGATGTCCCATACAAAGAGCAGTCTCCTGGGATAAGATCAGATGAAGCATTAATCGTAACTCCAGAGTAATTATTATATTCCGAGAACCGACCATTATCGTTAGGACAATAGTAAAGCAGAGAGTCTTGTATATGCAGGATATCCGGAAGCCCGTCTTTGTCCACATCAAGGAAAACAATAGAATCGTCAGGTTTTCTTGTCTTGACGAAAGTTGTATCTATTGAAAACTGTTTCCCGTTAAACCGGGCAAAATTCCACCGGCTTGGGTGATGAACCAAAGTTGGTGTTTCTAAATGTTCATCTGGAGCCGAGGCGATATCGAGATAACCGTCTGCATTCAGGTCAACAGTATATAAACGCGCCTTGGATACCGGGCCAGACCGGCCGAAGGCGGTGTCTCTATACAGCAGATCCCGGGTAAGCCCGGAGTAGGTGGTTCTTAATGAGAATGAGGTGCTTGAGGCATCGGATAGGGAATAGACATCCATCCCGGAATCTGATATATGGCATAAATCCGTCTTCCCGTCATTCTCAAAATCAGCGGTAATAACCAGGTTGTTATATTCCTCGTCTATGGTAAATAAGCTGTTTTCACTAATCTTCACTCCGGCATTCAAGTCTATGAGGGCAAACTTGGAATGGGGCTTGGTCATGATTAGAAGCATCGTTTTCCCGTCACCACGGAAATTGCCGAATCGGTAGAAACTCTTGGCTGGATTGTTGAACGCGGCATTGTGTGTCCCGTCTGAGACAGAAACGGTAAAGGAGGTGGCAGAGTAGTCGAACGAGGTGTCAAAGGAATATACTGTAATCTTATAGGTCGTGACGTCCTGCGAAGATGATGAACTATTGATCTTCACGAGTTCATCAGTGCCATCACCGTCTATGTCTACGGCCTCAATCGTTTGAAATCCCGCTTCCGCTTTGATATTTCGTTGTTGCGAGAAATTATATGCTGTAACGTTACAAAGGATATCCTGCTGTGGATCGTAAGCGCTTCCGTACTTGTAGCAGTAGCCGTGGAAAATCACCCACTTTCTGTCGACTTGTGTATAAGTACTTAAGGCTGGAAGAACGACTATTCCGTCGTTGGGATTACAAGGAATGAGTTTTCCGCGGTGATATTCAAGTCTGAGAGAATCAGACTTTGTGAAGTGTAAATTGAATATTTCTTCCGCGGTGGTGTCGAAATGTGGATTATCCGGATAAAGGTTTCCGTCTCCGTACGAAAACTCCAGCGGAGGCAGATCTTCTCCTCCCGAGAGGCAACGGACTTCACTAAGCAACGAGACGCCATCTGAATATTCATGTGAAAGCAGATACTCGCATATCGTCTCACTGCCATCTCTGCTGGTAATCCCGGAGAGAAGTTTTTGAGGGAACGGGAGCGATTGTCCGTAGGATGAGTATTGGTACGGAGCGACATCGCTTCGAGAAGAATATGTGAAATCGATTCGTGCTCCGTTGCCGTATGTGATGGAGTTGATATAGTAATAATTCCCCGTTTGGGTATAATAGAAATGAATGGTATTTCCGTCCTTGTCGGTAAGAAGAGAAATAGGGTAGGTGCTTTGGGGATACCAGTTGGTTGTGAATCCGAAAGTGGCGGTCCCTCCGTCAGGGTACAGGGCAGTGAAATACCTCACTTGTCCGGATGCATTAGTGTGCTTGCTGACCAAAATATTCCCTCTGGCAGTAGCAAGAGAATAATCTGATACGCCCGAATCAGAGGTAACGAGCGGGTTACCGTCGAGGGCGTATTTCGCGGTGGTGGAATCAAAAACTCCTCCCTGGGCCGCTCCGTCATAGAAGAGGTTCGAATTTCTGACGGTAATGGCAGATAATCCCCCAATAGACCATCCGTACCCAGCTACGTTGTTGCCAGCCTGGCTATTATAGACAAGGGAAACACTGGGAGTGAGGCTATATCCCTGAGCTCTTGCAATAGGGATATTGTATATTCGCGCCCCGGACGGACTGACGGACCCTTGAATAGGGATGGAGCCTACGGCATATTGTGAAAGGTCTCTACTGCTTCCTGCCCGAAACGCAAGAGCGCGACTACTTCGCTCCAAAGAGTCTTGGAGTTGTATGACACTTTCAAGAGTGGGGTACTCTTTGCGTTGAGGCACAATTAATTCCGGCGAATCGATGCCTTTTGCCGATTGTTGTGCGTGCAAGGCGGGCAACAATAGGATAAACGACGTGCAAATAGACAAAAATAGCCGTTTCATAATTAGTCCTTTTCCCAAAGATAGTGATTATTACTCTGAACTTTTTATTGACAGTAACGATAGGAGTCCCTCACAAGGCCTTCGATCTGCACACGCAGTTCGGAGGCTTTTTCGGAGTTCAGCACGGAGAGGGGGAGGTGGAAGCGGTAGCGCCAGTGGTGGTTGGGGTCGGCCGGCTGGTTGATGCGTTCGTTTTCGAAGTCGGGACGGCGCAGGTCGGCGTCGAGCCCCACCCAGTCCTGGAGCGGGAAGATGGCAAGCATCGAAGCGGAGCTCAGGTGGTCCCAAAGAATCCGGCGAAGGTCCCACGGGGCGAGATCGCCCTTGCCGGCCTCGGCGTTCTGCATGCGAAGGGTCGCCATGTCGTGGCTGGAGGTGGCGCATACGCTGAGGTAGGGCCAAGGGCGGCCCTTGTCCATCTGGACCATCTCGAGAGAGAGTATCTTCCAGTGATCCATCACCCCGGGTACGCAGTCGGGGACCATGCCGAGGTCTTCTCCGCAGGCGAGCATCCCGCTTGCGCTAAGCAGTTCGGGAAGTTTGCGCTCGGCGTTGCGCCTCCAGAACTCGTCGTGGCGGTGGTAGAAGAAGTCGTTGTAGAGGGCGCCGAAACGCTCCTGCTGCCACTGCGGCAACTCGGCGGATGCGGGATTGATAAGCGGCTGGTAGTATCCGGGATGGCGGGGATCTTCGTGGAAGAGGCCGTCGATAGGGAGCTGCATATTGTAGATTTCCTCGGCGCTGTAGGGCATCGCGGGGTTGAAGTGGCCCATAAGGCCGCTCTTGTACTCAGCGGGAATCTCCCAGATGCGGAAGAACCCGAGGATGTGGTCGATGCGGAAGGCATCGAAGTACTGGCTCATCTTCCTGAGTCGGCTCTTCCACCAGGCGAAATCGTCCTTTGCCATCTCCTCCCAGTTGTAGGTCGGAAAGCCCCAGTTCTGGCCGTCGGTCGAGAAATAGTCCGGCGGGGCGCCGGCGCTCGAGTCGAGATTGAAGAGCTGCGGGTGGAAGTAGGCGTCGGCACTGTCGCCGGACACGCCGATTGGAAGGTCACCCTTAAGGGAGATCCCCTTCGCGCGGGCGTAGGCCACCTCTTCGCTCAGTTGCTTGTCGAGGTGGTACTGGATCCAGCGGTGGTAGTCGGGCTCATTGGAGTCGCGCTTTGCGCAGAACTCTACATACTCATCGAGCCAGTAGGAGTTCTCCTTGCAGAACTTCTTGAAGGAAGCCGAAGCAAGATCCTTCGCGCCGCGGGCTTCGAAGGCCTTGCGCACAAGGGCCATCTTGGCCTTGAACACACGGGGATAGTCGATCTCCGGAAGATCGTTCAAAGCCTTCTGCTCTGCCAGGAAAGCCTTGTCTTCCTTGATGCCGAGATCCTGCAGGTGGATATAGAGCGGGTGCAGACCGAAACTGCTCACCGGGCTGTAGGGATACGAATCCTTCCACTCACCCTTGCGGGTGGTGTCGTTGATGGGCAGCAGCTGGATAATGCACTGCCCGGTCGATACGGCGAAGTCAACGAGCTCGTGGAGGTCGCGGAAATCACCGATGCCGAAGTCCTTTTCCGAGCGCAGCGAGAACACCGGCACGGCGATGCCGGCGCCCCTGAAGCCGGGACGGTCGAACTTCTCGGCAATGTGTCTCCGCGGGAACGGGCAACCTTCGATCGGGCAGTCGATCCACGAGTCGCGCAGGTTCAGCACCTTCGTCCCTGCCGGAGCCTTGAGGCTGTGGTTGTCCCATTCGACGCGCGTCACGAGGCCGCCTTGCATCAGCACGTAGCCGTAGTTCTTCAGCGCCGCGGCGCTGACTTTGTCGACGGTCACGGTCCATATATCTCCGGCACTCCAATTCATAGGGTGCTTCTTGTCTTCGAGAACCAGCGCGAGGCTCTCGCCCCACTGAGTATGATATTCGATTGAAAAAATTACTTTCATGTCTTTTTGTATGTCATTGAATGACGACCGGCCTCAAAAGTGACCTTTGCCCGGAATAGGGTCGCGAAGCGACGGGAACGTTGAGGCCGGTCATCATTTATAGTTTTCTGAACGAAATAGCAAATCCGCCGCCGGGTGCCATGTGCACCTCGAGCGAGTCGGAAGCAGTAACGGTCTGCTTGGTGATAGTGTAAGCCTTGGGGTTGGTCTTGTAGTGGGCATCGGGTGCATCCTGATAGACGGTGGCCTCGTAGCGGCCCGTGTCAAGAAAATCAAGACTCACCGTAAAGTCGCGCGCGTCATCGCCCGTCACACCGCCGCAGAACCACCGGCCAGTCTTCTTTGCCTTGCGTGCAGCGACTATGTATTCGCCGGGCTCGGCCGCGAGGTAGCGGCTTTCGCTCCAGTCGACAGCAACGTCTTTGATGAACTGGAAAGCATCCAGGTGCTCCGAATAGTGCTCGGGAGTGTCAGCCGCCATCTGGAGCGGAGAGTACATCGTAAGATACAGTCCGAGCTGGTTGCAGATGGTGGCGTTCACGTAGCTGTCGCGTCCGCACCATGCCTTGAGGTCCTGCTCGAAGATACCGGGGGTGAAGTCCATCGGACCGCCGTTCAAACGAGTAAAGGGCAGGATAGCCACGTGAGGGGGCTTGGTGCCGCCGAATGCCTGGTACTCCGTGCCGCGGGCGGACTCGTTGCCTATCAGATTGGGGTAGGTCCTGCAAAGGCCGGTCGGTCGCGTGGCTTCGTGGGCGTTGACCATGATATGGTGCTTTGCGGCCTCGGTCACTGCGTAGAGGTAGTGGTTGTTCATGAACTGGCTGTAGTGGTGGTCGCCGGGGGTGACGATATCGCCCACATAGCCGCTCTTGACGGCGTCGTAGCCGTACTTGTTCATCAGCGAATAGGCCGCTTCCATGTGGCGCTCGTAGTTGCGAACGCTCGAGGAGGTCTCGTGGTGCATCACGAGCTTAATCCCCTTGGAATGGGCGTATGCGTTGAGCGCCTTGATATCGAAATCGGGGTAAGGAGTAACGAAATCGAACACATAGTCCTTGCCACAGTTGGCCCAGTCTTCCCAGCCGATGTTCCAGCCTTCGACCAGGACTGCGTCGAACCCGTTCGCGGCAGCGAAGTCGATGTACTTGCGCACGTTGGCGTTGTTTGCGGAATGTCTTCCGTGGGGCTTAGCCGCAGCGTAGTCGAACTTCCCGAGGGTGATGTTGGGCGCATCCCAGGTGTAGCTCCATTCGCCGGCCCCTGAGATCATCTCCCACCACACACCCATGTACTTCACGGGGTGGATCCAGCTGACATCCTCGTAGGCGCAGGGCTCGTTGAGATTCAGCACAAGCCTGCTCGCGAGCATCGAAGGGCCGTCGGGGGCTACCTGAACAGTTCTCCAGGGCGAAGTGCGCGGAGTCTGCATGTGCCCCTTGAATCCGTCGGCCGAAGGGGTCAGCCACGAGGTGAAAGTGAGTTCCTTGGGGTCCATCAGCAGGTGCATGGTCGCATAATCGACGCATGCGGCTTCGTGGATGGTTACGAGAAGCCCCGACTCGGTCTTCATCAGAAGGGCGGTCTGCACGCCCCAGCGGTTGAAGGGCGTCTGCGAGCTGTTGCCCACGAGTTCGCGGTCAAACACGGGGCCGATCTCCGAGACTTTCGTCTTCATGTACTCGTACTCCTGGGTGTCGTAGTCGCCCGGAATCCACCATGCGGTGTAGTCGCCGCCGAGGGTGAACTCGGTGAGCTCTTCCTTGATCACGAAATAGGTCATCTCCTTCTGCTGGGGGAACTCATAGCGGAAGCCCAGACCGTCGTCGAACAGACGGAAGCGGATGGTCATCCTCTTGCCAGACTTGTGGAGAAGGTCCACCGACAGCTCGTTGTAGTGGTTGCGGATATGGTCTTCCTCGCCCCACACGGGCTTCCAGGTCTCGTCGAGGCCTGAGCGGCCGATGCTCTCTACCGTGAAATCGCGGTTGAACATGTAGGGCTCCAGCCTGTCGGTCTTGACGACCTCGTCGCCCTCGTAGCCAATCTGTTCGGCCTTGACCGTGCCGCGCAGCTCGTAGCCGAGCGCCGACGGACGGATAACGGTCTCGTCGCCATAAGCGAGGCTATACTCCGGTGTGCCTTCCGGGGTCATGATAAACGACATCTTGAGCTTGCCGTCCGGAGACGAAAGCTCTTCGAGCACAGTGGCCTTCGGGTTGCTACAGGCTGCCGCCAGCAGTGTTATGATGCAGAATAATGCAGGTCTTTTCATTTACCGTGTATGTTGCAGGGTTGATAATCTCTCCGGTAAGCACATCTGTCCAGAATCCATCCTCGAACTCGCCGGTGAGCTCGTCGTAGTCTTCCCAGGGAATGGAGACGGGGTGCTCGTTGTTGTTGGTAAACACAAACACGACATCGGAGAAGTCGGGAAGATAGCGGAAGAACGCATAGGTGTTGTCGCGGCGAAGGAAATGTTTCAGCGAGCCGCTGTGGACGGCCTCAGAGGTCTTTCGCCAGTTAAACAGCGTCTTGAAGTAGTCGTGCATGTCGGCCTTCAGCGAATCGGCCTGCCAGTCGAGAGGGAAGTCGATGCGCAGTCCGCCATGGCCCTGGCTGCGGTCGGCGCTCACGCCGAACACTTCGTCGGCATAAAGCACCTGCGGAATGCCGCGAAGGGTCGCGAGCAGGGCAAAGGCCTCCTTGACGCGGGCGGGATCCTGCCCGAGGCAGTCGGCCACGCGGTCCTGGTCGTGGTTGCCCGTGAAGATGAGCATGTTGTCCTTGTCGGCATAGAACTGGTCGTTAGCCACGCAGTCGTAGATGCGCACCATCCCTTCGTTCCAGTTGACCTTGCCGTTGTAATTGAGGGCCTGCAGGAAAGCGGTCTGCAGGGGGAAATCCATGATCGCCGGGAGGTTCGAGTCGAACCCGTCGCGGTTGCCGTTGCCGGTCTGCCAGTAGGCGAGCTGGGGCACGTTGTTGGTCCAGACTTCACCCACGATGTTGATCGAAGGGTACTCCGCGCGAACGGCTGCGCACCACTCGCTCATCGGGAACTTCTCGTTGTAGGGGTAAGTGTCTACGCGCAGACCGTCGAGGTCGGCCCACTCGATCCACCATACGGCCCACTGCTGGAAGTAGCGCAGCAGGAAGGGGTTGTCGAGGTTCATGTCGGCCATCGAGCGGTCGAACCATCCGCCTTCCATGTTGACGCGGTCGATCACGGCGGCGTAAGGGTCGTTCTGTACGGAGAAACTGCAGTTGGAGTGGGTGTACTCCGGCCACTGATGGATCCAGTCCTGGAACGGCAGGTCCTCCATCCACCAGTGTCTGTCGCCGCAGTGGTTGGTGACGATGTCCATGATCATCTTGATGCCGTGCGAATGCGCGTCAGCAACGAGCTGCCGGTAGTCTTCGTTGGACCCGAAGCGGCTGTCGATGTGGTAGTAGTCGGTGCAGGCATAGCCGTGGTAGCTCTCACGGTCGACATTGTCTTCGAGCAGCGGAGTGTTCCAGATGGCGGTCACGCCGAGGTCCTCGAGGTAGCCCAGCTGGCTGCGGATGCCCTCGATGTCGCCGCCGTGCCTGCCGTAGAACTCGTCCGGGGCGGCCTTTTCGGTCGTCTGGGCGGTCGAATCGTTGGACGGGTCGCCGTTGACGAAGCGGTCGGGCATGATAAGATAGACAAGGTCGGCGGCCGTGAAGCTCGTGCGTGCTGCCGAACCGCTCCTGCGCGAGCCGATCTCATAGGGGACGCTGAACTCTTCCTGCCCGTTGGAGAAGCAGATGCGGTAAGTGCCCGGCTTGGCGGTCTTGTCGATCTCGACATCGACGAAGAGGTAGTTGGGGCTCTCGGGTTCGTGGGCGACAGTCGCCTTCACGCCCTTGCCGCCCTCGATCCACACGTCGAAGCCGCGGATGTCGCGACCGTTAATCATAAGCTGGAGCGGGGTGTTCATCCCGACCCACCAGCAGAGCGGTTCGATATGTTTGATGCGGTCGGCTCCGGTCTCGATCTTCCACTCCCAAGGCTCCGTGAGCCCGACGCTCACCGTCACGGCGTCCTTGCCCTTGGTGCGCCTGTAGGCGATGGTCGAAGAGTCGCCGGGAAGCAGTTCGAACGCGGCGTCGGAGTCGAGTGCGGGATGGGTATGCTTGAGCTCGGCGAGCTGCTTGTAGAAGGCGGTCCACTCGCTCTCGCCCCACTCGGGGGCCTCGTCTTTCTCAAAGAACTCGAAACGGCGGAGATTGCCGACTTCCTGACCGGTGTAAATCAGCGGTTGGCTGTTAGGTAAAGTCCAGCATAACACGGAGAGGGCTTTGACGGCCTCGCCCATGCGCTCGAATTCGGTGCCGTTCCAGCTGTTTTCGTCGTGGTTGGAGGTAAAGGTAAGTCTGCGTCCGGCGGGAGAAAGATAATCTTTGGTAATCTCCGAGACAAGGTCTTCTTTACCTTTTCGGCCCTGTGCTATGTCGTTGAGGATATGGTGAAGCCTCCACCCGTACATCGAGTCGAATCCGGCTTCGTACATCCAGTCTTCTTCGGCCTCGGCAAGCATGTAGATGGGCTTGCCGGCCTTCTCGCGCAGGGCTGCGATGGTTGGTTTCCAGAATTCTGCGGGCACCTGATATGCTACGTCGCAGCGAAAACCGTCAATCCCGCGGTCAATCCAGAACTCCATTGCCTGAGCCATCGCTTCGTGAACGGCGGGGGTGCCGTAGTTGAGTTTTGCGATGTCGGTCCAGTCGTACTCGACCATGGTGTGGCCGAGCGAGTCGCGATAGTACCACTCTGCAGGTTGCTCAGTAACCCACGGATGGTCGGGTGCGGTGTGGTTGGCGACCCAGTCGAGCACAACCTTCATCCCAAGCGAATGGGCCTGCTCCACGAAAGAGTCGAAGTCGTCGAGCGTGCCGAACTCGGGGTTGACGTCGCAGTAGTCCTTGATCGCGTAGTATGATCCGAGTGTCCCTTTGCGGCCGAGTTCGCCGATCGGATAGATGGGCATCAGCCAGATGATGTCCACTCCCAACTCGCGCAGGCGGGGGAGGTGGGCCGCGGCGGCGTTGAAGGTGCCCTCCGGGGTGAACTGGCGGGTGTTGAGCTCATAGACAATGCCCTCGGAGACGAAGGAGTCGTCTGCCGGCGCGGGTGCCGTCTGATTGCAAGCGGAAACAAGCGCCACAATCAGGCAGGAAATTGTCAGGATGTATTTTCTCATTGGTTGCAGTATTTTAGTATTGTTTGAGTCTTGACTTGGAAGAAGTTGTCGGGGCCGGTGGTAAGCAGCCTGTAGCGGTGCTGGTTGCCCCAGTAGGCGGGTTCGTCGCGGATTTCGCAGTCCTCTCCCGTGTCGTTGGGGATGTACTCGCGGATAGAGTCTTGCCAGTCGCGGATGCGCTGCATGCTCGCCGTGTAGTAGAACAGGGCTTTGTCGGGGTCGACGAGTTCGAGAAGGGCCTCCTTGTAGATCTGCCTGAAATCTTCGAAGCGCAGAAGGCGGCCGATCAGCGGATTCTCTTCGCGTCCCCAGTGGAACGGGTCCTGGGTGCCGGCGTCTTCCATCTCCAGGCTGGTTCCGAGGGTGTTGTCGTAGTCGAAGGGGATGAAGAAGAACTTGTAGGCGAACTTGTCCGTGGTGTTGAAGTAGATGTAATAGTTGTTGGAGTTGCGCCAGTAGTCGTCCCACATCCCGACTGTCACGTTGACGGCGTAGGTGCGGAGCAGCAGGGGGACGTCGCACACCTCCTGAATCCACTTGTAGAAGCTGTCTTCGCCCTTTCCTGTGAGCTTGAGGATGAAGTCCTGGAGCTGGGCGCGGGCGCCCTCGTACTTCTCGGCGGAGCCTTTGTACTCGTAGACATACTCCGCGTCGGATCCGTCGTCGCGGCCGAACGAAGTGTTGAGGGTGTTGAGGCCAGCGCCGCCGCGGCACTTCCACAGGTTGCCGCCCGGCGAGCCGAAGCCTTCGCGCGCCTTAAGGAAACGCTTGTCGACAGGCTCCAACAGTTCGTACACGCCGAAATAAGTTTCCTTCGGATCGCCCTCAACCTTGAGCCAGAGGCGGCAGTAAGAGCTGTGGGGCGCCGTCCAGATACCGTAGCGGCGGAAGAGATCGTAACAGAAGACCTCCCGGACGTAGTTGCCGTCGTCTTTGAACCACTTGAGGTTGATTTTGCGGATGTCCCTGACCTGGTGGGCGGCGTCCTTGGTGTATTCCTGGAAGTTGAGGCCGAAGTGGCAATGGTGCCAGTCGGTCTTGCCGGCCTGGTGTGTGGAGCCTGACTCCGGGCGGCGGCGCGAGGTGTTGCCGCGCAGCCTAAGCCCGGCGCCTCTGACCGTCACCGAGCCTTCAGAGTCGATGTAGGTGGCGTCGCACTTGATGTATTGTTTGGTCTTGTAGTAGTTGTCGTAGAGGGCCAGCAGGCGGTTCCACTCGGCGAGAGAGACGCTGATATGGATCTCGGGAATCTCGGCCGTCTCGGGCAGCCCCTGGTCGCCTTCGGGCGGCACTACGATCTCCTGCGGCTCGCAACTGAGAATCAGCAAAGCCGGCAGGATTAGCAGCAATATGCGTGAGAGTCCTTTCACGTTGGGACTAGAGCGCAAATACTACGGAACTATATGCGGGAAGGGTGACGGAGGTGCCGTCGACCTTGATCTCGCCGTTGGCGCTCGAGACGATCACGTTGCCGGGAGTCTCGCTTGTGCTGACAGTCACTTCGCCGCTCGAAAGGTTGTGCATCACGAGCACAGTCTCTTTGGAGCTCTTCATCTTCCATGCGGCAACCGCGCTGTTGCCCGAGCTCATGGGCACGATCTCTCCCTGCGCGAGCGCTGGGTGGGTGTTGCGTGCGTACGCGAAATGCCGGTAGAGCTGCAGAATCGAGCGGTCGTCGGCCGACTGTTCGCTGACCGACATTCCGTCGGAAATCACGGACATGTCGAAACCGCTCCAGCTTCTGGGCACACTTTCGCCTTTAGCCCAGTAGACAGGCTGGCGGACGTTCTGGTCTCCGCTGTTTTTGACGCCCCAGTAGCCGAGTTCTTCGCCCTGGTAGATGAAAGGCTTGCCGGGCGAAGTGAGGAGGATGGCGCCCGCCAGACGCTTCTTCTGGTCGTGGTTGCCCAGTTCGGAAGCGATGCGGTTTTCGTCGTGGTTGGAGAGTTTGATTGCATCCTGGAAGCCTCCCGAATGAGTGTGCTTTCGGGAAGCGTATTCTTTCTTGTTCTTGTCCTGTATGCCCTTGATGGTGGCTCCGAGGTCGGATCCACGGCCGCGGCTGATGCGGTCTTTGACAGTGCCGTAGTAGGGGAAGTCGAAAAGCGAGGGAAGGCCCTGATAGTAAGGGGCCACCACGTCGGCATTCCAGTCGTAAGCCTCGCCGACCATATAGATATTGCCTTTTCCTCCGCGTGCCTTGTAGGTGGCGTTGCAGTGGTTGTACCACTCGTAGAGGAACTTGACGTTGGCTTCCGTGTTGCACTGGTAGATCCACATTACGGCGTCAAGCCTCAGGCCGTTCACACCGAGCTGGATCCACTTGTCGGCTGAAGCGGCGAGTTCGACGAAAGCGGGAGAAGTCTCGCAGGTGGTCCAGGGGCCGTAATTGAGGTCGGGCATGGACCTGTCGAAACTCGCAAAGTAGCTTTTCTTGGTTCCGGAGATGCCGTGCCACGATCCCATGTGGGGGTCGGTCTGCCCGGCGAAGTTGTCGATCTTGCCGTCCGCTACGTCTTTGGAGTAGTTGTCCGATATCACGTAGTAGTCCTTGTAGGGGGCATTGCCCGCGCAGGCGTCGGTGAACCAGGGGTTCTTGTCGCCGGAGTGGTTGAGGACATAGTCGATATAGATGTCGATGCCCTTAGCCGCGGCTGCGTCGATGAGTTCTTTGAGCTTGGTCTCAGCCTTCTTGGCGGAAGCGCCCTTGCCTCCGTAGATGGGATTGATAGAGAAGTAGTCCTTGATGTCGTAGGCATGGTAGGACTGAGAGGCGTTGACGGGAGAGAGCCAAAGGGCCGTCGCGCCGAGGGCGTCGAGGTAGTCGAGGTGGTCGATGATGCCCTGGAAATCGCCCCAGCCGTCGCCGTCGGAGTCGGCAAACGAGTAGACGTTCAGCTGGTAGGTGATGCCGGAAAGCTTGGACGAAGGGTCGAGCGAAGCGGAATACTCTCCCTTCAGTTCGGCTCCTTTGACCACTTCACCTTCTGCGGCATGGGTGAAAGCGGCGCCCTTGCCCAGAAAATAAGCGATGGAGTTCTCCGGCGCCAGGTAGATGTCGTAGGTGCCGGCAGCGATCTTGAGGTTGTCGCCGCCCTGGGCGAGGTCGACCTTCTCGCCTTTATTAGCCTTCGCAGACGAGAGACCACCCAGATTGGTGTCCCACGAGCCGTTTCTTCGGAACTTGAATTCGTCTTTGTCGGTAATCGTGACCCCGAAAGCGGCATGCCAGGTGCCGTCGGTCTTCATGGCGATATCTTTGGTCCAGCTGTCGCCGCCGATGGTGCCGATGATGCTCCATTCGCTCTCGGAAGTGAATGTGTCGGAGGGGTTGTCCTTCCCGCAAGAGGCCATTGCCGCAACGAGGGCAATCGAAGCTATAAGTATTCTCAATTTCATATCTTTTTCAGTTTGCAAAAGCGTCCATTACCGAAGATGGTTTGCCGCCCCAGAGGAAGGCACCCATGTCGTAGGCATTCCATCCCATGGAGGTGTACACTGCCGGTTTCCACCAGTCGTACACTTCAGGCTCCCAGTAGAAAACTCCCGCGCATACCGAGGAGGGAAGCGCCTTGATCTTGCCCATGAAATCTTTCATCACTTCGGCGGCGGCAGTCTCGTCGGCGGGGGTTTTGACTCCCACTTCGGAGATCATGACGGGCACGCCGAAAGCAGAGTACAGCGCCTTGATCCGGTTGGCAGCTGCCGTGTTGCACTGCTGGGGGCTCATCGCCGCGACTGTCTGGGGATAGTGCGAAAGCGCAATCATATCGAAAGCGGCGTACTTCTTCAGTTCGGTAAACCACCAGGCATTGTCGTCGTAGGCATTGGGCAGGTGCGGCATCACCTTGGCCGAAGGGAACACGGCCTTGGCGGCCTCGTAGCCCGCCTTGTAGAGTGCGCCGAAATTGCTCCATCCGCCGGCGCCGTCGCCCCAGAGCTGTCCGAGGGGCCAGAGCATGCCGTTGCGGGTCTCGTTGCCGATCTGGATCCAAGCGGGGGAGACGCCTTTGTCTTTGAGCGCGTTCAGGACCTCCTTGGTATGGGAGGCGACACGGCCGCACATCTTGTCGAGACTGCCTTTGTCTGAAGCCCAGTCCGAGGGGACAGTCTGCCTCGAGGGATCGGCGAAGAAGTCGCTGTAGTGGAAGTCGATCATTACGGCCATCCCGGCTTTGGCGGCACGCTCGGCAAGGCCGACCGCATCGTCTTTGGCGCTCCACCCTCCGGCGGGGTTAACCCACACCCGCAGCCGGATTGCGTTGATCCCGCACTCGTCGAGCACCTTGAACAGGTCGGCTTTTGTGCCGTTTTTGGTCTGGAAGGTCTTGCCGTCGCTTTCCATCTCGGAGAGCCAGCTGACGTCAGCCCCCTTTGCGAATGAGGGGGTGGGCACCTGGATAGTGTTCGAGTCTTTGCCGCAGGAGAAGGCGAGAATCGACGCCGCGACAAGAAGCAGGAGCTGTTTCTTCTTCATATCTCTCAAATACAATTGGGAGACCGGAGTCCGGTCAGGGGCTCCGGTCCAAAAAGTTTATTGAACCTTCTCTATCCTGTAGAGTTGGGCCTCAGGATCGAGGAAGAGGTTGTACGTACCGTCTTCGGGCACGGCGAGGTTCTTGCCGTTCGGGCCCGCAGGCTGCTCTTCTCCGAGAGTCACCACATAAGGCTCGGTGCTGATGCCGGGACCTGCGCCTAAGTTGGTGCCCCAGGCGCCGTCTTTACGGAACTTGAACTGATCTTTGGTGGTGAGCTCAATGGCGCGGCAGACATGCCAGGTGCCATTGGAGGTCATCTCCTCGTCGGACTTCCACTCGTTGCCGGTAGAAGCGATCGATCCGATTACGGACCAGGGGCTGTCTTCGGTGTAGGCGGCGAGAGGGTCTTCCTTGTGGACTACGATCTTGTAGAGACCGGCCTCAGGGTTGAGGAGCAGGTCGTAGACACCGTCTTCGGGAACGGCGAGGTTCTTTCCGTTGGCGCCGGCAGGCTGCTCTTCTCCGATGGTGACCACATAAGGCTCGGTGCTGATTCCGGGGCCTGCTCCGAAATTGGTGCCCCAGGCGCCGTCTTTACGGAACTTGAACTGGTCTTTGGTGGTCAGCACGAGACCCTCGCAGACATGCCATGTTCCGTCGCTCATCATGGCTTCGTCGGCATTCCAATTGTTGCCGGTAGAAGCGATCGAGCCGATCACGGACCAAGGGCTGTCTTCGGTGAATGTGGCGTATGCTCCGCCGGCATTCTTCTTGAGTTTAATGGTCGCCTCGATAGTGGTCTCGGAGTCGACATAACCGGTATTTGCCGCGCTGCTCATACCGGCACGGAGAACGAATTTGACTTTCGCGCTCTTCCCGTACTCATAACCGCGGGAGAGAAGCAGCGAACTGAGTGTCGCCGCCGGAGCGGTAACCGTATTGGTCGAATCGACGTCTTTGGAGGCGATTGTGACATTCACGGCGGTCTCGTCAATCATTACGGCGGCGAAGAAGTGGCGCACAAGGGTGCTGTCCACAGCCTTTCCGTCTACGACCAGTTCGCCGGGTTTGTATGTGGCGGAAAGGCCGTTGGAAGTACTGCTCGAGAGGATTACGGGAGCAACCGCCTTGCTGCTGTCCACGAAGGTCTTATCGACCTGCCCGCATGAAGACAGGGCGAAGAGCGCAGTCGCGACTCCTAATATCGTTGTAATTATCTTTTTCATATTCATCCTTTGTTAGTTTCCAGAATAACCGGGGTTCTGCTCGAGACCGGGATTGGCTGAGCGGTCGCTCTCGAGGATGGGATAGACACTGCGGTTGGGGTCAGAGTCGAAGACGCCCAGACGAATCTCGTCCTGGCGGCGCTGTCCCTCCCAGAGGTATTCGGCTGCCTTGTCCTTGAGGATATCGGCCACCGTCATCGAAGCGGGAGTGGTCAGACCTGCACGGTCGCGGATCTCCTTGATGTAACCGAGGGCTGTAGCATCGGTGGTAGTGCCTCCGTGGAGGTTGGCATCGGCTTCAGCATAGATATAGTACATCTCGGGGAGACGGAAGATGGCGAAATCGGCGCTGGAATACTTCCAGTCGGGATTGGCATCGGTTCCGCGGGGAACGACGACGCCCTCCGAGGTGATCTTCGCCCATTTCCAGCACCTCCAACCGGTATCGGACTTGTCGGGGTCGAAGGCTGCCGCTGCTGCGCCCATATTGCAGAGCATGAGTCGGCGGTCGCTCGCCGCGGCGTTGTAGCCGAGTGTGCAGGATGTGCCCGTGAATCCGGCGGCGGAGAGTTCGAAGTTGTCAGCGACGAAGTCAGGGTCGATATGGTAGCCGTTCCAGACCTCAGCCGAGACATAAGGCGCCGTAATCAGGGATCCGGGATTCTCCGGATCGTCCATCTTGGCTCCGAGATAGGCGGAGAGGAAGGTGTTCATGTCGTCGTTGAACGCGCCGGAAGACAGGGTGGTGGTGCCGCCCCAGCTGCGGGCGTTGTTGGTGTCGTAGTCGAAGGCGAAGATGAATTCGTCGTTGGCGCAGGTGGTTCCGTTGTCCTGCATGAATACCTCGCGGTAGTTGGGGTGCAGGGAGTAGCCGTTATCGATTACCTTCTTGGCTGCTGTCTTGGCATCTTCCCAGCGAGGAGAGCCGGTATAGACGCCCCAGTTGAGGTAAAGCCTTGCCAGAAGAGCCTGGGCGGCATCTTTGTTCGGACGCGGATATGCGACTTCTCCTTTGGCTGCAAGGTCGCTTTCGTCGGAGGTGAGGTCGACAAGTTCGCGTTCGATCCACTCTGCAAGAGCCTGACGGCCGATCTGCTTGGGGAGTTTGTCTCCACCGATGTTCTCTTCGAGAGCGAAAGGCGGATTGCCGAACAGATCCATCAGGAAGTAGTAGAACAGGGCGCGGTGGAACCTGGCCTCGGCACGGTAACGGTGAACGTCGGCTGCAAAGGACTGGTGACCGCGTGCAGCCAGTTTTTCGTCTGTCGTCTGCAGCAGGAATTCATTTGCAAGGGTGATACCCTTCATGCCGCGGGTATAGACGGCGATGATTGCGTTGTTGTCGGCGTTGGTCCAGCTGTGGTTGGCAATTTCCTTGATGTAGGAATCGCTGGTCCAGCCGATATCAAGGGCCTTTGTGGAAAGGTCGTTGAGTACCAATACCTGACGGAGGAATTCGCTCTGACCGGCATCCTTGACGCTGATGTCGGACGAACCGGGATCGCTTATGCTCACGAAGCCGTAGTACGAATTGATGTAGGTGAGGCCGCGCAGATAGCTGTCGGCGTCGTCATATGCGGTTTCGGATGTGACGTCGTAGGAGTTGAGCGGCAGTTTGTCCAACATCTTCACACAGGAGGTGAGGGATGCGATTGCCACGATGGCGGGAATAATTATCTTTTTCATACCGGATTCTCCTTTAGAAATTGATGTTTACACGGACGGTATACAGACGCGGACGCGGGATGAAGTTGTTGTCTACGCCGTCAATCGACGTGAGTTCCGGATCCAGTCCGCTGTAAGGAGTGATGGTAAACACGTTCTGGACGGAAGCCGCTACACGGACCGTGTTGATCCAGGGTTTTCCGAGCTTGAAGGTGTAACCAGCGTTGATGTCGTCGACCTTGAAGAACGAAGCGTTCTCGATCCAGAGGTCGGAATAGGCCTGAGGGGTCTCCATCGTACCGTACCAGTCTTTCTGGAGCCAGGTCTTGTTGAGGTTGTTGATGTAGCCCTTGGAGGTCTCGTCGATAAGGCCGTATGCAGTGGAATAGCCCTTGCGCACCTTGTTGATGGCGTAGTTGCCGAGCGAACCGTGACCGTTGAGTGAGAAGTCCCAGTTCTGGTAGGAAAGGTGGAGGTTGAGGCCGTAGTACATCCACGGGTTCGGGCTCTTTCCGGTAAG
>CAMNNY010000147.1 GCA_946546175.1 uncultured Bacteroidales bacterium
CCCGCCTCTGGGGATTCGGTTTTGTCGGCGAGTCTTCTCTGGAAGACGGCCGCGCAGTGTACCGCAGCACTGAGCGGTTCCGCGAAAAGTCGTCCGTTATCGTGCTGCTACGCCTCGACAAGGGCATTGTCGCTTCTCCCAATGCGCGCGAGATTCAGTTTAATGAAGTGCTTTCTGAAGCCCTCGAGGGCTCGTCTTACGACAAATCCGTAGCTCTTGGTGAAGACGAAGAAGACGTTGATGGCTGGATAATCCTGCTTGGAATGCTCACAAGCATGCTTATGAGCATCGGCCTGATTGTCGCGGGTGTGAGATTACATTATCGCTCGCTTCTTGGCGTGCCCTCCAAGAAAAACATCGACTGGTGCCGCGACGTACCTTACAAAGGAGATGTGCTCCAGGCCGAATTTGTCTGGCGCCAGCTGGCTTCAGGGGTGTCGCAGGACAGTCCTCTTGCCGGAGCGATGATACTGCGGATGGTTGAGCGCGGACATATCATCGTAGGGCGCGACCGCGACGACAAGGTAGAGTTCAGGTTTAACCCGGATGTCTCATTCGATGGCCTTCCAAGCAGTTACAAGGCGCTGTATGATATGATGCTTGAAGCCTCCGGCTCCGACAGTGTTTTGCAGGATAAAGAGTTCCCCCGCTGGAGCAAGTCCCACGCCAGGCGTATCGACAAATGGTACACCGCTCTGCGTAAAGATGCTCTTGAAAGTTTGTCGTCAGGCGGATACGCTTCCGCTTCAGGCAAGTTCAACGACATGGGCAAGGAGGAAAACCGTAAACTTGTGGGATTCAACAAGTTCCTCAAAGACTTTACTCTTGTGGGCGAAAGGACCGCCCGCGACGTGGGCCTCTGGAACGACTACCTGGTATTCGGCCTTCTGTTCGGCCTTGCCGACAAGGTAGCCAAGGAGCTCTCAAGCGTCGATCCTCAGGTATTCAGCGAAACGGTATTTGTCGCCCCCGGCACTGCACGCCAGATAATCTGGATGACCAACCGGATGGGTTACGCCATCACCAACGCCTCAGCCTCGGCCCAGATGAAGGCCGCCTCGGGCGGATTCGGTGGAGCCACCTCATTCGGCGGCGGAGGCGGCTTCTCGGGCGGCGGCTTCGGCGGCGGCGCAAGGTAGGTCCCCAAGGCTTCATGGAAGCCCGGAGCGCCAGGAGTCGGGTGGTAACCTACGCAGCGAGGAAACCGAGCATGCCTGCTACGTCGTCCTTAGCGAATGAGCGCTGCTCGCCGCTAGCCAGATTCTTGATCTGAATCAGGCCCTCGGCGGCTTCTGTTTCGCCGCAGATGGAGATGAACGGTATGCCTTTGTGGTCGGCGTAATCGAACTGCTTCTTGAGTTTGGAAGAGTCGGGGTAGATCTCGACGGCGATGCCGGCTGCCCTCAAAGCTGTCGCTACAGGAAGCACGTAGGCCGTCTCGCCCATATTGGCGAACAGCAGGGTAGAGGAAACTGCCAGACTGTCGGGGAATTTATCAAGCCCGGTGAGCACGTCGTAGATACGGTCGGCGCCGAAGCTGATTCCCACGCCGGACATGTCGGGAAGGCCGAAGATGCCGGTAAGGTTGTCGTAACGGCCGCCGCCGCTGATCGATCCGATCTCCCAGTCGAGGGCCTTGACCTCGAAGATGGCTCCGGTGTAGTAATTGAGCCCGCGGGCAAGCGAGAGGTCGATCTCGCAAGGGGTTGAGATCCCGGCCTGGCCGATGAAGCCGAAGAGCTCCTCGAGTTCGTCGAGTCCCTTCAGACCGATCTCCGAACCGGCCATGAGCGAACGCATCACGGATATCTTCTCGGCATTGGTCCCGCTGAGCGTGAGTACCGGCTCCAGAAGAGCGACGGCCTCGGGAGTGAGTCCCTTCTCCAACATCTCAGCCTTGACGGCGTCGAGTCCGATCTTATCGAGTTTGTCGATGGCGACCGTAATGTCGACTACCTTGTCGGGAGCGCCGCAGATCTCGGCGAGGCCGCTGAGGACCTTGCGGTTGTTGATCTTCACCAAAACTCTAATCCCAAGCCTTCGGTAGACTTCGTCGACGATCTGGACGAGTTCGAGCTCGCAGAGCTGGCTGCGCGAACCGATCACATCGACATCGCACTGCCAGAACTCGCGGTAGCGGCCCTTCTGAGGACGGTCGGCGCGCCAGACAGGCTGCATCTGGAACCTCTTGAATGGGAATGAGATCTCGTCGCGGTGCTGGACCACATAACGCGCAAAGGGCACGGTGAGGTCGTATCTGAGACCCTTCTCGCATACCTGGGAGGCCAGAGGCTTGTCGAAATCGACTCCGCTGAAGGCGTCTCCTGAATTGAGAATCCTGAAGAGAAGCTTGTCGCCCTCTTCGCCGTACTTGCCCATCAGGGTGGAGAGATTCTCCATCGCAGGGGTCTCAATCTGAGAGTATCCGAAAGTCTTGAAAACACTGCGTACAGTGTCGAAAATATAATTGCGCCAGGCCATCTCCAGACGTCCGAAATCGCGTGTCCCTTTGGGGATAGAAGGTTTTTGTGCCATATCGCGCAAATTTACTACATTTGTAAGGTAAAAAACACGACACGATGAAAAAATTTCTCAAAATGATGCTCGCAGTTATCTGCGGCGTCCTCATATTGAGGGTACTCGGCCTTCTGATCATAGGAATTATCGCATCTTCAGGAAGCAAGACGGTTCCTATCCCTTCGCAGGGGCTCCTCAAGGTCGATATGTCAAAGATAGCGCTCTCCGAGCAGGCTGATGCAGTCAACCCCTTTGCAGGAGGCGGTGCTGCGGCCAACATTACCCCGGTGGGTATCTATCAGGCTATGAGAGCAGTTGAGATGGCGGCGGAAGATCCTGCCGTCAAAGGAATCTACCTCAAGCCCGACAACCTCTCTACCGGAATCGCCCAGCTTCAGGAGTTCCGCTCTGCGCTCGCCAAATTCCGCCAGAGCGGCAAGCCGATAGTCGCGTACACGGAGAATCCGACAACCGGGTCGTATTATCTGGCATCGGTAGCGGACAAGGTCTATATGACCAGCTCCCAGGGCGGTACCCCTACCTTCACCGGCCTCAGCACCCAGCTCATCTTCCTCGGTGATCTTCTCGACCGCCTCGGCATCAAGGTGCAGCTGATCCGTCACGGCAAATACAAATCGGCAGGGGAGATGTATATCCGCTCCAGCGCAAGCGCCGAGAATTTGCTCCAGAACCAGGTCTTCATCGATGCGTTGTGGAAGTCGATGGTAGGCGAGATGGCGGCGAGCCGCGGTCTTACCCCCGACGATATCAATTTCGCCATCGACGACCTTCGCCTGTGCCTGCCTCAGGACTTCGTGGAGTATGGTCTGGTCGACGAGACCCTCACCAGAGCCCAGCTTGAGGACAAACTCGCAGTTCTCTCTCAGGTTGAGGATTTCAAGGGCGTGAAGATGATCCCGTTTGCTGATTATGCACTTAAGAAGATTACCACCAACGTGCGCTCCCGCAAGAAGATAGCCGTCGTCTATGCCAACGGCGAGATAGTCGACGGGCTCGACAAGACCAACGTCGATGGCGACCGTTTTGCTTCGATTATCGAAGGCATCCGCAAGGATTCCACCATCAAAGCGGTAGTGCTTCGCGTCAACTCTCCCGGCGGCAGCGTTGTGGCTTCCGAGAAGATCAAGAACGAACTCGACATGCTCGTTGCCGAGGGTAAGCCGCTCATCGCATCCTACGGCAACTATGCTGCCTCCGGCGGTTACTGGATCTCCAACAATGCCGACAAGATTTACTCTAATCCTACGACCATCACCGGCTCCATCGGAGTATTCGGAATGGTGCCCGATATCAGCAAGCTGCTCTCCGAGACAGCCCATATCGGTGTGAATGCCGTGTCCTCCAACAAACATGGTGACATGTTCTCCCTCACCCGCCCGTTCACCCCGGAGGAACTCGACTTCATGCAGCGCAGTATAGAAGCTATCTACACCCGCTTCGTCTCTCTCGTTGCAGAAGGACGCGACATGACCCCTCAGGCGGTTGACGATATCGCTCAGGGCCGTGTCTGGGCCGGCTCCGACGCGCTCGGCATCGGTCTTGTCGACGAGATCGGCACCATCGAGGACGCAATCGCCTACGCGGCAATCGCCGGCGGCGAGCCGGACCTCAAGGCCTGGAACATAGTGGAGTATCCTGCCCCTCAGACCCTCACCGACATAATAGTGAGCATGACGGGCCAGAACACCGAAGACTTCAGCGTCTACACAAAGTGGATGGATGACTGGAAACGCGGCAAGTGCGAATTCACATTCGCCAGCATGCCATACAAGATTGAGGTCAGATAAGACGAAGTTTTCCCTTGCGGACCTTGTACGGTCCGAAAATCTTGCCCCCGAGAGGGCGGCCGCTTGCGACGGACTTCTTCAGACGGAGAAGTCCGTCTGCGTTGAGCCGCCCTTCGGTGAAGCGGAACAGCAGGTATTCCCAGTGCTTGTAGGTCACGACCTTCTTCAGGTCGATAGCCCCGTCGGGAAGAATGCACTCAGAGGCGGCCTGCCGGTAATAGTCTTCGGCGATGTCGTCTACCTGGGCGAACCGCTCCATGTCGGCGGCGAAAGTGCGCAGGTATGAAGGATTGATTTCGGCAAAGACGGGCATCACCTTGCCTCTCAGATTATTGCGCTTGAAGGATGTGTCGGAGTTGGTGCTGTCTTCCCTCCAGCTGAGACCTTCCGACTCCATCCAGGCGCGAATTTCGGCGCGGCTCACGCCGAGCTGCGGCCTGAGGACCCGCGCGGGAAACTGCCCGCTGTCGCGGCTCATCCCGCGCAGGCCGCGCGTGCCGCAGCCCCGCAGAAGATTGAGCATGAGGGTCTCCGCATTGTCGTCAGCGTTGTGCGCCACCGCCACGGCATCGAAGCCCTCGCTCCGGCACAGCTCCGCGAACCAGGCGTAGCGCAGTTCGCGGGCCGCCATCTCGATCGAGATGCCGTGGGCGGTGGCATACTCCGCCGTGTCGAAAACCTTCACGAACAGCGGTACGCCGCGCGATGAGCACCACTCCCTGACGAACTGCTCGTCGCCGTCGCTTTCTTCGCCGCGAAGGCGGAAGTTGCAGTGGGCAACAGCGAACTCGGTCTGCTGTGCGAGTCCGGGCTCAACGGCAAAATCAGAAAGGGCACCGCGAAGCGCCCTTTCTGCCATATACATCGAATCGATGCCTCCGCTGACTGCAAGCAGCAGTTTCATTATTTGGAGGCGATGGTGTAAGTGAATGCGAAGCTCATGAACTCCTTGAACTGCCATCCGCGCGGGCTGGTGGTGCCGTCGTCGGCGGTGACGGTGACGTTGGGATCGTTGATCATCCAGGTCTTGAAGGAGAGCTTGATCAGCTTGGAGAGCTGCCAGTCGATGGCGTTGTCCCAGTTGATGCGGAAGTACGGCTCAGAGAGGTAGTCGGTGAAGACGGTGGCCTGCGACTCGATAGTGAGATTGTCGTTGATGACAAACTTGAGGTTGGCCTTGAGCTGGGCACCGAACTGGAACAGGGCGCTCTTGTAGAAACCTCCGAGGTTGTCTCCGGCAGCGACTGCGGCTACATAGGCGGCGTCATCCTCTGCGACTGCGAGCTTCATACCGTAGTTCGGACGAAGGGCGGGGTTGTTGACGATGGTGAAGCCTCCGGTCAGAGGTGCGAAGTTGATGTTGAACCAGCTGTTGGGCACCCACTGGATACCAAGTGCGAGGTTGGTGTAGGCAGGGGAGATGAAGCCCGAGATAGGGTCTTTAGCCGACCAGTTGCCTTCGGTGTCCTGTACGTATCCGCCGGGAGTGTCTGTGAACTGGCTGCGGAAATCGTACGAAGCGGTGTAGCTGAGTTTCGAATCGGCCTTGGTCTGGTAAGCCCACTTGCTCTCGAAATAGATACGGTCGTTGTTCTTCTGGAGAAGGCCTTCCATGTCGGAAGAATTGAGGAAACCGTAGTCGAGCTGCAGACGGTTGTTCCAGCTCATGAGGTCTTTCTTGTAGTCTGCCTTGGCATCGAGGTTGGATGCGAGGGTGAGGGTATTAGGACCACCGGCTGCCCAGTTGATGAGCTTGGTGTTGTTGATTCCGAGGCTGACTGCCAGGGAGTTGGTCCAATACTTGGGCTTGGGAGCGGCGGCTTCCTCGACGGGAGCGCCGGCGATGGCTGCGGCTGCATCCTCGGCTGCCTTCTGTACGGCATCCTGGGCGTATGCTCCGCTGATTGAAAGCGCAAGTGCGCTGATGATTACGATTGTCTTTTTCATATCTGTCTCAAATTAATAAGCGATTGCAAACACGACGCGGCCCTTGGAAGGCTTGCCGGAGTAGATGTCGACTCCTTCTTCCTCACACACGCAGCTGTCTACAGGGATGCAGCGGATGGTGGCCTTGGTCTCGTCCTTGATCTTCTGCTCGGTCTCGGCTGTGCCGTCCCAGTGGCAGAGAAGGAATCCTCCCTTCTTGATTTCTTCCTTGAACTCTTCCCAGGAGTCGCACTTGCGGATGTTGGCGTCGCGCCATGCGAGAGCCTTGTCGTAGATGCTCTGCTGGATGTCGGCGAGAAGTCCGTCGATGTGCCGGGCGATGCCCTCAAGCTGCATGGTTTCCTTGGTGAGGAGGTCGCGGCGTGCAACTTCCACCGTACCGGCAGCGAGGTCGCGTGCGCCCATTGCAAGGCGTACGGGCACTCCCTTGAGCTCCCACTCTGCGAACTTGAATCCGGGACGGAGTGTGTCGCGGTCGTCGATCCTTACGCTATGGCCGAGAGCTTCGAGCTGGGCCTTGATCTTTTCGAATTCGGCGATCACGGCGTCATGCTCTTCTTCGGTCTTGTAGATAGGGACCATCACTACCTGGATAGGGGCGAGCGCCGGGGGCAGTACGAGGCCGTTGTCGTCGCCGTGGGCCATGATGAGCGCGCCCATAAGGCGGGTGCTCACGCCCCAGGAGGTAGCCCAGACATACTGGAGCGAACCGTCCTTGTCGGCGAACTGCACGTCGAAGCTCTTGGCGAAGTTCTGCCCGAGGAAGTGGGATGTGCCGGCCTGGAGGGCCTTTCCGTCCTGCATCATAGCCTCGATGGTGAGGGTGTCGAATGCGCCTGCGAAGCGCTCGTTGGGGCTCTTGTGGCCGACGATTACGGGCAGAGCCATCGTCTTACGGGCGAAGTCGGCGTAGACATGGACCATCTCCACGGCCTTGGCCTGTGCTTCTTCGGCTGTGGCGTGGGCTGTGTGGCCCTCCTGCCAAAGGAACTCGGCCGTACGCAGGAACGGACGGGTGCGCATCTCCCAGCGCACTACGTTGCACCACTGGTTGCAGAGCAGGGGGAGGTCCCTCCAGCTCTTGATCCAGTTTTTGTAGACGCTCCAGATGATAGTCTCGGAGGTCGGGCGGACTATGAGTTCTTCTTCGAGTTTGGCGTCGGGATCGACGATCACTCCGTTGCCGTCAGGGTCGTTCATAAGGCGGTGGTGGGTGACCACTGCACATTCCTTGGCGAAGCCGGCGACATGTTCAGCCTCGCGGCTGAAGAACGACTTGGGGATAAAGAGGGGGAAGTAGGCGTTCTGTACGCCGGTTTTCTTGAATGCGGCGTCGAGCACGCTCTGCATCTTCTCCCAAATTGCGTAGCCGTAGGGCTTGATTACCATGCATCCTCTGACTGCAGACTGCTCCGCAAGGTCTGCCTTGACGACGAGGTCGTTGTACCACTGGGAGTAGTTCTCACTTCGGGGTGTGATTTCTTTTGCCATCGTATTTTGTCTTGAATATTACCGATAAAATTGCTAAAATTGCAGTTCCCGTGAGCGCGGGTACGTTTCTTGCGGGCAAAGATAGTAAAAAAATATCGTAGGAGGTTCAAGATGAAACGCAGTTTGATACTTTTTACGGCAGCCTTGATCTGTGCCGTCTCTTGCGGCACTGTCGGCCAGTATTCGGACGCCGCACCCTTCCAGGACGGCATCTACTATAAACCGGATCCCCGGGGGCGGAGTTCTGAACCGGCCACCGAGGAAGATTTCAGGACCAGGGCCTCTATCCGCAATTATGCCCGGCAGACCGATTCGGTTACAGTCGCGGTCGACGACCTGTATGATGGCTACTGGGGCTGGCGCCCTTACAGCTGGTATCCCTATCACTGGGGCTACTACTCCCATTGGGGCTATCCCTACTATCACTGGGGGTACTATCAGCATTTCGGCTATTCGTACTGGGGCTATCCATACTACTGGGATTATTACGGCTGGTATGATCCCTACTATTGGGACTACTACTACGGCTATCCCTACCACTACTACTACGGAGGCGGCGGTTACTACCGCGATCTCGGCAATTACACAAGACGCAACGGTTCGGCTACTGCGGGGGTCTACTCTCATCCCGTCAGTTCCGGCAGACCCGGCGCAGTGCGCAGCGTTTCGCGCGTGACAGGCTCGCGTACCGCATCGGCTGCGGCGCGGCGCGACCTCGACCATCTCAACTCCACCAGGACGACTCCACGGACTACCGCGGTAAACAGGGAACCCCGTACCCCTGAAATCCAAAATTATCGCCGTACCACTGCAACGCGCGCGCGCTCTTCTGCATCTTCTAACTACAATTATAGCGGCAGCCGTGATTCCGGCTCCTATCGCTACGAAAGCAATTCCCGTTCGGTCAGCAGCTCGAGGAGTTCCTCGGGTTGGAGCGGCGGCGGATCTACCCGATCCTCCGGCGGTTCTCATGCAGGCGGAAGTTCCCATAGCAGCGGAGGCTCGTATCATGGAGGCGGCGGCCGCAGATAAAGATATGAAAAAGACAGTAATCATACTTCTCGCTCTGATGAGCGCCGGCATAGCGGCTTCGGCTCAGTCGATGTACGACGGCTATCTGCTGGGCGAGAACAATTATTTCGGTTCGGCCAAGTCGACCGGCCTTTCCAATGCAGTCACGGCGCTTGGCGGCGACCTGGGAACCATCGGAATCAACCCCGCAGGTTCGGCGGTTGCCGGTTATTCGCAGTTTGTGGTATCGCCTGGCCTCAGCCTCTCCTGGGGCAGGACTCATTATGCCCTCACCCCCGAAGCATCGCAGCATCTTGGGCAAAATACCTTTGCACCAAAGTTCAAGCTTCCCAACATAGGCTTCTCGATGCGTTATGATACCGACTCCGGGTCGGCGCTGAAGTGCTTTGTTTTCGCTTTCACGGCCAATACGACCGGCGACTTCAACTCAAAGATGGTCAGCCGCGGAGTCAATCCCGTCTCTTCCCGTTTCGCAGAGATGGCTGCCGCCGCGACAGACCTCAATATCTCTCCGGACGATCTTATTTCCCAGAGCTTCTACGACAACGCGGACTACTCAAACTATTGGGATACCGCAATCGGTTACGATATAGGCCTTATCAACTCCTACGGAACCGACAACCGTTATGTAGGCTGCTCGGAAGTCCTTGACGACAGAGGTGATCACTACGTCCCCAGTCCCCTCGGGCAGACCTCCACGGTTACCCACGTAGGCTACAAGACGGACATGATTCTCAATTTCGGACTCAATTTCAGCGACAGGCTGTTTGTCGGATTGAATCTCGGCATTCCCTCGCTCGAGTACACCAATGTTGAGGATTTCGCCGAGGTCGCCCAGACCGTCGAAGATTTTCCGGTGTCGTTTACCTACAAAGACGGCACTACCGAAGACACATATTTCAGCGATGCCACCTATAGGTATAACTACTATGCCAAGGCGACCGGCATCTATGCCAAGTTGGGCCTTATATGGCTGCCTACCAACAGCCTGAGGCTCGGCCTTGCCTACCAGACCAGGACTGCCTTTACGGTCGAAGAAAGATGGCAGCACAGCGGCACGGTCAGCTACGACAACGGCAAGAGCTACAGCGGTTCGGGCCATGACGGCTGGTACACTTACGAGCTTTATGCACCTTCCGTGCTCAATGCCGGTATTGCATGGACATTCGGCCGCAGGGGACTGCTCAGCGTTGACTACGAGCTCACCAATTTCGGCCGCATGGAGTTCGGCGGAGCCGACGGAACAGAAGAAGACTATTCTTTCGAGAATACCGCGATCAGTGAGTTCAGCGGCGTGTCCCATACCCTCAGGCTCGGCCTTGAGGCCAATCTCACGCATTCTCTCGCCCTTCGTGCCGGCGGCTCTTTCAGGACTTCTCCCGAAAAGTATTATATCGACGATACAGGTGCTACCGTGGCATATCCTGACTACGACAACGACTATTTCCTCGGAAGGAAGCAGCTTCCCGCCACTTCGGCCCACTACGACGAATTCGTCTACGGAGGCTCGCTGGGCCTGGGCTTCAACCCCGCAGGGGCGTTTTTTGCAGATTTCGCAGTTCAGGGTACCCTGTATCCTGCAAGCGTCTATCAGCCATATCACGATTACGCAGATCTTTTCGCTCCGAGAATCCGCTCGAGAAGGGCCCTTATCGGAGCAGTAATCACACTCGGATGGAGATTTTAGTTTAGGAAATGAAATTTACAGCAAAGGAACTCGCCGAAGTCCTGAAAGGAACGGTAGAAGGTGACCCGCAGGCTTCCGCGAGCACATTCGCAAAGATTGAGCACGGCAAACCCGGACAACTCTGTTTTTTCGCCAACCCCAAGTACGAACAATACGTCTATACCAGCAAGGCCTCCATCCTTCTGGTAAACAAAGATTTTACTCCGAAGCAGCCTGTCACTCCCACCCTCGTCAGGGTTGAGAATGCGTACAGCGCTCTGGCCGACCTTCTGGACTACGTAAAGGCCCAGGGCAAGAGTTATCGCCGCCACCGCGGCCGCTGCCGTATAGCCCTCAGCGCCAAGATCGGGCGTAAGGTCTGGATTGGAGACTTCGTCACGGTCGGAAAGAAGGCGGTTATAGGCGACGGGACCAGAATTTCAGACAATGTCACCATCGGCGACAATGTCAGGATCGGAGAGAAGTGCATCATCTATCCGGGAGTCCACATCTTCGCAGACACCGTGATCGGCGACAGGACCATCCTCCATGCCGGCTGCATAATAGGCGACGACGGCTTCGGCAACGCCCCCCAGCCAGACGGTTCGTGGAAGAAGATCGAGCACGTCGGCAACGTGGTTATCGGCAACGACGTCGAGGTCGGGTCCAATACCTGTATCGACAAGGCTCCGATGGAGTCTACCGTCATAGCCGACGGCGTGCGTATCGACAACCTTTGCCAGATCGCTCACAACGTAGTTGTCGGCAAGAATACCGCGATGGCCGCCCAGACTGGTATTGCAGGCTCGGCCGTGATAGGCGAAAACTGTATCCTCGCCGGCCAGGTCGGAATCGTCGGCCATATCAAAATCGCCGACAGGACAACGGTGGGAGCCAAGTCCGGAGTAATCGGCAACGTACGCAAGAGCGGGGAAGTCCTGTTCGGAACTCCGGCTATTACCCACAAGACATATCTTAAGGCTTACGCAAAGTTTAAGGCCGCAGGGGAGGAATAATAAAAACTTTTCCTATCTTTGCGCCCGTTTTATATGAAACAGCACACACTTTCAAAGATTTACTCCTTCGAAGGCAAGGGTCTGCACACCGGGCTTTATGCCCATATGCAGATCTGTCCCGCCCCCGTAGACACGGGTGTAAGGTTTATCAGGACCGATCTTCCCAAGATTGGCGGTCATGAAGCCTATGCGGATGCCATCGCGGAGAATGTCTCCAAAACGGCGCGAAGCACTACCATTACCGGCCACGGTGTGTCTGTGAGCACGGTAGAGCATCTCCTTTCGGCCCTGACCGGCCTTGGAATCGACAACGCCTATGTGCGTATCGACAACCGCGAGGTCCCGATCCTCGACGGCAGCGCCAAGCCCTACGTGGATGCCATCGCCAAGGATGGTACCGTGGAGCAGGAGAAAGACAGAAAGTGGATTGAGGTCGATAAGACCATCGAGTATGTCAACCCCAAGACCGGATCCTGGATTAAAATTGAGCCGGCAGACAGCCTGACGGTTACCTCCACCATAGATTTTAACTCCAAGGTGATCGGGGTTCAGACCGTAGAGTGGGACCCTTCGAAAGACTATGCCTCGGAGATCGCACCCTGCCGTACTTTCTGTTTCCTCCACGAAGTGTTCGGAATGCTGCTTGCCGGCCTTGTCAAGGGCGGAAACGTCAACAACGCCCTGGTGATAGTTGAGAAACCTATCAGCAGGTTCAAGCTCCGCCTTATAGAGAGAGTTTTGAAGCACCCCGACCTTGAGGTCACGGAAGCCGGATATCTCAGCAATGTCGAGCTTCGTTTCCCCGACGAGTGCGGGCGCCACAAACTCCTCGACCTCCTCGGAGATCTCCGCCTGTGCGGAGGCTTCCTCAAGGCCAAGGTGACCGCCTATAAGCCCGGCCACAGCATCAATACCAAAGTTGCACAAATGTTAAAGTAGTTTCGATATGAACAATATTCATCCTCTTGCCACCGTCCATCCGGGCGCAAAACTCGGCGACAACGTCGAGGTCGGTCCTTACGCATACATCGACGACAATGTCGAGATCGGCGACGGCTGCAAGATCTATCCCCACGCCACAATCTTTTCTTATGTGAAGATGGGCAAGGACTGCACCGTTTTCCCGGGAGCAGTGGTCGGGGCCATCCCTCAGGATCTTAAATTCGACGGCGAAGTCACCTACGTAGAAATCGGCGACCGCGTCAATATACGCGAGTGTGCAACCATCAACCGCGGAACCAAAGCCAGCGGCAAGGGCGTGACCCGCATCGGCAACGACGTCCTCATCATGTCTTACGTGCATGTTGCCCACGACTGTACGGTCGGCAACCACTGCATCCTCGTGAGCTATGTGGGAATCGCCGGCGAGACCGATGTCGACGACTGGGCCATCCTCGGCGGCAGCACCGTCGTCCACCAGTTCTCCCGTATCGGCAAGCATGCCATGGTCGGGGGCGGCAGCAAGGTCAACAAAGACATCCCGCCGTACGCCCTTTGCGGCCGCGATCCTATCTGCTACGCCGGTGTCAACATCGTCGGCCTTCGCAGGCGCGGTTTCGATTCGGATACCGTCCGTATGATCAAGGACATCTACGATACAATCTACTACCAGGGCAACAACGTCACCGACGGACTCGCCAAGGTAGAGGCCGGATTCCCCGATACTCCCGAGAAGGCAGAGATCATCAACTTCATCCGCAACTCCAAGCGCGGTATCGTACGCGGCAACGACGTCACCGAAAAGGGCGTCATCGAGTAAGCCCGTCCGATGCTGCTCAGTACAGCATATTTCCCTCCTGTAGAGTACTTCACCGTGTTGGCGAAGTACTCTGTTTGTATAGACCCCACTGAGAACTACACCAAGCAGACCTACCGCAACCGCTGCCGCATACTCACCGCGGGCGGGCCGGAAGATCTGCGCGTCCCGATAGTACACGACGGCAGGCGTCTGATTACCGAAATCAGGGTAGACTACGCCGAGGACTGGCTCCGCCGTACTAAATATGCTATCGACACGGCCTACTACAGTTCTCCGTTCTTCGAGTATTACCGCGACGAACTTTTCGCGCTGATGGGCCGGAGGCCGGAGACTCTCTGGGAACTCAATTCTTCGCTTACTGACTTTTTCTGCCGGAAGATAGGCATCGCGCCGGTCTGGTGTTCCCGCGCCGAAGCGGGTGAGGACCTGCGAACTCTGATCCATCCGAAGAAGGCTCCGCTTCTTCCGACCCGCGAGTACTGGCAGGTCTTTCGGGAGAAGTATGGCTTTGTGGGTAATCTTTCCGTGATGGACCTTCTCTTCAACGAGGGCCCCGAAAGTATTTGCATATTGAAATAATAATCCCTATATTTGCACACGTGAAAGAGAGATAGGAGGCCGCCCGGGCCGCCTATCTTTGTTTTTTGAAAGGCCATATGAACAGATCAGAATTCGAATCAGTGCTGCAGAAGGCAGCGGAGCAGAGAGGCTGCAAGGTCGTCGACCTCATCTTCGACGACGATGAAAACGTCTTTGAGGTAACCATCGACAGGGAAGAGTCCCCGGTCGACATTGAAGACTGCGAGTTCGTCCACAGGGCGATACTCGATGCCTTCGACCGCAACATCGAGGACTACTCGCTTACCGTCAGTTCCGTTGGACTCAGCCCTGAAGAGGCCGACAAGCTTTTGGAAACAGTAAAAGAATAACACATACAATGGAAAAAGAAAAAGTAGTGACTCTCATTGATGCCTTCAAGGACTTCAAGGAAGAGAAAAGCATTGACCGTCCGGTGATGATGGGCGTTCTCAAGGACGTATTCCTCACCCAGATTGCGAAGACCTACGGCAGCGCCGACAACTTCGACGTAATTATCAACGTCGACAAAGGTACCTGCGAGATTTACCAGAACTTCGAGATCGTCGAGACCGTCGAGAATCCCAACACGGAGATGACCCTCGAGCAGGTCGTGGCCGACAGCGGTGACGACGACTACGAGATTGGCGACCAGTACACCAAGAAGCTCAGCCTCGAGAGTTTCGGCCGTCGCGGTATCCTCAACATCCGCCAGAACCTTCAGGGCCGTATCATGGACATCGAGAAGGCCAACGTCTACAAAAAATACTCCGAGAAAGTCGGTGAGCTCTTCACGGGAGAGATTTATCAGACATGGAGCAAGGAAGTCCTCATCCTCGACGAAGACGGCAACGAACTCCATATCCCCAAGTCGGAGCAGATCCCCGGAGAACACTTCAAGAAGAACGACACCGTTCGCGCGATCATCAAGACCGTCGAGATGCGCGGCAACACTACCCCTTACATCATCCTTAGCCGTACTTCCCCCGAGTTCCTCGAGAGGCTCTTCGAGCAGGAGGTCCCCGAGATTGCGGATGGTCTTATCACCGTCAAGAAGGTGGTTCGCATCCCCGGCGAGCGCGCGAAGGTAGCAGTCGAGTCGTATGACGACCGCATTGACCCTATCGGCGCCTGCATCGGTGTGAAGGGCGGCCGTATCATGGGTATCGTCCGTGAGCTCCACAACGAGAATATCGACGTGATCCAGTACACCCAGAACCCTCAGCTCCTTATCCAGCGCGCCCTCACCCCGGCGAAGGTCTCCTCGATCGATATGGGCGAGACTCCTTCCGACAAGGTGAAGGTCTACATGCAGCCCGACGAGGTTCGCAAGGGTATCGGCCGCGGCGGCTGCAACATCGCCCTCGCAGGCATGCTTGTCGACCGTGAGATCGAAGTCTGGCGCGAAGTGCCGAAGGGAGAGCAGGAGGAAGAAGACGTCGCACTCGACGAATTCGCAAACGAGATCGACCAGTGGGTCATCGACAAACTCAAAGCTATCGGCTGCGACACCGCCAAGGATGTCCTTGCAATCGATCCTGCAGATGTCGCCAAGCGCGCCGATCTTGAGGACGAGACAGTCGAGGATGTTATGCGCATCCTGAAGGCTGAGTTTGAAGATTAAGTTAAATTTTAGGGGTTATTTATGGCAGAAATCAGACTTAACAAGATAGTAAGGCAATTCAATGTCGGCCTCGGCGACCTGGTGGATTTCCTCAGGAAGCAGGGAGTCGATATCGACGAAAATCCGAACGCTAAGGTTTCGGACGAGTACATGCCCGCGATCGCAAAGGCATTCGGCAAGGACCTTGAGGCTAAACAGGCCGCAGAGCAGGTCGACATCAAGATCTCCGAAATCCTTGAGCGCTCAGGCAAGAAGCAGAAGGCGGAGGCTGAGGAGGAGGAAGACCTCGAACAGGTCATCACCATCAAGTCCAACACCTTCATTAACGACAAGAAAGAGGCTCCCAAGCCGGCAGAGCCGGAGCCGGTCGCTCAGCCGGAACCGGTCGCAGAACCCGAGCCGGTGGTCGAACCTGAACCGGAACCCGTGGCTGAGCCCGAGCCGGAGCCGGTGGCCGAACCTGAGCCTGTCGTAGAGCCCGAGCCCGCGGCTGAGCCTGAACCGGAGCCCGTGGCTGAACCCGAACCCGAGCCGGTGGCCGAACCCGAACCGGAGCCGGTGGCTGAGCCCGAACCTGAGCCGGAACCTACCCCCGCTGCTACAACCCCGGCAGCGGCAGCGGCTTCAGGCCCGACCCTCAAGGTAGTCGGCAAGATTGACCTTAGCCAGTTCGACAAGAAGCCCGCCAAGAAGCGCGAACGCATCTCCAAGCAGAAGGTAGACCTCGCAAAGGCCGGCCAGAATGCATCCAACAACCGAAGCTCCAACCGCTCCGATTCCAACCAGGGCGGCGGCAAGGGCTCCAAGCGCGACCGTGGCGAGCGTTTCAAGCCCGCTATGAGCGAGGCCGAGCAGGAGAGGATGCAGCAGGAGATCCAGAAGCAGGTCAAGGAGACCTACGCCAAGATGAACGAAGGCAAGAAGAACAACTTCGGCGCCAAGTACCGCAAGGAGAAGAGGGAGGCCGTAGCAGCCAAGGCTCAGGAAGAGTTCGAGGCTCAGGCTGCGGAGAACAAGGTCCTCAAGGTCACGGAATTCGTGACTGTCAACGACCTCGCCACCCTTATGAACAATACTCCAGTGGTCAAGGTGATCGGAGCCTGCATGAGTCTTGGTCTGATGGTGTCCATCAACCAGAGGCTCGATGCAGAGACTCTCGTGCTCGTGGCAGAGGAATTCGGCTACAAGGTCGAGTTTGTCACCGCCGACATCTCCGAGGAGATCGAAAGCGAGCAGGAGCCCGACCGTGAGGAAGACCTCGTCACCCGTCCTCCGATTATCACCGTGATGGGCCATGTCGACCACGGTAAGACTTCGCTGCTCGACTACATCCGCAAGTCCAACGTCATCGCCGGCGAGGCTGGCGGTATCACCCAGCATATCGGAGCATACAACGTCACGCTCGAAGACGGCCGCAGGATCACCTTCCTCGACACTCCGGGCCACGAAGCCTTCACGGCCATGCGTGCCCGCGGTGCCCAGATGACCGACCTTGCCATCATCATCGTCGCAGCCGACGACGCCGTGATGCCTCAGACTATCGAGGCTATCAACCA
This sequence comes from uncultured Bacteroidales bacterium, assembly GCA_946546175.1. GTDB lineage: Bacteria > Bacteroidota > Bacteroidia > Bacteroidales > UBA932 > Cryptobacteroides. The sequence continues at coordinate 16,993 of CAMNNY010000147.1, forward strand.
TGCTCAGGCTGCAGGCGTTCCTATGGTATTTGCTATCAACAAGATAGATAAGCCGGGCGCCAACCCTGACACCATCCGTCGCCAGCTCTCCGAGATGAACATCCTCGTCGAGGACTGGGGAGGCAAGTACCAGTGCCAGGAGATCAGCGCCAAGAGCGGTATCGGAGTGAACGAACTCCTCGAGAAGGTGCTTCTCGAGACCGACCTTCTCGACCTCAAGGCCAATCCGAAGAGGCTCGCGCAGGGTGCGGTTATCGAGTCCTCGCTCGACAAGGGCCGTGGCTATCTCGCTACCGTGCTCGTCCAGAACGGTACTCTCCATCCGGGAGACTGCATCCTTTGCGGAAGCTTCTTCGGCAGGGTTCGCAGCATGTTCAATGAGCGTGGACAGAAGGTGCAGGAGGCAGGTCCTTCGACCCCTGTGTCCGTGCTTGGACTCAACGGAGCTCCGGCGGCAGGCGAGAAGTTCCTCGTGATGACCGACGAAAAGGAAGCCAAGAGCATCGCCGGCAAGCGCGAACAGCTCATCCGTATCCAGGGCATCAAGACCCAGAAGCATATGACTCTCGAAGAGATCGGACGCCGTATCGCTATCGGCAACTTCAAGGAGCTCAACATTATCGTCAAGGGCGATGTGGACGGCTCCGTGGAGGCTCTCTCCGACTCCCTGATCAAGCTCTCCACCGAGGAGGTCAAGGTCAACGTGATCCACAAGGCGGTCGGCGGCATCTCGGAGTCCGACGTGCTGCTCGCACAGGCTTCCGACGCCGTGATCGTCGGATTCCAGGTGCGCCCGACGCCGGAGGCCCGCAAGGCCGCCGACAACGAGGGTATCGAAATCCGCCTCTACTCGATCATCTACGACTGTATCAACGAGATCAAGGACGGTATCGAGGGTATGCTCGAGCCTGAGAAGAAGGAAGAGGTCATCGCTACCGCAGAGGTCAAGCAGACCTTCCGTATCAGCAAGGTCGGAACCATCGCCGGATGTATCATCCGCGACGGCAAGATGGTCCAGAAAGCCAAGGTACGCCTTATTCGTGACGGTATCGTCGTGTACACGGGCGAACTTTCATCCCTGCAGATCGGCAAGGACGCCGTCAAGGACGTCGCAGCCGGCAAGGAGTGCGGTATGGCTATCGCCGGCTACAACGACATCAAGGAGCGCGATATCATCGAGGCATACCAGATTGTCGAGATCAAGCGAACCCTGTAAGACTATTCAGTCAGTTTGCGGTATTTGAAACGCTTCGGTTCCACAGAACCGAGGCGTTGTTTTTTGTTCTCTTCGTACTCGGAGTAACTTCCCTCGAAGAAATAAACCTGCGAATCGCCCTCGAAAGCGAGAATATGGGTGGCGATACGGTCGAGGAACCAGCGGTCGTGGCTGACGACTACAGCGCAGCCGGCGAAGTTCTCAAGTCCTTCTTCGAGTGCACGGATGGTGTTGATATCCACGTCGTTGGTGGGCTCGTCCAGCAGGAGTACGTTGCCTTCGTCCTTGAGCGTGAGAGCGAGGTGGAGCCTGTTGCGCTCGCCGCCGGAGAGCACGCCGCACTTCTTCTCCTGGTCTGCGCCGCTGAAATTGAAGCGGCTTACCCACGAGCGGGCATTGATATCGCGGCCGCCCATGCGGACCCATTCGTTGCCGTCGGCGACAGTCTCGAAGACCGTCTTGTCGGGATCGATGCTCTTGTGCTGCTGGTCTACATAGGCGATCTTCACGGTGTCGCCTATCTCAATCGAGCCGCTGTCGGGCTTGTCGAGGCCCATGATAAGGCGGAAGAGCGTGGTCTTGCCTGCTCCGTTGGGACCGATGACGCCGACTATTCCTGCAGGCGGCAGGACGAACGACAGATGCTCGAAAAGTAGTTTGTCGCCATAGGCCTTGCTTACGTCGTGGAACTCTATGACTTTGTTGCCAAGATGGGGTCCGTTGGGGATATAAATCTCGAGATTGCTTTCTTTCTCCTTCGCATCCTCGGAAGCAAGTTTTTCGTAGGCGCCGAGACGGGCTTTCTGCTTTGCCTGGCGGGCCTTTGGAGCCATTCTGACCCATTCGAGTTCGCGCTCGAGAGTCTTTCGGCGTTTGCTTTCCTGCTTTTCTTCGAGGGCAAGCCTCTTGGTCTTCTGGTCGAGCCAGCTGGAGTAGTTGCCCTTCCAGGGAATGCCTTCGCCGCGGTCGAGTTCGAGGATCCAGCCGGCGACGTTGTCGAGGAAGTAACGGTCGTGGGTGACGGCGATGACCGTACCCTTGTACTGCTGGAGATGGGCCTCGAGCCACTGAATGCTCTCGGCATCGAGGTGGTTGGTGGGCTCGTCGAGAAGCAGCACGTCGGGCTCCTGGAGCAGCAGACGGCACAGCGCGACACGGCGGCGCTCGCCTCCGGACAGTTCGCTGATCTTCTGGTCGGACGGAGGGCACTGGAGGGCGTCCATGGCCCTTTCGAGCTTGGCATCTATCTCCCAGCCGTCGCAGTGGTCGATCTTCTCGGTGAGTTCCCCCTGCCTTTCGATAAGGCGGGCCATCTCGTCATCGTCCATGGGTTCCATGAACTTCATCGATATCTCGTTGTATTCGTTCAGGAGGTCCATGGTTTCCTGCACGCCTTCCTGAATAACATCGAGGACGGTCTTGTCGGGATCCATCTTCGGCTCCTGTTCGAGGTAGCCTACTGAGTACCCGGGTGCCCAGACGACCTCGCCGCGGGTGGGCTTCTCCACTCCGGCGATGATTTTCAGCACGGTAGACTTGCCGGCGCCGTTGAGTCCGATGATGCCTATCTTGGCCCCGTAGAAGAACCCGAGGTAGATATCCTTGAGGATTGCCTTGTTGTTGTGGGGGAGGATCTTGCTCACTCCGTTCATCGAGAATATTACTTTTTCGTCTGCCATGGTGAATGCTGTTTTCACAAATTTAGCATAATTTTCCTATCTTTGCAGACGGAATTGAGGTGTGGTGTAATGGTAGCACTGCAGATTTTGGTTCTGCCTGCCCAGGTTCGAATCCTGGCACCTCAACAAAAAAAGCAACGGTTAGTGGCGCAGAGTCATCTAACCGTAAAATGTTTTAAGAGATGAAAAAGCTGATTACCCTCGTATTACTGCTTGCGCTGGCGGTGCCGGTGCTGGCGCAGGACTATGACTTCGAGCCGGAAGAAAAGTGGACGGTCAAAGCCAATGCTGCTTATCTCCCTACAGTACCTATCCTCATTGATTTGTTTGGCGGCATTTTCGCCGGAATCGCGATAGGCCTCAATAAAGACTCCAACGAGACGCTCGACTTCACGACCCCTCCTTACATCAGCGTCGAGGGCCTTTACAGTTTCAATGAAGACTGGTCGGCCGGTCTCAGCGTGGGCTATTGCGGAACTGTTTTTAAGACAGTCGATAAAGACACCCGAGAGGTGCACAATAGGTCGACGATTACTTTGATTCCAATCAATGTCGAAGGACGTCTCAACTACATGAACCGTCCGAAGTGTAAGCTCTACGGCTCTCTTGAGGCCGGAATCTTCCTCAATTTAGGCAACGGCGACGGTTCGCCTGTCGTCCCGGACGTTCAGCTCAACCCTATCGGTGTTGAATTTGGACGCCGCTTCTTCGGCAGTGTTGAACTTGGAATCGGAATGAACTATACCGGTGTCCGTGGAGGTATAGGTTATAGATTCTAAACCGCCCGATGAAAAGAGAGACTAAAGCCTGGCTGATAATACTGACCCCTTTCCTTGTAGGTCTGCTGCTGGGGATTCTTGTCGGCTCGTGTATGAGCCGCGGCTCCCGCAAAGCCGTGCAGGAAGAAGAGTCCCGTCAGGAAGCTTCGGATGCCGTCAGCGAGCCTGAAACCTCGTCTGATACCCAGATCATAATCGAAGACGGTGAGATCGAAGAGACCGTGCCCGAAAGGGAGAAGAAGGAGATAATCTATGGAAGGAAATCGCTGCCGTACGGAAAGATTTTCGCTGATCTCAACGACGAGCACCTTGCGGCCGCTCAGCGCTACGGCCTGAAGCATACGCCCAAGACGCGGGACGACGTCAACACCGGAGGTCTCGTGGAGATCAAGGACAACGACTACATCAAACTCTGGGATCTCAAGTATTCCGTGCCCTATCTGACCAAGAGTGCGGCCCAGGAGCTTGATATCATCAGCCGTGCATTCCACGACTCTCTTGCCAACCACAAACTCCTTAACTACAAGTTGGTCGTATCGTCAGTCCTCCGTACCGATGAAGACGTGGCGAAACTTCGCCGCCGCAACGGCAATGCTTCCGCCAATTCCGCCCACTGCTACGGCACTACCTTCGATATCGCCAACCAGCGCTACTGGCGTGACGACGAAGACATTCAGGACGCGCGCATGCAGCCATACGAACTTAACAAGGTAATGGGCGAGGTCCTCATGGACCGAAAGAAGCAGGGCAAGATCCTCTGCAAGTACGAGAGGAACCAGCACTGCTTCCATATTACGGTGTGCTATTAGAGCACTCTAGAATCCCATTCCGAACATAACCCAGAAACGTTCTTCCATCTGCTTCCAGCGGGTGGAAGTTTCGTTATAGACTTTTTCGGTGCAGGCGTCTTCCTGAGCAAAAATGCCGGTGCAGCTGAGCACCGCACCGGCAAGTATGAGGAGTATTCTTCTCACTATTTTGCGAAGAGCTTAAAGATGCTCTGGAGTGAGGAAACTGCCTGCGAAACTTCGTTGGAAGCTGCGCCTACAGTCGAGATGGCGTTGGTTACTGCTGTAGCGGTGTTGGCGGCGGTGTTGGCAGCCTGAGCGCTTGTTGCAGCGGCCTGGTTCTGGGCAGTCTGAGCAGCCTGAGCAGCCTGAGCCTGTGCAGTTCCGGCCTGGGCTGCGGCGGCAGTGATTCCGCTCGCGATGAGGCTTGTCGCCGCTCCCTTCACTGCAGAAAGGTCAATGCCGGCGATGTTGGTAAGACCGTTCACGACGGGAGTGCTGTTGCTCTGGTTCACGAGGTTGTTGGAACCGAGAATAAGTCCGGTAGCGAACTCTTTGATGTAAGCTGATTTGTCGACGGTGCCGGCATCCTTAAGCTCGGTAACGGCCTGCGAAAGGGCTGCGAGATTGAGGATGTTGTTGATGTTGGTCATGTCGATCTTGCCATCGGTCTTGTACTGGGTGTAGAGGCTTCTGAGGGCTGCGCCCGATGCCTGGCCGTTGGATGTAGGGGTGGCGGTTGTGGCGGTGGAACCTCCTAAGATGCCGCAAGAGGTGGCGAGCATCAGAGCTGCTGTTGCAGCGAAAATGGTAGAGAGTTTCATTGTAGTATTGTTTTGTTGATGAATTATCTTTTCTCTTTAAAAAATTCTGTCACGGGTCTGGAACATTCCTCTTCCAGGATTCTCTGCGTGACCTCCGTTTTCGGGTGGAGCAGGGAAGGGTAGAAGAGCGAATACCCGCGCTTCGGGTCGGGGGCACCGTAGACGATGCGGCCTACCTGGGCCCAGTTCATCGCCGCCGCGCACATCGGGCATGGCTCCACGGTTACGTAGACGGTGCAGTCCTTGAGGTACTTGCCTCCCTGGGCTTCCATGGCGGCGGTCAGGGCGATCATCTCGGCGTGGGCTGTGGCATCAGACAGGCGCTCGGTCATGTTGTGGCCGCGCGAGATGACTCTTCCTCTGCAGGTAATGACCGCTCCGATGGGCACTTCACCCTCCGTTGCGGCATCCTGTGCTTCCCTCAGCGCCTCGCGCATGAATCTTTCGTCCTGTTCCATCCTTACAAATTTAACAAAAAAAACAAACGGTGATAATTTCGGAGCCGATTTTGACAAAGTTTCAGTATATTTGAAACTCGTATGAAACTTTTTCTGATAGACGGTCACGCGCTCATCTTCAAGATGTACTATGCGTTCCTTGGAAGGCCGATGGTCAATTCCAAGGGGGAGGATACCTCCATCCTGTTCGGATTCACTAAATATCTTCTCGAACTGATCGAGAGGGAGAAGCCAAGTCATATTGCCGTGGCGTTCGACCCTCCGGGAGGTACATTCCGCAACCAGCTCTATCCCGAGTACAAGGCCAACAGGACGGAGACGCCACAGCTGGTAATCGACGCTCTCGACCCGCTGACAGAGATTGTCAAGTCGATGGGTATCCCCGTGCTGATGGTAAAGGGATTCGAAGCCGACGATGTGATCGGTTCGATGGCAAAGCGCTCGGCCTCGGAAGGTTTCGACGTGTACATGGTCACCCCCGACAAAGACTACGGGCAGCTGATCGAGCCCCACATCTGGCAGTACAAGCCCGGCAAGGGCGGCTCGGACAAGGAACTCTACGGAGTGAAGGAAATCTGTGAGAAGTACAAGATCGATTCTCCGCTGCAGATGATCGACATCCTGACCCTCTGCGGCGATACCGCCGACAATGTGCCCGGAGTGCAGGGCGTAGGGCCGGTTGGGGCGGCGAAGTTCCTCGCCAAATACGGAAGTGTAGAAAATATCTACGCCCACCTCAGCGAGCTGACCCCCAAGCAGCAGGAGATGTTCAAGGCTGCGATGGAGTATCTGCCGCTCAGTAAGAAACTCGTCACCATCAAGACTGACATCCCGCTTACGGCAACCGCCTCCCAGATGCTTCTGAAGACCGACCTCGGCCCGGAACTCATCGGCTGGCTCGACCGTTACGAGATGCCTTCGCTCAAGCGCCATGCACGCAATATCTGGCAGCTCCCGGCCGGTTCGGGTATGCCCGCCGGGCCATCTGCAGGCCAGGGAAGTGGAGCCGCTCAGGAGGCAGCCGACATGCCCCTATTCGACTCAGATCCGGCTGACGACCTTCCCGAGCCCCAGGGCCCCCGTGAAATCGGCACTCTCGAGTACCTTGAGGTCACGCCGGCAGAAATCATGCAGGACATCAAAACCATTGGCAAATGCGCAGTCGTCGTCTCGCAGGGGAAAGTGACCCTTGCCACTGCCGATAAGGCGGCGAGTGCCAAGCCGGCTGATTTCAAACAGATACTTACAGACCCTTCGATAGTCAAGTGCGGCTTCGCAATCAAGAGCCAGATGAATGAACTGGCCGCGGCAGGAGTCGAACTCGCAGGCCACATTCTCGACTCCGAGCTGATGCATTACCTTCTCAATCCCGAGCGCAGTCACCAGTTGGATTTCCTCTCTGAGCACTACCTCGGACTCGAACTTGAAGGAAGCGCACCGGCGACCGAGGGCAGCCTCTTCGATGCCGACGGGGAAGCCCTCAGCGATAAACCATCTTCTCGCGAGGCCGTCATCGTCTACCGCCTTGCCCTGAAACTGCGCGAAGAACTCGGAACCGGGAAGGCCGCAGAACTCTACGACAAGATAGAAGAGCCTCTCATCGGAGTGCTCGCCCGCATGGAACAAGTCGGCGTGAGGATCGATCCCGGCTCGCTCAAGGAATTCGCCGACGGTCTCAGGACCACCGTTGCCCAGAGGGAAGCGGAGGTGCGCGAACTCGCAGGAGTTCCTACGCTCAACGTCTCCTCGCCCAAGCAGATAGGCGAAGTCATCTTCGAGAAACTCAAGCTTGATCCCAAGGCCAAAAAGCCCGTCAAAGGGTCGTGGCCGACTGACGAAGAGACTCTTCTCAAACTCCAGGACCAGAGCCCGATAATTGATGCCATACTCGATTACCGCGGTACCCGCAAACTCCTTTCGACCTATATCGAGCCGCTCCCCGGATACATCAGTGAGAAAGACGGCCGCGTCCATACCACCTTCAATCAGGCCCTTACCTCTACCGGCCGCCTGAGCAGTTCCAATCCCAACCTGCAGAATATCCCTATCCGCACGGAGCAGGGCCGCGAGATCCGTAAGGCCTTCACCGCCCCCAGGGGGAGCGTGATCATGTCGGCCGACTATTCGCAGATTGAGCTGAGACTGATGGCCCATCTGTGCGGCGATGAGCACATGAGGCAGGCTTTCCGCGAGGGGCAGGACGTCCATGCCGCGATGGCCGCGAAGATTTTCCACAAGCCGCTCGCAGAGGTGAGTCCCGACGACCGCAGGGTCGCGAAAACCGCCAACTTCGGTATCATGTACGGCATTTCTTCGTTCGGCCTCGCCCAGCGCCTGCACTGTTCGCGCAAAGAAGCGGCCCAGATCATCGAGGACTATTTCGCTTCGTTCCCGACCATCCGCTCCTTTATCGACGGCACGCTCGACGCCGCCCGCCGCACGGGCTATGTGGAGACGATCTTCGGCCGCCGGCGCTATGTGCCCGACGTGAATTCGCACAATGCCAATATCCGTGCGATGGCCGAACGCAACGCCGTCAATGCCCCCATCCAGGGGAGCGCAGCCGACATCATCAAACTTGCGATGATCGGCGTAGACCGCGCCCTCATGCAGCAGGGACTTCGCAGCCGCATGGTTCTTCAGATTCACGACGAACTTGTGCTTGAAGTGCCCCAGGACGAGATCCAACCGGTCAAAAGAATTCTTACGGAGCAGATGGAGGGGGTGATGCCCCTCAGCGTTCCGCTCACAGTTGAATGCAATTATGGAAAGAACTGGCTCGAAGCCCATTGACGAGCTTGTGAGGCTCGCGATGATAGGCGACGGCGCCGCTTTTACGGCGCTGTGGGATACCCATATCGACGCTTTGCGCACCTATCTGAAATCGACGATGAAAACCCTCGACGACTTCTACGTGGATGACATCTGTTCGAGAAGTTTCGAGAAGGCTTTCAGGCAGATAAAAACGTATGATCCGTCACGTAGTCACTTCTTTACCTGGCTCAAGACCATAGCCCACAATACTGCGCTGGATATCATCGAGGCCGAGCACCGCGCCGGCAGGGAGACGGTTTCTCTCGACGACAATCTTCAGGCGAATATCGATACGGTAACCGATGCCGAGTCAGACGCCCTCGATGCCATCATCCACGATGAAGACGAGTCGCGTACGCGAGCCTATGTCGACGGCCTTCCCGACCTCTATCGGGAGGTTGCGCGTATGCGTCTTATAGACGGGCTCCAATACAAGGAGATAGCCGAAGAACTCGGCATGGAATTAAACACAGTCCGCACCCGTATCCGCCGGGCCAAGGACCTAATCGAAAAAATGAAGAGAGATGAGCATGATGCCTGACAAGGAGCAGTTTTCGCAGATGTGCGAACTCTACCGCGAGTGGAACGGAAAGATCAACGTCGTTTCACGCAAGGATATCGACAACCTCTACGAACACCACATCCTGCATTCGCTCTCGATTTATGAGTATATGCAGCGGAAGGGACTGTTGCAGCCTGGACTTCGGGTTCTTGACCTGGGTACCGGCGGGGGATTCCCGGGAATTCCCCTGGCATCGGTGATGCCGGACACCAACTTTACCCTTTGCGATTCTATCGCTAAAAAGATCAAAGTCGCGCAGGCTGTCGCAGAGGGTCTCGCGCTGAAAAACGTCACTTGCATTTGCGCCAGGGCGGAGACTCTCGCCGGTCCTTTCGACTGGGTTGTCTCGCGGGCCGTCACCTCGCTTGACGCTTTCTATCCTTGGGTGAAAGGCAAATTCACAAAGGGTATCCTCTACCTCAAAGGTGGCGATGTCCTCCCGGAAATCTCACAAATGTGTTCAAAATGCAAGGTCGATCCCTCCAAGGTGAGCGTATGGCCCGTCAGTGAATGGCTTTCCGATGATTATTTCGCAGAAAAATTTGTAATTGAGATAAGAAAATAATATCTTTGCCCTCCCAAATCGAAAAACAAAAAAAGCATAAGATATGAAAAGGACATTCCAACCCTCACGTCGCAAGAGAGTCAACAAGCACGGTTTCCGTGAGCGTATGGCTTCTGCAAACGGCCGCCGCGTTCTTGCAGCGCGTCGCCGTCACGGCCGCAAGAAACTCACCGTTTCCTCTGAGGACCGCTTTTAATTGATGCCGTCAGGCTCGATTAAAAAAGGGTTGGCGATGTGCCAACCCTTTTTTGTTATTCTTCTCCGAGGAACATCGGATCCCATGCGGGGAGCATGACGGGCTCCTGATCCAGGTAGCCTGCGAGATCTTCGGGAATGTATTTGCGCTCCACCACAAGACGGAACATGTACTCGTCAAACCACTCGTCGGTCATGATGATGTTGCCCTGGTAGCCGGAAGATGCGCCCCAGCTGTTCTCAACCATCCACTTCAGTGGCTTGCCGTCTTTGATGTCGACAGCAATAAGGGTCATGGCATGTGAAGAACCGCTGGCGTGGGTTTGGATGCGCTGCTTCTTGTCCATGGTGTACCGGACGCCCAGCAGGGATTCATAGTCGAAATTGGCGAGGTCGGCAACGCCCTTATTGCGGTCAAGGAACTTGCCCACGTCACATGAAAAATACATTGCATTGCCGTCCTTGATGGAGGCGATGGCCATCTCCTTGATGCGCTCTATGGGCAGATTGAGGTAGAGCCAGTTGTCGCCGTCGTAGAGGTGGCGGTCGTACTCGATCTCATAGGTCTTGAAATACTCGCGGCTGGGGTCGTTCATCAGCATCACGTAGTTGTGGTTGAGGTCGAATCCGACCATCTCGGCATAGAACTCCTGAGGGGTGTAAGTCTTGCCCTTCCACTCGAAGTCTACCGGGGGCTCGCCATACGCCAGGCAGAGGATCCTGTAGATTTCGGAGAGCATGCCGACCTTGGCGGCCTGCACATCATCATCACAGCAGATATCGCGAAGCGCGAGGGCATCCTGCCTGAGGATGGTCTTGAGCTGGGTCGCCAGCTGAGAGGTGCTGTTGGCGATAAGGGATTCGGGCATCACGTCGGCAGGCACGACTCCGTACTTCATCACGAGATTGGCAACGCCGGTGAAGGTGCCGCCGTCGCTGATGGGGTTGCTCAGCAGCCAGTCTACCTTACGGTCATCGATCGGGAGGTCCCTGGTGTCGATAATGGCCTGGAGGAAGAGGTTGGCCTTTTCGAGCTGGTCGTAGAAGAAGGAATAGCACTGCGAGAACTGGAAGTTGCCGAGGCCGTGCTTTTCGATGGCAGCGGCCCTCAGAACATTGAGGCCGGTAAAGAGCCAGCAGCGGCCGGACTGCTTCTGATCGGTTATCCCGACGGTCTTGACCCTGTCGGAGAACTGTGTGTCGATCATTGCGGCATTTTCCGCATTTACGGCAAGAGTGTTGAGGGACGCGGCGTTGAGGGCGTTTCTTACAGCTTTGTCGGAAGGCGATGCGGTGTAGCCCTTGCGAATCTGGCTGAGCATGTCGGCGCTGATCCCGCCCTCGCTTTGTGCAAAGGCGGCAGCGAGGCTCAGAAGGGCTGCGAGTGCGATTGTCAGTCGTTTCATTTGTCTATGCTTTTTGTACTTATTGTCGAGATGAGGGCGCCAATGGCAGCTACTCCTGCTGCGGTAAGCAGCACGTCGGTCCATTGCAGCACCACAGGGTAGGCGTTTACGAGGTAGTTGCCCGGCATTTTCACTATTCCGGCGTATTGTTGGATAAGCACAAGTGCGATACCCACGACAAGGCCGGCTGAGAGTCCGAGCAGCGAGACGAACCATCCTTCGAGGAAGAATGTGCGGCGTATGAGGCGTCCGTCAGCCCCGATGGCACTCAGGGTTGCAATATCTCCGGTCTTGTCGATGATGAGCATCGAGAGCGAGCCGAAGATATTGAAGGCGACAATGAAGACTACGAACAGCAGGATGATGAAAATAGCCGCCTTCTCGTAGCGCATCATCTTGTAGACGGCAGGATTCTGCTGATAGCGGTCGAGCACTTCGTAGTCGCTGCCCAGAAGCTCGCGGACCTGTCCGATCTGGACGCCGGGGCCATAGATTTCGAAGGCCGTGACGTCCGATTCGATGTGGAGCAGTTCGCGGACGGTAGCGATGGGAATCACTACCAGGCTTTCTTCGGACTGGATTATCTCTTTGGGGCGCACGGAGACGGTTTCGAGGGCGGCTGCGGGATTGGCCATCGAGAACGAAGCTGTCTTGCTGGGGTAGTAGAGCGCCAGGGGAGTGAGGAACTGCGGCCTGATCGTCATTTGGCCGGCGAGAGCCGAACTGACGCTGCACTGCCATGCTCCGGGGACTCCGCGCACTTTCGTCACGGCCTGCTCTTCGCCGTAGCGGATGGCTACGATCTCTTCGAGGACACCTTCAGCCCGCTCGACTCCTGGCAGCGCGCTGACCATTTCGAAGACGGGACCGTCTGCGGAGAAGGTCTTGCCCTGGGCCGGCCTCACAAGAATGTCGGGGGAGGTCGAATCGAGGTTGTCCCTGATGATGCGGTCGAAACCGTTGTAGACGGATAGAATGACTATGAGCGCCGCAGTGCCCACAGCCATGCCGGCAGCGCTGATCCCAGAAATCCTGCCGATTACGCTCTTGGATTTGCCGGAGAACAGGTACCGTAGCGCTATTTTGCCTGCGACGCCCATAATCCTTTTGCGGAACTACTTCTTGAGCAGTTCTTCTATGTGCTCGACGTAGTCGAGGGTGGTGTCCAGATAGAAATCGAGTTCAGGGACGATGCGCAGCTGCTTGGCGACCTGGCGTCCGAGTTCGCCGCGGAGCTGGCGGTTGTTCTCTTCAAGGATCTTCATTACCTCTTCCTGCTTGGAAGAAGGGAAGATACTCACATAAACCTTGGCGATGGAGAGGTCGGGGCTGACGCGCACCTCGCTCACCGTGACCATTGCGCCGCCGAAAGCGGCCATCCCCTTGCTTCTGATGATCTCGGCGAGGTCGCGCTGGAGCTCCCTTGCGACCTTCTGCTGACGTGTGGACTGTCCTTCCATAACTTACTTGATGTTTATGATGTAATAATCCTTCTTGCCTTTCTGGGCGAGAATGTACTTGCCGTCGATGATGTCGGCCTCAGTGATCTCGCGGGTGAAGTCTGTAATCTTCTCCTTGTTGAGGGAGAAACCGTTGCCCTGGATCATCTTGCGGGCTTCACCCTTGGAAGGGAAGACCTGGGTCTCGGCTGCGAGGAAATCGAGGATGCCGAGAGGGAGTTTCGTGCGCTCTACGTCGAAGGTCGGCACGCCCTCGAAGACATCGAGGAAGGTCTTCTCGTCGAGACTCCTGAGGTCTTCGGCAGTAGCCTTGCCGAAGAGCATCTGGGATGCTTTCACGGCCTTTTCGTACTCCTGCTCGCCGTGGACCATGATTGTGACTTCCTTAGCGAGAAGCTTCTGGAGGACACGGCGTCCGGGATCCTGGGCATGCTCCGCAATGGCGGCTTCGATCGTCTCGCGGTCGAGCATCGTGAAAATCTTGATGTAGCGCTCTGCATCGGTGTCGCTGACGTTGAGCCAGAACTGATAGAACTGGTAGGGGCTTGTACGGGCAGGATCGAGCCAGATATTGCCCTTTTCGGTCTTGCCGAACTTGCCGCCGTCTGCTTTGGTGATGAGCGGGGTAGTGAGGGCATAGGCTTCCTTGCCGAGGACGCGGCGGATGAGCTCCGTACCGGTGGTGATGTTGCCCCACTGGTCGGCGCCGCCGAGCTGGAGCCTGACGTTTTTGTGCTCAAAGAGATAGAGGAAGTCGTAGCCCTGAAGGAGCTGGTAGGTGAATTCGGTAAAGGACATGCCTTCGGAAGAGCCACGCTCAAGACGCTTCTTTACGGAGTCCTTGCTCATCATGTAGTTGACGGTGATGAGCTTGCCGATATCGCGGGTGAAGTCGATGAAGGTGTAGTCCTTCATCCAGTCGTAGTTGTTGACAAGTTCTGCCTTATTGGCGGCGTCGGAGTCAAAATCGAGCAGGCGGGCGAGCTGGGCCTTGATGCACTCTACGTTGTGGGAAAGGGTCTTCTCGTCGAGAAGGTTGCGCTCCTGACTCTTCATCGAAGGGTCGCCGATCATGCCGGTGGCGCCTCCGACAAGCACGTACGGCTTGTTGCCGCAGGCCTGGAAGTGCCGCAGGATCATTATGCTTACGAGGTGGCCGATGTGGAGACTGTCTCCGGTGGGGTCGATTCCGACGTAGGCAGACATCGGGCCTTTCTTGATTTCGTCTTCTGTTCCGGGGGTGATATCCTTGACCATCCCCCTCCAAGTGAGTTCTTCTACAAAATTCTTCATCGAATGATCAAATATAGTCCACAAATTTAGCAAATAATAGTTAAATTTGCGCCTCACAGAAAACACTTAACACTTATATAGAATGAGAAAGAACATTGTTGCTGGAAACTGGAAGATGAACACTACAGTTCCCGAAGGAGTAGAACTCGCAAAGGCAGTGCTTGAGGCAAGCGCAAAGGTCCCCGCTGAGGTGGGTCTCATAATCGCAACTCCCTTTACTCACCTTTGCCCTGTAGCGGCAGTGGTAGCCGGCACACGCGTCGAGCTTTCCGCTGAGAACTGCGCAGACAAGGAGAAGGGTGCATACACCGGTGAGGTTTCTGCTGCCATGCTTAAGAGCGCTGGCTGCCAGTACACCATCCTCGGACATTCCGAGCGCCGTCAGTACTACGGAGAGACCGACGAGAAGCTCGTCGAGAAGACCAAACTTGCCCTCGCAAACGGTCTTAAGGTTATCCTCTGCGTAGGTGAGAACCTCGAGGAGAGGGAAGCCGGCAAGCACTTCGCAGTGGTTGAGGCTCAGACCAAGAACGTCCTTTCGCACTTCACCGCTGAGGATATGGCCTCGATCGTGATCGCTTACGAGCCCGTCTGGGCAATCGGCACCGGCAAGACCGCAACCGCAGACCAGGCAGAAGAAATCCACGCTTACATTCGCGGACTGCTTAAGGATATGTTCGGAGCACAGGTCGCAGAAGACACTACCATCCTTTACGGTGGTTCCTGCAAGCCTTCCAATGCCGCAGAACTCTTCGCAAAGCCCGACATCGACGGCGGCCTCATCGGCGGCGCATCGCTCAAGGCAGACGACTTTATCGGAATCGCGCTGTCATTTTAATTGACTCGCGGCTGTTCCAAAGCCAGACTACATCGCCTTCCATCTTAACGACCTGGAGGGCGATGTTTTTTCGTACTTCGTCTGCTCCGCTGCGCGAGGTCCAGCGCACGAGACCGGCGGTGACCACCTGGTCTTCTTCGGTAGGTTCTGACTGGAGTCTAACGATGAAGTAGTCTGACATGTTGTCCGTATGGAGCCTGAACTCAAGTTTTTCTGTGTTGTAAGCGTACTGGCAGGTGAGAGGGTCGTAGGAGATAATCTCTTCTTTGCCGACCGCAAGCCTGAGAGTGTCGTCGGTGAGGAATTCGGGTGTGTAGGTGCCGTTCTCGCCGCATCCGGCAAGAATGATGATAAAGGCAAGAGCCGCAAATATGTTTCTGGCACGCATCATCTTATCACGATTTCTTTGACTATCACATCGGTTGTGCCGTCGGGCCAACTGACTTCAGCTCTTAACGTTCCGCTTTTCTTTGCGGTGAAATAACCTTCGGCGTCGACAGTTGCGGGGCTGTCATCGAAGTACCATCTGACTTCTTCAGCACCGGTGGCATTGTAGACGTAGAGAGGGAATCTTGCATCTTCGTAGAAAGTGCCGTCTTTGGCGCGTACGCCGCCGCTGAAGTATATGAACGGAGTTGTGTTGCGGCCGTCAATTACCATCGTTTTGAAAGAGCTGGACTTGGAGTAGACGGCTCCGGGAGTGAAGACGGTAGTGAGAGTAGAGTATGAAGAGCCGCCCTTGAGGCTGTCCAGTACGATGGTTAGCAATCCTTCGGCGTCTGGCATGACCATACGGATGACCGGATTATCGCGGCCGGTGCGGGCAGTGACCGTACAACTGTCGATTTCGTCAAGGAGGGCTGGGGCGATGCGCTGCCTTAGGATGGCCGAATTCTGGAATACGCTTGGCGCAGATTCGGTGATAGGCTCGATTACGCTGAAGCTCACGCTGCCGTCTGGATTACGGCTGATGTCTTTGAGGGCGTAGCGGGCTGGGGAGTCGTTCCAGGAGCGGAATGCCGGCTCGCCGTCGGAACTGAATGTCTGCCGCTCTCCATGCGGGAAAAACACGGCGCTAACCGTATCCGCTTCAGAATACGCTTCGACCAGGTCGGCGCATTGATGGTCGGGCCTGGCGTTGACTTCGTTATTGGCCCAGCGCTCATAGGCGCGCAGGGTGATGTTGTAGTAGGTGGAGTAGCCGGCGCGGTTCTGCGAACGGTCGATGTGGTAGACAAGAAGACCGTTACCGCCGATATAGGTATCCCAGCCGGTCTGTGTGCGGCACTCGAACAGGAAGTACTCGCCGGGCGTACCGGTAAGATGGCGAAGGAAGAATCGGCTTTCTTGGAATGGTCTCAGGGTGTATTCTCCGACTGTAAGGGTGTCACAGTCGCCGAGCCCGAGCTGGTCGAAGTCGATCGCGCAGAGGCCGGCGGGGGTGCGGAGGCTGTCGTTGTGGTCGCCCTTGTCCATCAGGGCAAGGGAGCCCCACAGACACTCCGCCTGGCCGCCGCTACCCTCGAGGTCGGTGTCGTAAAGATCCTGGAGCCCGAGGCTGTGGCCGAATTCGTGACAGATTGGGCCTATGCCGAAAGGACTGTCGTAGATGGTTTCGCTCAGAGCGAAATATCCGTCGACCAGGACATGATCGAGGCGGAGGTAGATATTCTTGGCACTGAGGGTATGATACTGTGGCCAAATTACCTGGCCGGAAAAGAGCACTGCAACGCAGTCAACTGTCCCGTCTTCATCGGAATCATAGTTGCGGAAATTGAGTGAAGAATTTGCAAGCCGGCAGGCTTCGTCTACAGCCAGGTGAGCCGTTTCATTGGTGTAGCTCCCTGTAAGACAGACGAGAGGTCCGGATTCGAATGAAATTGTAAGCTCTGGAGCACACTGCTCGTTGTAGTAGCGCGACGCTTCGTTTAGGATAGAATCGATGTATTCTTCAGAGACCGTGAAAGGCTGGGATCCCAGTTCGGCTCGAATCACAGCCACGCGATAGTTCCGCTGGGCGAATGAGCTAACGGCGCCCAGCAGGACGCACGCTAAAGTGGCGGCTATTCTCCTGAACCCGTGCATGGTCTGCTGATCATTACAATGCAGAGATACGCAAAAATCGGGAGAAAAGCAAAAACCTCACCTACATCTTTTATCCCCCCCCCTCCCACAATGTCCTCTCCAAGTCCTCTTAACTCTCCTCCTTAAGCCCTTAACGTTCCTCCACCCCCGTTCCGGTATCCTCCCTGTCATCGCCGGCCCCTTTACTGTCATTCCCGCCTTTCCTTATCCTGCCCGACCCTCCTCGTTATCCCCGCCTTTCCTTGTCATTCCCGACCCATTCTGGCAACTTCTATGTCAGAGCCAACTCGCTCCGACTTCCTCTCCGCCATCGCCGGCCCCGACCGGCGATCTTCTGAAAATATATATACTACTCGGCCCCCATCACAGCTTCGTCCTGCGAAGCCCTCGCGTGTGGCACGTCCTCCGCACCCCGCTCCCGGTTCCGCGCGAGTGGCGCGTACGCCTCGTGCCCGGGCAAGGAATTCCGGTCGGCGGGAGCGGCGG
>CAMNNY010000148.1 GCA_946546175.1 uncultured Bacteroidales bacterium
TAAACAGTATTTCAGTGAGGGTTGGCGCACAAGGTCCGGGCATTTCGATTCCACCTTGTACACCTGGCTCCCGGCCGACATGGCAACAGCCAGACTTTAGCAGATCAGCCACACTTCGCAGATCAGCCACACAACCATATGCCCTGTAGTGTGTTCTCTGACACCTTGGCGTGTGGCGAGGGGCAGTTTTGCCCGCCGTCACACGCTTACACGCCCCACAGCATGTTCTGAACGTGGAGAAGGTGTGGCGCTTTTGCGAGTTGTGGCGCCGCAGGAATAATTGGCTTATCACAACGAAAGGTGGGCGTCGGCGAGGGCGGAGGCGGCGGGGCGGTGAGTGACGCAGATAATGGTCTTGGAGCTGCCGAAGCGCTCGCGGATACGGCTGAGGACCAGAGCCTCAGTATCAGCATCGAGGGCTGAGGTGGCTTCGTCGAGGATGAGGATGCCTCCGCGGTGAAGAAGGGCGCGGGCGATGGCGATGCGCTGCGCCTGGCCTTCGCTGAGGCCGCGGCCGATTTCGGCGCAGGAGGTGTCGAGCCCGTCGGGCAGGTCGAAGACGAAATCGGCCGCCGCGCAGCGAAGGGCGTCGCGCAGCTCTTCTTCCGTGGCATCGAGCCTGGCCATCAGAAGGTTGGCTCTGACGGAACCGCTTATCAGAGAGTTCCCCTGCGGCACGTACATGAAGTTGCAGCGGGTGGCGGGGCCTGCGGGGACGGACGCCAGATCGGCATCGGGCATAACCGAGGATGCGGGAAGGGCCGGAGCAGCAGAAGGGACCGGACCGCCGGGCATAACCGAGGAAGCGGGAGTGGCCGGACCGTCGGGTCTGGCCGGAGCAGCTGAAGGGACCGGAGGAGCGGAGTAAAGCTCAATACTTCCCTCCGAAGGCTCCAGCAGAGCGAGCATCAGCTGAACCAGAGTGCTCTTGCCCTCGCCGGTGGGACCGGTGACGACGGTCATCTTGCCGGCTTGGAAATCGAAACTGAAATCTTTCAGGACAGGAATATCGCGCCCCTCATACGAGAAGCCCACGGAACTGAACCGGACTCCGGGAGCACCCGCGAGAAAAACATCCTCATAGACGCCCTCCTGGGGCAGATCTCCTATCTCCAAAAGACGCTCCTCGGAAGAGAGCGACCTGATGAAAGCCGGGACATAGAGCGCAAGATTAGCAACCGGCCGCTGGACCTGGCCCACCATCTGAAGGAACGCAACCATAAGGCCGTAGGTGACCGTACCGTCATTGAGCCCGACGACCCCCCATACAAACGCAAGCAGATATCCGGCAGAGAACCCCACACTCATAAAACCGCGCGAGACAGCCGAGTAGCCCAGGCGCGAATAAGTCTTGGACTTCTCCTGATCCTGCAGATCCGACAATTCATCTTCGGAAGCCCCGACGCTGCCGAGGGTCTTAACGAGAACACGGTGCTGGAGGGTCTCCTGGAGGTGGCCGTTGATGCGCCCGTCGATATTGCGTATCTCGGTAGTGAGAGCGCGCATCTTCCTGAAATACAGCCTGGCCCCAACGACAGCCACCGGCATGATCCAAACGAGGATCCATGCAAGCGAGGAGGAGAAGAAGAACATCATGACCACGGCCGCGACAAGTTGCAGCGCAGTGACGACAGCCGCCGGAATGTCGCAGCAAACGAACTCCGTCACCACCCTGATGTCTTCTTCCATGCGGTTGGCCATGTCGGCGCTGTGGAAACGGTCACGTCCGTTCCATGTACTTCGGAGAGCCTTGTCGAACACCTCCGAGCGGAGCCTGTTCTTTGTCAGCACCGTGATCCTCCCTTCGTAGTACTTGACGAAAACACGCGTAAGAACCTGCAGGGCCATGATGCTGACAAGCACGGCAATCCAGGCGCCAAGAGGGGCGTCATACTGCCCCGTGGCTATATCTACGACCCGTTTGCTAACCCACACGAAGGCAAGCGAAGCTGCAGCGGCGACCAACTGCATGAAGGCGCTCAGAAGCACCTTCCAGCGTATGGTCCGGAGCAACTTCCAGACTCCTCTGAGGCACGGGCCGAAATCTTTCATCGAACTGCAATTCCTATTTCAACCCACTTGTCGGCAACAGCCCGGGCATCTGCCAAAGCGGTCTCGGCGGACACGTCGTACTTGTCCGTGAGTAGGCCTGCGAGGGTTTCCGCATCGAACTCAGGCATAGCGGAGACCTTCTCCCAAAGATAGGCCGCCGTAGCGTTGAGGTGGATCATTTTATTGAAATTGACGAGCTGGGTGCTCTCGGGCACAATCACGAACTCGCCGCATATTTCCCTGAGGATAAATCCTTCAACTGTCTTCATATCAATCTTCTGTATATTGCAAGATAAAACCTTCTTACTGCGCGAGGAAGCGAAACCCACCTGCGGGCCCGTCCGCGCGAGCGCGGGCTTGTGAGGCTGACCTTTTCGCCCGAAGGGCGGATTACTTCGACCGCCATCCCCTTGATGTCAGCGAGGGTGCAGCGTTCGGTGCCGTCGAGGTTGCCGTCACCCTTCAAAGTTACGCTATCCCCGTCGATTTCGTGCACACGGTGGAGGACGAACCGCCCCCCGGGCAGCTGCGCCAGCACGACATCGCCCACGCGGTAAGTGGCCGCGGTCTGAAGACGCACGCTGTCCCGGTCGCCCACGATAAACGGGAGCATGCTCGAGCCCTTTGTGCGCAACTCGACCTCCTTGCCCTGGGCGAGCAGTTCGGCCACCTGCGGCAGCAGCACTTCGTTGGGAAGGATGAGGCTGCTCATCGCGCGCCCTCCTTCAGTATCCCGTCGTGGCACACCCGGGCGGCGTCTTCGTCGGGCAGACAGTGCATCGTGAAGCACGGTGCGCCCTGTACCGCCGCCGAGATCGAAGCATGCAGCCCGTCTCCCATCGTCCGGTCGGCCTTGAAGCCTGAGCACGACGCATACACGCTGGCGTAGGATTCGACGATACCCAGCCGCTCGAGCCGGTTCTCGGGAGCACGCTCGATGCGCACGAACGCCCCTACCGGGAAACATTCATTGCGGTAGCACGGGGTCTTCCCGCTCCACGGCGAGCCGAAAGCGGTCACCCGCCCGTCGGGGTACGTGCGGACTACCGGATTGTCGTCGTTCATCAGGTGCGAGCCGGTTATTGCCCTCAGCCACATCTGGCTGTGGGTGCTCTTCCCCGTTCCGCTTTTGGCAAGGAAGAGGTAAGCCTTGCCGTCGCTGACCACTGTAGAAGCATGCAT
>CAMNNY010000149.1 GCA_946546175.1 uncultured Bacteroidales bacterium
CACTTTACTCCGCTCTCGCGAAGATTCTGCATCCCCTGGCGAAGGCCTGCAAGGAACTCTTCGGAGATGGGGCTGTCGATAAAGGAGTCGAGATAGTAGATGGTGTAGATGAGCGACCTCGACGAGATTCTTGCGCCTTCGAGCACGGTCTTCGACAGAGGTGCGGGGTTTTTGCTGGAGAAGAATTCCAGATGGGAGAAGAACCCCCTTTCGGGGTTTGCAAAATCGCTGTCGTCCTCCGTAAAAGAGATTTTCTCGAGTCCGGCGTAGGGGTTTTCGGGACCCTTGGGACCACAGCTGCAAAAAACGAGGCAAAGCGCTCCGAGAGCGAGAGCCTTAAGGCTGCAAGAACTAAAACTCATATCTAATGTTAAGGAAAAAAGGCGGCGGGCAACCCCTAAGGCGGCCCGCCACCTTTCGTGATCAGACTTTAAGATTATTTAACCTTGGTAACGGTGAGCTTCGGAGCAAGTCCCTTGGGATTCTCTTCGCTCTGAGCTGCGTTAGGAAGCCAGCCGATCGAGCTCCAGTTCTGCTGGATGTCAACACCGAGGGTGAAGGTGTCAGCAAGCTCGAAAGGAAGGTTGGCGATAGTGATCTGCATCTCGTACTTTCCGTCTACGACAGAACCGGCACCTTCTGCGATACCGCCGGCCTTGACTGCGCCCCACATATCAGCATCGCTGTGCTCGGGAACGTCAGGATTGACGGAGTGCTCGGTCCAGAGCCAGCCGTCCTGGCCGACTTCGCCCCACCACTTGAATGCGGAAGGATCCCAGGACTGAACGGTACCGGATGCATCCCAGCCGAGGAGGCTGGCCTCGAGGCACCAATCAGAGTCTGCGCCCTGGAACTCATCGCCGTAGCCGCCGGTATTGGCGCTGTTGTCAGCATTGAGATAAACGTGGACAGGGAGTGCGGTAGGAGAAAGGGGATCGACCTTAGTCTTGTCGAACTCGATGTAGACGTTGAGGTAGTACTCGTCGCAGTAGACCTTCAGGAGTGTGAGAGCGTCGGTGTCGGTGCGGCCTTCTGCAAGGGTAGCGACAGCGACCTTGGATGCGTCGATAGCTGCCCAGTCAGCGAATTCGCCGTCGACCTTGACGGGGTTCTCGTACTGAACCTCAGGCTCATCATCGTCGCCGCGATGAGGCTTTTTCGGATCGTCCTTTCCGCAGGAAGCGAAGGAAACGAGAGCTGCAGCAAGAGCTGCGAAATAGAAGAATTTCTTCATGATGATAAATAAGTTAAATGGTTAATGAATTGAGTAATATTTGAGTTTTAGTACTTATCTGTTGTTTGAGATACCGGTGACGGATGTCTCGTCGAACGGAATCACATAGGGGAACTTGGCGTCGAGCTGATCTACCGAGAGAACTTCCCAGTCCTGCACACCGGCAAAGCGGCGGTCGATGCCGCGGCCGTTGCGGTAGAGGTCGAGGGCGCGGAAGCCTTCGAACGCGAGTTCGAGACGGCGCTCGTCAAGCACTACGTCCAGAAGGGAAGCATAACCTCTTGACGCCATATTGGCTGTCGTCATCTCCGGCTCACCGGCAAGGCCGGCGCGCTTGCGGATGATGTTGACATCGTCAAGAGCCTTGGTGTCGTTCTTGTGTGCATAAGCTTCCGCCCTGTTGAGGATAACCTCGGCCCAGCGGATCATCGCAGGGGAAGAGAGCATCGGTTCGCCGTTCTGGAATGAGAACTTGGTGCACATGTATCCGGGATACGACTCATACATTCCGGTATAGGCGATTGCGTCGCGGACATACACCCTGGTGCCTCCGAGGAAGCCGTCATCGTCGGTGTCGGCCGAAGGGCCGTCGCCGTTGTCGATATAGTGGACGGTGTAACCGTTGATAGTCGTATTCTTGACGGTAATCGGAGAAGGAGATGCGTCGGCAAGGGTGAAGGTATAGGTACCGTCGCCGTTGTCGGTCACGCCTTCACGCTTGACGTAGTTCTGGCGGGACTTGTTGAGTTCGTTCTTGAACGGCCAGTGGACCATTTTGGTGCCGTCGTTCAGCTTGCAGGAAAGAGGGAACAGAAGGTTGCGCTCGTCCTGGGGATAGCGCTGGAGGAGCTCGACGAGAGGGTCGGAAGCGAACATCTGCTTCCAGCCGATGCTCTGATCCGAATCGGGAGTGTAGTACATCGAAGCTATCTGAGACTTGGCGGTGTACTGATGGTCGGTGGGCTCGACTGCGATGCACCAGATAGTTTCCTTGGAGGTGCGGGTATTGGGGTAGTAGTCAGCTACATGAGCCTCAAGATGCGAAGCCGGGTCGGATCCGAGAAGCTCCGTCGCGAGGTCGATGCACTCCTGGTCGCGGCCCATCTGGAGATAGACGCGGGTAAGAAGCGCCTGGGCGGTCTCTTTGGAGACAAAACCCTTGTCGCCGCGGGATTTCGAGCCCATAAGCTCAGCCGCTTTCTTGAGATCTTTCTCGATCTGCTCGTACACCTTCTCGACAGTTGCACGAGAGGTCTGAGAACAGTCCGTAGAGGTCCTCAGGACAACACCTTCGGCGTTCTTGTCGCGGGTATAAGGCTTGGCGAAGAGATTGACCAGATTAAGGTGGCAGAATGCCCTCAGGAAGTAGTTCTCGCCAAGGATATGGTCGGTTTCGGCCGACTGTCCTTCGGGGACTGACTCGATGTTGGAGTTGGCTCCGAAGATAATCTTATAGGAGACATACCAGAAGTAGCCGTTGGGCTCGCCGTTGGGGATGTCCTCATAGCGCATGCTGAGGGTGAGCGGGTCGGTGGTCATGTTGGAAAGACAGACGTTGTCTCCCCTGAACTCAGTAAGCTGGAAATACTCCCTGATATAGGTGCAGCGGGTGTTTTCCTGGTTGTGGTAGAGAAGCACATCCTTGAGCATCGAGTACAGACCGTTGGTTGTGTACTCGGCAGCGGAAGGGTTGTCCTTCATCATTGCAGATGTCATGGTATCGGAGCGATAGAAATCCATCTGGCAGGAGAAGACCAGCAGAAGGGCTGGAACCAGTGCAAATATCTTTTTCATAAGGCGTAGCATTTAGAAAGTGATTTCGACTCCGCCAACGATGCTCATCGGGACGGGATAGTTCATGTCGAACGAACCGGCAAGCGACCATGCCGTGCTCTCGAGGCGGACCTCAGGGTCGGTGCCGGAGAAGCGGGAGAGGGTAAACAGGTTGTCGGCCGAAGCGAACACCCTGATGTCTTTCGCCTTGATCTTCTTAAGGATCGATTCCGGGAGGTTGTAGGAAAGCGTCACGTTCTTGAGGCGGAAGAAGCTGCCGTCCTCGAGGAAACGTGAAGAGTAGGCGTTGGCGTTCTTGTTGCCTGCAGTGCCGGGCTTCGGGTGTGTGGCTATGTCGCCGGGCTGCTCCCAGCGGCTCCATCCGAGGCCGTTGTAGATCGACATCTGGTTGTAGAAGGAACTCAGCTGAGCGCCGTCGGAGTCCATGATCTCGCGGGTCGCATTGTAGATCTTGTTGCCGATGAAGAAGTTGCCGTTGGCCGTAAGGGTGAATCCCTTCCAGCGGAGGGTGGTGTTGACACCGCCTCCCACCAGAGGTGCAGCTACGCCGCAGACCTGATATGTGGCTTTGGTGTAGTCGTTGGTGGTGGATACGGTGCCGTCGGCAGCTATGGTCTCCCAGAGCGGATCGCCGTTCTCAGGGTCGACTCCAACCCACTTGGGCATGTACCATGAGAAGACGTCCTGGCCGACCTTGATCTGGTGAGTCATGGTGCCTGCGGTCTGGAGGAAAGCTCCGTTGGGCAGGTACTCTACCTTATTCTTGTTGAAGCCGGAGTTGAAACCAAGGTTCCAGAGGAAGTCCTTATTCTTGATGATGTCTGCGTCGATGGCGAACTCGACACCGCGGTTGCGGATGGTTCCGACGTTGGCCATGGACTTCTCGAATCCGGTCGAGGTGGCCTGAGGCACGTTGAGGAGGATCTTGTCGTTCTTGGTGTCGTAGAGGTCAACGGTGATGTTGATGCCCCTGGTGAGCTCTGCATCGATACCGAAGCTTGCCATGTAGGCCTCTTCCCATCCGAGGTTGGGGTTGGCCTGCCTTTCCATGACGGCGGCGACGATGTTCTGGTAGAGGGCCGAAAGGGCGTAGATGTCCTGATAGAGGAATTCTTCGATGCTGTCGTTGCCGGTCTTACCGTAGCCGGCGCGGACCTTCAGAAGGTTGAATCCGGAAATGCCGGAGAAGAAGTCTTCCTTGGAGACGATCCAGGCGGCCGAAGCGCCGGGGAAGAATCCTCCGCGGGCCTTGGGTGCGAACCTCGAGGTCTCGTCGTAGCGGATCGACGCTGTAGCGATGTACTTTCCGAGGTAGGAGTACTGGGCCTGTGCGAGCAGTGCCCATGCGCGTGACTGGTAGTTGTAACCGTTGACGCTTTCGGCTGCAGTATTGGAGAGAGCTGCCTGGCCTGCGGGCATGCCGGTACCGGAGCCTCCGTGGGTCTGGTTGTGGCTCTGGCCGTATTCCCATCCGATGATTCCGTTCACGGAGTGGTTGTCGAAGTCCTTGGCTGCCTTCAGGAGGTTGGATGTACCGAAGCTCGTGCCGAATCCGCTGTTCTCCGAAAGATGTCCCTTCTTATAGGCGGGGTGGTTGGTACGGGGATCGATGTACTCCTCCCAGTCCCAGTTGGACGATGCGAAGCGGTTGGAGCTTGTGAGGGTGAGCCAGGGGAGGATGTTCCAGTTGAGCTGGACGTCTCCGGTAATGCTTTCGTTGGTGGAGTAGGCGTAGTTGTAGAGCTCGTTGTGGAACATATTGTAGCCGTCGTGCGACCACCAGCGCTCACCGTTGTCGGTACGGGTCTTTCCGGCCATGTAGATAGGGTTGCCGTTCTCGTCGTAAGGGTTGTCCCAGGGGAGTGAGCGGTAAGCGCACTCGAGGGTAACGTAAGACGAGGTCTGACGCGACTTCGAACGGTCGTAGTTGAGGCGGAGGTTGAGGGTAACCTTGTCGGTCAGCGGGGTCGACAGGTTGACCCTGGCGGATCCGCGGTTGAATCCGGTGTTGATCAGAGTACCCTGTTCATCGTAGTAGTCGATGGAAGCGAAGTAGTTGGTGCGGCCGGAGCGTCCGGTGGCGGAGCCGTAGTAGTTCTGCACGATACCGGTGCGGAAGGCTGCCTCCATCCAGTTGAAGTTCTGGTCCCTGAGGGCCTTGGGGAACTCCGAACCGAAGGTGGCTGCAGGCTTGATGTCCTTCATGAGGTAGTATGCTTCCTCGCCGTCCATCGGAGAGAAGTGGCCCATGAGAGCCCTCTTGATACCGGCGCTGGCCTTGAAGTTGATCTTTGTCTCTTCGCTCTTTGCCGATTTGGTGGTGACGACGATAACGCCGCCTGCTGCGGAAGCACCGTAAAGTGCGGTCGCCGAAGCGTCCTTCAGCACTGTGAGGGTCTCGACGTCGTTGGGGTTGAACGAGCCGCCTGCGATTCCGTCGACGACATACAGAGGGCCTGCGTTGGCGGAGATGGAGCCGGTACCGCGAACGCGGATCTGGGCGCCCTCGCCCGGCTGGCCGGAGGCATTCATTACCACGACACCGGCAACCTTGCCCTGAAGCCTGTTGCCAAGGTCGGCTGTCGTGACGTCGTTGAGTTTTTCAGAAGAGAGTGAGACCACTGCACTTGAGAGTTCATTCTTTTTCTGGCTGGTGTAGCCCAGGACGACGACTTCTTCGAGAGCGACCATGTCGGTCTCGAGCGTGACGTTGATCACGGTCCTGCCGCCGACAGCTTCGGTCTTGGAGATGTAACCGAGAGCGCTGAAGGTCAGCTCTGCGGTGGGCGGAACGCTTATTTCGTATTTTCCGTCTTCGTCCGTAATGGTGCCGCCTCCGGTGGAGGAGACGATACCCACACCAATAAGCGGCTGGTTGTCAGCCGCGTCCAATACCCTTCCGGTGACTTTTACTGTATTCTGTCCGTAGAGGGGCAAACCTGCTGCCAGCAAGGCAAAGGTCATCAGGATTAGTGAAACTAGCTTTCTCATAAGAAAGATATTATGGTTTTAATGAGTCAAATATACCTCTTAAATATGAGAAAACAAAGAGAGACAGGTGTGTACCTGCCTCTCTGTAATTTTTTCTATACTTATGTATTAGAAGAGATAAGCAACACCGACTGACCACTGGGCGTCGTTGATCTTGGTGTTGTCAGCGGAAGAGCGGTTGAGAAGACCGATGTCGTAGCCGGCCTTGATGCGGATGGTGTTCATGACGTCAACACCGATACCAGCGCCGAGGAATACGTTGACGCGGCCGTAGTCGCTGTCGTCACCATAGTTGTCGGTGGTGGTCACGCTGTTGGTAAGACCGGTCTTGTCGGTAACAACAGTCTTGGAGCTGAGGCCGAAAGCGACGGTGGGACCAGCGTAAGCGAAGAGGGTGAGCTCGTTGCCAAGAGCGTAGGTGTAGTTGGCGAGAACGGGAACTGCAAGATAAATCTCACTGGACTTGGAGGTAGCTGCTCCCATGAGAACTTCGTGCTCGGGGACGAAAAGGAAGGCGCCCTTAAGTCCGGCGACAAGGCCGAGGCCCTGTCCGAGGTCGAAAGTGTAGTCAGCGCCGGCATAGAAACCCTTGGAGGTAACGGCGTCTGTTGTTGTGGTGCTGCCGGAGGTGTAAGAAGTCTTCTGGGTGTTGCTGAGATAGCCTGCACCTGCGGAGAGCTGTGCGAATGCGCTGGTAGCTGCTACAGCTACGAGTGCAAGAGTCATAAGTACTTTTTTCATAATTATCTATAAAAAGTTTATGCGTAAAAAGCGGTGCAAATTTATAAAAATCCTGTAAAAAGCGAACTATTTGGCAATCAGAATTTTTCCGTTGTCCTGGACGATGGCTCTCTTGAAGCGCTCGGTATAGCCGGGCTGGGTGAGTCCGTCGGGGGTGCCGTCGTGGTATTTGGTATGCTTGAAATTGCCCTTGGCATCCTGGGCCTTCACGTTGCCGTCGATGTATTTTACGAGGAGGGTCTCTTCGAGTTTGACCCAGGCCTTGAACTGCTTCTGGGCAGTGTTTACGGAGAATTCGGTCATCATCTTGACGGCTTTGTCGGTCTTGCCTGCGACCAGCAGGTCGGCAAGCCTCTTATCCAGCTCAGGCACGGCCTTGGAGATCTGGGCGTTCTCGAAGGCGTCGATCTTCTCGCGCACGTAGGGCTCCATCTGGTCGTACATGCGGTAGCATGAGTTGGTGACGCGGTTGTTGATCCAGAAGGCCGACTTTGCCGAGTAGTGCAGCAGGTCGCCGTTGCCCACCTTGAAGCAGTCGGGCACGGTAGTCGAACTTACGTAGATAGGGGTGAGCCATGAGGTTGCGGCATCGTCGACGCCGAACCAGATGAGCGCTCCGGCTGCGTCGGGGAGATTCGGACGGGCCTGCGCAACGAACCAGAAGCCGGTCTGCTGGGTCGCGATCGCGCGCTCGTTGACATAGGTCTGGCCGTCGACCGTGAAGTTCATCGGCCTCCAGCGGTAGGGGCATGCGTTTCCGCCCGCGCCGGCATCGACCCTCATGTCCATGGGCGTGCCCTCGTAGTGGTCGCGCATCGCGTCGGCGACGTTCTTGACCGTGATCTTTCGGGAAGGCTTCACGAACAGCGGCATCTCTCCCGAAAGGTCGTAGCCCATCGCGTAGTTGAGGTAGTCGCTTGCGGATGCTCCGCGCTCGCTGCCGTAGGAGTCGATGTAGGTGAAGTGACCGTCGCACAGGAGGTTGAATGCTGCCCATACTCGCGCTTCGCAGCCGCGGGCACCGCCGAAGTCGAGCGGGTTGTAGGCGTCGCGGAAGCTGAACTTTTCGTCGGCACCCCCGAACCAGCCGTTCTGCCGGGCGAAGCTCACTACATCTTCGGAGTAGAGGCAGTTCTCAGGGTCGTTCATGGGGAAGCGGGTGATGCGGGCCTGGTTGGCGTGGGCGCAGATGTAGCCGTCGGGAACTCGGCGCGCTACCCACACGATGCCCTTCTGCATGCCCTTGCCCACGAGGTCCATGATCCAGACTTCGTCTTTGTCGGCGATGGAGAAGGTCTCGCCTTCGGAGCAGTAGCCGTAGGTGTTAGCAAGGTCGACGATTATCTTGATGGCCTCGCGTGCGCTGCGTGCGCGCTCGAGCGCTATGTAGATAAGTGAACCGTAGTCCATGATTCCGTCCCGGTTGATCTGCTCTTCGCGGCCGCCCCAGGTGGTTTCGCCGATGATGAGCTGGTGCTCGTTCATGTTGCCCATGCGCTGGTAGGTCTGGGGCGCTTCGGGGATCTTGCCGAGGGGTTTGTAGGTGTCCCATTCGATGATCTGGCGCATTGCCTTCTCCTTGAAGGTGCCGGCCTTGCGGAGGTAGAGTTCGCCGTAGAGCCAGTGGGAGTCGGCGGCGTAGGAGACCATGTTGGAGCCGTCGGCGCTGGCGCCCCTGGTGACGATGATGTTTGTGCAGGCAAATGCCGATGCTGGGGCCAGAATGGCGGCCACGGCGGCGGCAATCAGAAGCTTGTGTTTCATTTTATCTCGGAATTGATTAATTTTGCGTGCTTGTAGCGAAGACAAATATAATGAAATTATTCCGCATAGTTTTTCTGGCGCTTGCCCTTGAGGGCGGGATTACCGCTTTCGGGGGAGGACTTTCCGCCCTTGCCCAGGAGCAGAAAAGCCCTGAGCAGCAGGAGAAGGAACTTCGCGATGTGATAGACAAGGAGGTGGAGAAGTACACCCGTACGCTCGATCTCGACTTCGCACAGGAGTTCTACATCGACTCCATCCTTACCCACGACTTTTTTGCAATGCGGGCTGAGATGATGGAGAAGAGCGCCGCGAGAGTGTCCAACACCGATGTCTATATGGCAATCCAGGACAAGTGGTACGAGAGGATCTATCAGGGATTCCGCCGAGTGCTCGACGAAGACCAGTGGGCCAAGTACCTCAAGAACGGAGCCGGACGGGAGAAAAAAGCGCGCGACAAGCGTGAAGCAAAACGTTCAAAGTGATATGAAGAAAGAAGATATAGAACTGGTCATTTCGGAGCTGAAAGACCTTAAGTGTGAGTCGCTTAAAGAAGTGGAAGAAGCGCGCGTGCGCTTCCTCGGCAAGAAGGGTCAGATTACCGCCCTGTTCGATGAGTTCCGCACCATCGACAAGGACGCCAAGAAGGAGTTCGGCCGCACGCTCAACGAGCTCAAGCAGCTCGCGATTGCCAAAGTCGAGGAGCTGCGCGATCAGCTCTCGGTGTCGGCCGTGTCCGATGGTCCCTCCGAGGACCTTTCGATGCCGGGCGACAAGCTCGAGCTCGGCTCGCGCCACCCGGTGAGCATCGTCCGCAAGGAGATCGTCGATATCTTCCGCAAGTTCGGCTACGATGTGGCAGAGGGTCCCGAGATTGAGGACGACTACCATGTGTTCGAGGCGCTCAACTTCCCTCCGAACCATCCTGCCCGCGACATGCAGGACACCTTCTTCATCTCCGCCGGCCATCCCAATCCGCTGCTGCTCCGCACCCACACCTCTTCCGTGCAGGTCCGCACCATGGAGACAAGGCCGCTGCCCATCCGTGTGGTCTGCCCGGGTCGCGTGTTCCGCAACGAAGCGATCAGCGCCCGCGCCCACTGCATCTTCCACCAGATCGAGGGCCTCTATATCGACGAGAACGTAACCTTCGCCGACCTCAAGCAGGCCATCCTCCTGTTTGCCCGCGAGATGTTCGGCGCCGACACCCAGATCCGCATGCGCCCTTCGTACTTCCCCTTCACCGAGCCTTCGGCTGAGGTTGACGTGAGCTGCAACATCTGCCACGGCAAGGGCTGCAACATCTGCAAGGGCACCGGCTGGCTCGAGATCCTCGGCTGCGGCATGGTCGACCCCAACGTCCTGAAGGCCTCCGGCATCGACCCTTCGCGCTATAGTGGTTTCGCTTTCGGCATGGGCCTCGAGCGTATCGCCATGCTCAAGTGGCAGGTCAACGACCTCCGCCACTACTTCGAGAACGACCTTAGGTTCCTTCGCGAGTTCAGCACCGCGGTGGAGGTGTAGGTAGTCCGTGATCGCCCTCGTGGCGTTCCGTGCCTTCGTTGTCGGTCGCTGCGCGCCTCATCTTCGGCGGCATTCCGTGTCTTCGAGCGGAATCTCTTCAAAAAAATTTGCGGATTACAAATTTTGCCGTATATTTGCAGTCCCGTTCGCGGGAATGTATTGCGGAAATAGCTCAGTTGGTAGAGCGTAACCTTGCCAAGGTTAAGGTCGCGGGTCCGAGCCCCGTTTTCCGCTCCACTTTCAGAACCTCTCATTTTTGGGAGGTTTTTTTTGTTTTGGCCCCTCCTTTTCGCGATATAATTGCCATTTCTGGTTGGTAATATCTTTATAATTCCTTGATTTATTTGTCTTTGCGTAAATTAGAAGAAAACGTTTTCTTCTAATGAGTGATAAGGCAAAAATAAGGAGACGTCTCAGATGCCCGCAATGCGGATCATTGGACAACGTCAAATGGGGAGCTCGA
>CAMNNY010000150.1 GCA_946546175.1 uncultured Bacteroidales bacterium
GGCGAAAAGGCCGCAGGGGGTTCGGGGGAAGCTCTGCTGCCCCCGTATGATAAGCCGCCCCGACGAGCTCGGCGCAGCGCGATCTCGCGCTTTCTCCTTAGGGACGTTTAAAGTGCACAAGGTGGAACTGAAATGCCCGGACCTTGCGCACCAAAACACGCTGTAATGCCGTTTAGCGCCCAAGGTCCCCCACCTTCGATTCCACCTTGTGCACTTCCGAGGAGGACTTATCCACTAAAAACACCGCAGAGGACCGATTTTCTGGATAAGTCCGGCGGAAAATGGCGGATTTTGCAGAAATGCCGGGGACTTATCCACCTGAACTACCCTAGAATGCTGGTTTCCTGGATAAGTCCGGCGGATGGTTAGTAAATCGGCCGTTTTGCTGACGGAATGGACTTAAGAAGGAGATTTGGTTGGTAAACAAGCCGTTTTACTGACGGAAAGGTGTGCGTAATCGGCCAAATTACCGAGTACGATCACCTGGACAGCACGCCCGGACTTCAATCAGCCCGTCCGGCAACCCGTCCAGCGCCCCTCGTTTTAATTCCATCCACCAATCTTTCCCTCCAGCGATCACTCCGGGTCCGGGCAACTTGATGGGAGGGCAACATGGGAAAGTTCACCCCAGACGGTATTCGCGCAGTGCGCGGTGCTTTGCGCGGTGGTCGGGGCACACCGATTCGAGAAGGGCGTGGAACTCGGGGCCGTGGTTGAAGTAGCGCAGGTGGCAGAGTTCGTGGAGGATTACGTAGTCCCGGAGATCTTCGGGGAGGCGCATCAGGTTGAGATTCAGGTTGATATTGCCTTTTGAGGAGCAGGAACCCCAGTTGGAGACATTGTTGCGGATGGTTACACGGCCATTGAAGTCGAAGCCGAAGGCGGCGGCGAGCTCGCGCACGCGCGCGGGGAGCGCGGCCTTGGCCTGAGCGCGCAGGCGCTCAGTCTCGGGCCCCGTCGGCGCGCAGCGCCGCGGCCGCCGTCTTCTCCGTATGATCCGCCAGAATATCATCGTTCGATGTGTTTTTTATAACTTATTGGTTATCAGTAAAATGCTGATATGTTCGCTCGTTTTTGAGGTGATCATTTCAGCATTTTCTTGATTTACAGAACCTTGCAAATAACGCCTATTGTTGCGCGAACAGTTCGAGGGCTTCTTCGAGACTGATGGCGTCTTCGATGCCGAATCCGCCGTTGCCCGTGCGCCTGAGTGAACTGAGAAAAGCGCCAGAGCCCAGCGCCTCACCTAGGTCGCGTGCCAGGGCGCGGATATAAGTGCCCTTGGAGCATTCCACGTCAATCATCGCGGTAGGAAGATTGTGTCCGCTTATGTCGGCAACGCGAATTCTTCCCCGGCCGTCATCTACTACGTTTTGAGTCGGCGCGGGTCCGAATTCTACAAGATTGATGTCGTAGATAGTGATCCTGTTTGCCTGAAGGATGCCATCGGCGTCTACCGGGAGCCCCTGCTTCCAGAGTTTGCGGGCCTTTTCGTACATGCGCACGCCGTCGACCGACTTCGCGCTGAAAAGCGGAGCGATCTGCTCCTGCTCGCCAAGAAACTGCGGGAGGATGGCGCGCACCGAGTCTTCGCTCACGCCCTCCAGTGGATACTCGCAGTCAATACCCTTCTCCAGGTCGTAGGAAGGAGTGGTCGCGCCGAAGGACACGCCGGCAAGGTACCGCTTGCGGGAGCGCTGGAGTTCCTCGGCCCGCTTCGTAGCCGGGCCGATACACACCAGCAGTATCCCCGTCGCAAGCGGATCCAGCGTGCCGGCGTGCCCTACCTTGAGATTCTTCTTCCCGAAATGCTTGATAGCCGCATACTTGACCTTGCGGATCACATCCGCCGAGGTCCAGCGATACGGCTTGTCAATCGGAAGAATGATTCCCTCCGGGTAGTCTTCTATATTTCGCGACAGTTTCTCCATCCTCTAAAAACTTCATACTTCTCTGCAGATTTTCCAGCAGAGTAGCTGCAACTTTTTTCAATGTTTCATACTACTCTGCAGATTTTTCCGCAGAGTAACTGCAAGTTTTTTTGGGTGTACCGCTATTTTTGGGGGTTACTCTGCTGAAAAGGGGGCAGAGTAGCTCTAAAAACTCCGAAATGGGGGCAGAGTAACCCGAAGTTTTGGCCCTACCCCTACTTGCAGGGGATTTTATCGATGCGCCTCTGGTGGCGGCCGCCTTCGAAGTCGGTGTCCAGCCAGGTGCGCACGATAGCGACCGCCATCCTGTAGGAGATGAAGCGGGCCGGGAGAACCAGCACGTTGGCGTTGTTGTGTTGCTTGACCAGTTTGCCGATTGCCGTTCCCCAGGCAAGTCCTGCGCGGATGCCCTGGTGCTTGTTGAGGGTGATGGCCATGCCGTTACCTGTTCCGCAGAGTGCGATTCCCAGATCCACCGAGCCGCTTTCGACTGCGGATGCCAGCGGATGTGCTACATCCGGATAGTCCATGCTCTCGGTCGTATCGGTTCCGAAGTTGACTACTTCGATTCCGCGGCCCTGCAAATACTTAATGAGCTTAGCCTTGTACTCCACGCCTGCGTGGTCGCTGCAAATACCTATAATCATGATTGTTGAATTTTTTCTCCCAGCGCCCGGACCCTGCGCAGTGCCTCTTCCTGGCCGATACAGGAGATGATTTCATGGATACCGAGTCCGGAGCCGCTGCCGGTGAGGGCGAGGCGGATGCAGTTCATCACCTTGCCCATAGGCCATTCGCGCGAGCGGATGAACTCTTCGAGGTCAGCGCCCGACTCGACGGCTTCCAGAGCCATTGCATAGTACTCCGGAGTGCCGAACTTCGCCAGATCCTTCTCCACGTACTCAGTCGGTGCCACGAACAGGTAAGGTGCGGCAGTCCAGAAGTCGGCGACGAAGGTAGCGCGGTCCTTGATCACGTCGATCACCTTCTCGACATAAGCGCGATCGCAGACAACTCCGTGGGCCTTTAGGATAGGCTCATACAGCGCGGCCAGTTCAGCGGAACTCTTCATTCGAAGATACTCCTTGTTGTACCACTTCGCCTTCTCGGGGTTGAACTTCGCGCCGCTCTTCGAAACATGCTCAAGCGAGAACGCATTGATGAGCTCCTGCATCGACATTATCTCCCTCTCATCGCCCGGATTCCAGCCAAGGAAGGCGAGCAGGTTGACAAAAGCCTCGGGGAAATAACCGTCTTCGCGGTAGCCGCGGTAGGTCTCGCCCTCTGAGTTGAGCCAGTTGAGGGGGAACACGGGGAAGCCCATCTTGTCGCCGTCGCGCTTGGAGAGCTTACCGTTGCCCACGGGCTTGAGCAGCAGAGGCAGATGTGCAAAGCGAGGACGCTCCCAGCCGAAAGCCTCATACAGAAGATAGTGAAGCGGCAGCGAAGGGAGCCACTCCTCGCCACGGATTACCTCTGTGATCTCCATCAGGTGGTCGTCAACGATGTTGGCGAGGTGGTAGGTGGGCAGTTCGTCTGCCCTCTTCCAGAGCACTTTGTCGTCGAGGGTGGAAGTCGAAACCTCCACGTGGCCGCGGATAAGGTCGTCCATCGCCACCACGCGGCCTTCCGGCATCTTGAACCTGACAGTCCAGTCGGTAGTCTCCGCGAGCAGCCTCTCAACTTCATCAGCCGGAAGAGTAAGCGAATTTCTCAGAGCGCCGCGGGTCTCGTAATTGTAGATAAAAGTCTGGCCGGAAGCCTCTGCGGCAGCGCGGCGGGCGGCAAGCTCCTCCGAAGAGTCGAATGCATAATATGCCCAGCCCTTAGCCACCAGCTCCTCAGCATAAGCCCTGTAGATGGCGCGCCTCTCTGACTGCCTGTAAGGAGCATGGGGGTGCTTTGCCGAAGGCTCGGAAACCACCTTGCCGGACTCATCGACTCCCTCGTCGGGCACGATGCCACACCAATTCAGGGCTTCGATGATATATGCCTCCGCTCCGGGGACGAACCTCTGCGAATCGGTGTCTTCGATCCTGAGGATGAAGTCTCCGCCGTGCTGCTTGGCATAAAGGTAGTTATAAAGGGCCGTGCGTACTCCGCCCATGTGGAGAGGGCCGGTAGGAGACGGCGCGAATCTTACTCTTGTTCTTCTCGTCATTTCTGAATCCTCCTGATTGCAGGCACGCTCTCGAGGTCGGCGACGGTCTTGTCGTCGGCGGAAAGCAGGGCCGGTACGTTTTCGGGATCGTAGTTGAATTTGGCCTTGATCCCGGTTGTGTTGAAACCGATATGGGTTGTGATGGCATCGATCGGCAGGCTCTCGCCCTTGGCGCCCGTGCTCTTGTCGTAGACATAGTCGCTGTCGATGGGGATGATGCTTCCCCTGTCGATGTCGGGGCCGAGGATGGCGGCCAGCTTGAAGCCGGTGGCGATAGCCGTGATATGGATGGTGTCGCCGATTTCGGGATCGTCGTCCCAAATGAGGCCGTTCTTGAAATTGTTGCCTCCGCCAGTGTACTCCGCGATCTTCTTGTTGATCTCGTCGAGCTGGTTCATCTTGAGTCCCTGCTCGTTCTTGCCGGCCGTGATGTTGACGAGCACGTTCTTGGCGGTCTTGAGGTCGTAGTCGTTGAGAAGCGGCGACTCGAAAGCCTCCTTGACTGCTTCGTCGATACGGTTAGGGCCGCTTCCCGTGCCGCAGCCCATCAGGGCCATTCCGCTGCCGCGCATCATCGTCTGCACATCCTCGAAGTCGACGTTGATGTAGCCGGGCTTCTTGATGATCTCGATGATGCTCCTCACGGCCGTTGCGAGCACCTCGTCGGCCTTGGGGAAAGCGTCCTGGATGAGCTCGTCGCCGAAGAACTGGTAGAGCTTCTCGTTGTTGATGATGATCAGGCTGTCGACGTTTTTCTCGAGCTCATGGATACCGTCGATCGCGCGGGAGAGCACCTCGCGGCCTTCGTTGCGGAAGGGGAGGGTCACGACGCCGACGGTGAGGATGCCCTTGTCCTTGGCCATCTTGGCGATGACCGGGGTCGCGCCGGTACCGGTGCCGCCGCCCATGCCTGCTGTGATGAAGAGCATCTTCGTGTTGGGGTCGAGAATCTTGTCTGCAATCTCGTCCTGGCTCTCCAGTGCGGCGTTACGTCCCTTGGTGGGGTTGGTGCCTGCTCCGAGTCCCGCGCCGAGCTGTATCTTCACGGGCACGTCGCTGCGTCCGAGGGCCTGGGCGTCGGTGTTGCACACCACGAAGCTGCAACCCTGGATCTTGCGGTTGTACATGTAGTTGACTGCGTTGCATCCGCCGCCTCCGACGCCGAGCACTTTGATGATGTTGTCGGCCGTAGGCCAGTCCTTGGGGGCAATGATGATGTTGTTATCTTCTTCAGGCATATTACTTGTCCTCCTCGTTTCCTTTGTCGATGTTGTTGTCAAAGAGTTCCCCTGTGAAATCGGTCAGGGTCTTGGTGATCCCGCCGAACAGGCCGCGCTTTTTGGGCTTCTTGGGCTTGGGCTCAGGCGTGACCTCCGGGCCCTTGGGCTCTTCGCCCTTATTGTCTCCGAACAGGCCGCTGGAGACCGGGGCTTCTGGCGCAGGCTCTTCCGGCTTCACGTCGAGCTCTTTCAGAATGGCGCAGTTGACGTATTCGTTGTCCTTGACCATCGCGATCATCGCAAGCTGCGAAGTGCCTTCGAGCTCGCAGATGTCCTTGCAGCCGTCGGTGCTGATGCCGCTTTCGTGGGGGTAACCGATTCGGGTCGGCAGGCCGGACAGTTCAGTGAACAGCGCACTCGCGCTCAGAAGCTCGGCTCCTCCGCCGGTCAGGACGATGCCGCCGCGCAGACTGTCGGCATAGCCGCTCTTGCCGATAAGGAAGAGGGCTGCGCCCGCAATCTCGCGCATACGGCTGCCGATAATCTCGGAAAGATACTTGACAGGGAGCTGCTGCGACTCTCCTGTGCGGTTGTCGTGGATCTGGATTATCTTCTCGCCGAGCGACTGCAGGCGGTCGGGCATACATGATCCGAATCCGAGTTTGATGTTCTCCGCGAGGCCTTCTTGGATGCCGCATTCGAGGTGGATGTCGCTGGTGATAGCGTTGCCTCCGAAGGGGAAGGAGTCATAGAAACGGAGCACGCCGCGGTGGTAGACGCTTACCGAAGTAACGCTCGCGCCGATCTCGACCAGGGCGACTCCATGCTCTTTCTCATCACTCGAGAGCACCGTCTCGGCCACAGCTTCGGCGAGGAACAGCTTGCGCGAAGAGATGCCGAGCTCGTTCATCACCTTGTCGATATTGGATACCGGCTTGACCGCGCCGGAGAACACTTTGTATGAGCCTTCAAACTTGCTGCCGGTTACTCCAACC
Organism: uncultured Bacteroidales bacterium; assembly: GCA_946546175.1. Taxonomy (GTDB): domain Bacteria; phylum Bacteroidota; class Bacteroidia; order Bacteroidales; family UBA932; genus Cryptobacteroides. The sequence goes on from CAMNNY010000150.1 coordinate 6,308, forward strand.
ACATCGCCTTCGGCTGCCTGGAACAGGTCCTCGGTCGAGTATGACTGGGCCACTGCTCCGTAGATCTGAGTCCCGGCGGGGATTCCGCTCTGGAACTTTTCGAGAGCGAGTTCCTTGAGCCCCGTCACCTCTTCTTCGGTGATGAAACTCTCAGGGTCGCTGCGGTTGCAGCTCTGTTCGACTTCGTCGGTGCTGACCTTCCATCGGGGGAAGGCGGTGACGACCTCATGGATGTTGATTTCGAGCGTTTCCTCGGCCTCCCTGATGAGGGCGGCGAGGGGCTCGCAAACCTTTTTGGGGTTGAAGATGATACCGTGGCGGATTCCCTGGGACTCCGTCTGCCGGTAATAGAGCACTTGCGCAACGCCGTCGACGACATTGCACACGGAGAGCGAAATCTTGGACGCTCCCAGATCTACTGCCGCTATGAATCTTTCCTGCATATTATTTGACCTTTGTATTTTATGTTCACTGAATTGTAGTCGCACTTGGGCGCGATCACGGAGAAGTACTTTTCCATAGCCGAGAATTTCCGCGCACTCTGCGAGAAGTCTCCGTAGATTATCCGCAGGTTCTCTCCCAATAGGATGAAATCACCGTTGTCTGCCACCTCAAAAGCATTCAGCCGCCCCTTCCAAACGGCATTTTCCGAGATCTTGCGCACGAGCGCGATGGCATTGGAGAGCCACTCCGGGTCCGCCCCGAGCGCAGGATCGCAAGCGATGACGGGAACGTCGGCGACGTAGTTCTCGCAGAGCGGGAAGAGGTTGCCGTCCCTGTCGGCGTAGCAGCCCTTGCCGCCCTTTTCGAAGCGCATCACCGGATCTCGCTGGATTACTTCTGCGTGGAGTACGCCGTCGTCGGTGACCCACACGTCGGCGTCCCTTACCTGAGCTTTTGTCAGAAGCATCTTCTCGATGCTTTCAATCCCCACATCTTCTATCCTTTGCCCCACATAGATGCCGTAGAAGTTGTCTATGAAACCCTTCACGTCTTCTTCCGTGAGGAATTCGTGCGGCCCGGGAATGCTCACTTGCAGCTCCTTGCAAGCAATGCCGTGGACTTCCTGCTTCGAGTAGTGCAGCAAGACTCCCATCCCGGCGAAGAACACCAGGAAGAAAACGACGGTCAACACTATCGAAGCGGCCTTTTTCATATCTTGGAGCGAAGTGCTTCTGCGACAGGCTCCACCAGCCTGTCAATGTTTCCGGCACCGAAAGTCACGAGCAGCTCGGGCCTGTTGCCACGTACCCAGCCCACGAGTTCGTCTGCATGCATGAGCAGCTTTTCAGGTGCGGTAATGTCTTTCAAAATAATCTCCGAAGTAACTCCCGGGATGGGTTCCTCCCTGGCGGGGTAGATGTCCAGCAAAATCACCCTGTCGCACAGGCTGAGAGCCTTTGCAAACTCGGGCGCAAAATCGCGCGTGCGGGTGTAGAGGTGGGGCTGGAAGACGGCGGTGAGCTCGCGTCCGGGGAATATGTCGCGTATCGTCCGGATCGAAGCTTCGAGCTCTGCCGGATGGTGAGCGTAGTCGTCGAGGAAGGTAAGCGTCGGAGTGTTGATGTGTTCCTCAAGTCTGCGGTGAGCTCCGAGGAACGAACCGATTGCCCCCCGGATCGCTTCTTCGGGTGTCCCGTGGCAAAGGCATGCCGCTGCAGCCGCGGTGGCATTCTCTACATTGAGAGCGCCGAGAGCGCCGCAGCGTATGTCGGCGATTACCCCGCCCGGGTGCACAAGGTCGAACACATAGTGTCCGTCGGCCTGAAGCCGCAGGTTCTCTGCGTGGAAGTCAGCGCGCGGCTCGCCCACGGCGTAGGTGTACATCTTAGCCTTCGTCACTCCGGGTCCGAGCGGCAGGCCGTACTTGTAGATCAGGACCTCGCTCACCTGCGAGGCGAACTGACGGTAGGCTTCCTGAACGTGTTCGAGGTCGCCGTAGATGTCGAGGTGGTCGGCATCCATCGCCGTGATCACGGCAATCGCGGGGTGGAGCCTGAGGAACGAACGGTCGAATTCGTCAGCCTCAGCCACCGCCACCGGCGTGTGGCTCATCAGCATGTTGGTGCCGTAGTTGCGGGAGATGCCGCCGAGGAACGCCGAGCAGCCTTCGCCGCTGTCGGTAAGGATATGTGCGATGAGCGTAGAGGTCGTGGTCTTGCCGTGGGTGCCCGCAACCGCGAGACACTCCTGTCCGGCGGTAATCTCGCCGAGGATCTGCGAGCGCTTGAGGACATTGTAGCCCCCTTCGCGGACGAACTTCATCTCGCCGAGCTCTTCGGGCACTGCGGGAGTGTAGACCACGAGCGTGTTCTCCCTGTCGGTCGGGATCAGGTCCGGCCTGTCTTCGTAGTGGACCGGGATGCCTTCGGCCTCGAGCTCGCGGGTAAGCGCGCTCGGAGTACGGTCATAGCCTGCGACCGCATAGCCCTTGAACTTGAACCAGCGGGCGAGGGCGCTCATGCCGATTCCGCCTATTCCTATAAAGTAAACTTTTTTCATCCTACCAATTTGTAAGCTTCGTCTATGATAAGTGCGGCTGCGTTGGGGAGGGCCATCGCTTCGGCATTGCGACCGATCTCAGCGAGCCTTGCCGCATCGTGAATAAGCGCTGTTGCAACTCCCATCAGTTCGGCCTGCGCGTCGGCGTCTTTGACGATCAGTGCGGCGTCCTTGCGGACGAGCGCCATCGCATTGTGGGTCTGATGGTCTTCGGCCACATTGGGCGAAGGCACGAACACGCACGGCTTGCCGGCAACGCAGATTTCCGAGACCGACGATGCGCCGGAGCGCGAGACTATCAGGTCGGCGGCGGCGTAGGCGAGGTCCATCCTGTCGATGAATGCGCTCCAGTGGATCTGCGGCAGGTCGCGGCCGTCCATGAACGCCCTGACGTCGGACTCGTAGTACTTGCCGCACTGCCAGATAACATCCATGTCGGAGCCGCCCGGGCAGCCGTCGGATATCCATTTTTTGAGAGTCTTGTTGAGGGTGCCGCAGCCAAGGCTTCCGCCGATTACGAGCAGGTGCTTCCTGCCCGGGTCGAGCCGGTAGTACTGCTCGCCCTCAGCCTTGAGCTGGGGAGTAGCCTTGCGGATGCTCGAACGTATGGGGTTGCCGGTGAGGACGATCTTCTCTGCCGGGAAGAACTTCTCCATGCCCTCGTAGGCGACACATATGCAGCCGACCTTGTCGCCGAGCATCTTGTTGGTGAGGCCTGCGAACCCGTTCTGCTCCTGGATAAGACAGGGGACGCCGAGGCGCGTCGCGGCAAACAGCAGGGGAGCGCTCGCGTATCCGCCCACGCCGACTGCGATGTCGGGCTTGAAGGTACGTATGAGTTTGCGTGCCCGGGCCCTGCTGACGAGGACCTTGAAGGGGACCTGGATGTCGTTCCAGATATTGCGGAGGGTCAGCCGGCGCTGCAGCCCCGTGATGGGCAGTCCCACGATCTTGTAGCCTGCGGCGGGGACCTTCTCCATCTCCATCTTGCCGACAGCGCCCACGAAAAGGATCTCCGTCTCGGGATTGACCTCCTTGAAACGGTTTGCGATCGAGATGGCGGGGAAGATGTGACCTCCCGTGCCGCCGCCGCTGATTATCACTCTTAGTTTCCTATATGTTGTCATAGTCTTCGGGTATTTCGTTTTCGATCTCATCGCTCTCGAATGCGTCGAGGTCGGTGAGGCTGGCCTGCACGGTGTCGTGGAGGTCGATAAGCGGCATCGACTTCGAGGTCTCCTTCTCGATCTTCTTTCCGGAGATACGGCTTATCGAGAGGATGATGCCGAAGGCGATGCAGAAACAGATGAAGGCCGACGCGCCGTGGCTGAGCAGCGGCAGGGTCTGCCCCGTAAGGAGGCCCATGTCGGCGTTCACTATTATATGGATCATGGCCTGCCCCGAGATGAGCAGAACCAGGCCCATCACGGCGCATTTGGCAAAGAGGTTGGTGCCGCAGTTGCGCACTATCAGCACCCCTCGGGCAATCAGCGAGATGTAGAGTATCATCACCGCCATTCCGCCCAGCCAGCCGTACTCCTCAAGGATGAAACTGAACATGTAGTCTTCCGACATGTCGGGCACAACGTAACGCTGGGTACTCTGTCCGGGGCCCTTGCCGATGATGCCGCCCTGCTGGATCGCTATCTTTGCGCTGTAGGGCTGGCGGAGTTTGTCGATGGCCTTCTGCCTGTCGGTGTAGTTGCCTGCCTTGTCGTATTCCTTTACCATGTGGCCCGTGGTCTGGAAGAGCCTGCTGGAGTAGAGCCCGATTCGGCTGAAGAGTACGTGGTCGGAGTTCTTGGTGATGCTGTACAGGACGAAGCACCCGAAGAAGATGCCCACTGCGACTGCGCCTACTGCAAGTATTTCCCTGTACTCGCCGGTACCGATGATGATGGTGAGTACCATCACGAGCGCCATCATAAGGGCGGCGGTGTTGGAGCCCTTCATGACCATTACCGTCACGATCAGGGCGGGGAGGTAAAGATAGACTGCTTTCTTGGTCGCCTTTTTCTTGACCCACCCCATATGGTTTAGCTCTGAGATCTTGTCGAGCAGTTTGAAGTTGTCCTTCTTGATGGCGTCTACAGCCCAGGCTATGTACATCACCATCGCGACCTTTGCTATCTCGAACACGTGGATCTGTATGCCCTTGATTTTGAGGAAGCGGACGGCTCCGTTGATTTCGGGCGCCGTGATGAAGCTGCCGATTCCGCCGATGTCAAGCACAAGCAGGAACGCGAATGCCACAAAGAATCCGAGGCTCGAGACCTTCCTGAAGAACTCTATGCTTCGGATCTGGTAGCAGACGAAGATGCACACCAGCCCCAGAACGACTATCATCAGATGGTCCTTGACGATATCGATGCGGTCGGAGCCTGCTGTGACGAGCCTGGAGGACGATGAGAAGATGCAGACGACAGAGAAGAGGATCAGCATCATTACGATGATGATCACCACCTTGTCACCGGCGAAATTGTCGATGAAGTGCCAGAACTTCTTTGCCTTGCCGCTTGCCATGCCTTACAGATTCCTTACAGCGTCCTTGAATTTTTCGCCACGGTCTTCGTAGCAGGTGAACAGGTCGAAACTTGCGCAGCAGGGGCTCAGAAGCACAACGTCTCCGGCCTGAGCGAAAGCTGCTGAAGCCCTGACAGCCTCTTCGGCTGAGAGGGTGTCGGTGATCTTGTCCGGGCCGACGATGGGCTCGAATGCCTCGTGGATTTTCTTGTTGTCGATTCCAAGACACACGATGGCCCTGACTTTTTCCTTTACCAGCGGCTTGAGGACTTCGTAGTCGTTGCCCTTGTCGGTGCCTCCGACTATCCACACTACCGGTTTGGTCTGACAGTCTAGGGCGTACCAGGCGGCATCCACGTTGGTCGCCTTGCTGTCGTTGATATAGAGCACGTCCTTTACTGAAAGCACCGGCTCAAGTCTGTGCTCGATGGGCTGGAAGGTCCTCAGGCTCTCCCTGATCACATCGTTGCGGATACCTGCGGCCTTTGCAGCAAGCGCCGCAGCCATCGAGTTGTAGATATTGTGTTTTCCGCCGAGGGCGAGTTCGCTCAGATACAGTTCGCTCTCGTCTTCGCCGTACTTCAGGACTATCTTCCGGCCGTCGAGGTATGCTCCCTGCTCGACCTTGCGGGTCTGCGACATGGGGAGCATCTTGGCCTGGAGGACTATCTTGCTAAGGTGGTCGATGGTGATCTTGTCGTCGGAGTCGAAGATGAAACAGTCTTCGGGGCGGAGGTTGCGGGTGATGCGGAACTTCGAGCGCACGTAGTTCTCCATGTTGTACTCGTAGCGGTCGAGGTGGTCCGGCGTGATGTTGGTGATGATGGCGATGTCCGGCCTGAAGTCGTAGCAGCCGTCGAGCTGGAAGCTGCTGATCTCCAGCACGTAGTAGTCGTGCTTCTCGGTTGCGACCTGCAGGGCGTAGCTCTTGCCGATGTTGCCGCCGAGGCCCACGTTGAGTCCGGCCTCCTTGAGGAGGTAGTAGATGATGGAGGTAGTGGTGGTCTTGCCGTTGGAGCCGGTGATGCAGATCTTCTTGGCGTTGTCGTAGCGGGCGGCGAACTCTATCTCGGAGATGATATGGGTGCCTTTGTCCCTGAGCTTGCGCACCATGGGCGCCGTCTCGGGGATGCCCGGACTCTTGACAACTTCGTCGGCGCTCATCACTTTCTCTTCGGTGTGGCCGCCTTCTTCGTAGGCGATCTGCCAATTGACAAGCAGCGCCTTGTATTCGTCTTTGATCTTCCCGTTATCCGAGAGGAAGACGTCAAATCCTTTAACCTTTGCGAGGACGGCGGCTCCGACTCCGCTCTCAGCTCCTCCAAGTACAACTATCCTTGACATAACTTTACCTTATCTTTAACAATGCGAGAGTGCCTACTGCAAGCACGATTCCTACCAGCCAGAACCTGACGACTATGCGCGGTTCCGGAATGCCCTGTTTCTGGTAATGGTGGTGGAGGGGTGCCATCAGGAAGAGCCTGCGGCCCTCTCCGTATTTCTTCTTGGTGTATCTGTAGTGACCCCTCTGGAGGATTACCGACACGCTTTCTGCGAGGAAGATCCCGCAGAGGATCGGGAGCAGGAGCTCCTTGCGGATGAGCACTGCGCCCACGCCTATTACACCGCCTATCATCAGGCTGCCCGTATCGCCCATAAATACCTGGGCGGGGAAGGTGTTGAACCAGAGGAAGCCCACGAGCGCCCCGACGAAGGCCGCCATGAACACGGCCGTCTCACCGGAGCCCGGGATATACATGATGTTGAGGTACTGGGCGTCGATGATATTGCCGCTCAGCCACCCCAGGATACCGATCACGACTCCGACTATCGCCGACGTGCCGGCCGAAAGGCCGTCCATGCCGTCGGTGAGGTTGGCGCCGTTGGAGCATGCGAGTATGATGAAGATGATCACGAGCGCGTAGAGGGCCCAGCGGCAGTACCAGCCGAAGGCTCCCTTGAAAGGGATGAGGTATTTGTAGTCGAACTCGTGGCTCTTGACGAAGGGGATCGTGGTCTTGGTGCTCTTGATCACGTCTTCGCTGACATAGCGGCCATGGTCGACTTCGCCCGTGGGCACGCCTTCTTCGCTGACCTGCTCGGTCTGCGACTGCTCCACCTCCTGACGGACGACTATGTTGGGACTGAAGCACACCGTGCCTGCGATCACGACTCCGAGAATGAACTGGCCGATGAGCTTTTTGCCTTCGCTCAGACCGTCCTTGTTGTGCTTGAAAACCTTGATGTAGTCATCTGCGAATCCGAGTCCGCCGCACCAGACGGTGGTGAGGATCAGAAGCTGTACGTAGACGTTGGACAGGTCGCAGACCAGCAGCACCGCGACGAGCAGCGCCACGATGATGATGATTCCGCCCATGGTAGGTGTGCCCGCCTTGCTCATCTGGCCTTCGAGGCCGAGGTTGCGCACGGTCTCGCCGATCTGGTGTTTTTGGAGCCATTTGATGATTCGCTTGCCGAAGAAGTAAGCCACCACGATGGCGATCACGTTGGCGAGGATGGCCCTGAACGAGAAGTAGGTCATCAGTCCCTGTCCGGGGATATCGTATTTTTTGAGCAGTTCAAAAAGGTAGTACAGCATCTTTTAGAGTTGATTGAATATTTCGCTCAGCACTTCGCGCTCGTCGAAGTGGAGTTTTTCGGTTCCCATTATCTGGTATGTTTCGTGGCCCTTGCCTGCGAGCAGGATGGTCGAAGGGCTCTGCGAGAGGCTTACTGCAGCGCGGATTGCCTCTCCGCGGTCGGCGATGCACACCGCTTTCGCCCTGCCTTTGGGCGAGAAGCCGGTGCATATTTCCGCCATGATGTCTTCCGTCTTTTCGCTGCGGCTGTTGTCGGAAGTGACGAAGATGCGGTCGGCGTACTTTTCGGCAATGGCCGCCATCTCCGGGCGTTTGGTCCGGTCGCGGTCGCCTCCGCAGCCGAACACGCATACCAGCTCGCGGCCGGGCTCGACAGCCCGGAGAGTGCGGAGTACATTCTCCAGTGCATCAGGGGTGTGGGCGTAGTCGATAACCGCCGTTTTCCCCTGGGGCCCGCGGATGGTCTCAAGACGGCCCGGGGCCGATTGGAGCTTGCTGAGCCCGACGAGGACTTCTTCTCTGTCCGCGCCGAGGGCAAGCGCCGCACTGTAGATAGCGAGAATGTTGTATGCGTTGTGTTCTCCCACGAGCCGGGTCCACACTTCGGTGCCGTCGATCCTGAGAAGCATACCGTCGATGCTCTGTTCGAGGATCTTGCAGGTGTGGTCTGCGCCCGTCCGGGTGGAGTAGGTGACTATCGAGGCCTTTGTGTTCTGCACCATCACGAGGCCGTGCCTGTCGTCGGCGTTGGTGATGGCGGTCGCACCCTTGGGCAGGCCGTCGAAGAAGAGCTTTTTGCAGCGGAGATACTCCGCGAAGGTCTTGTGGTAGTCGAGGTGGTCGTGGGTGAGGTTGGAGAAGATCCCGACCTTGAATTCGAGGCAGTCTATCCTCTTCTGCTCCACGCCTATCGAGCTCACTTCCATGAAGCAGTAGCGGCAGCCCGCCTGGACCATCTCGCTCATCAGCGAGTTGATGGTGATAGGGTCGGCCGTGGTGTTGGCCGTCTCGCTCCTGCGGGTGCCTACATAGTTGGCGATAGTTGAGAGGAGTCCGCACTCGTAGCCCATCTCCCGGAAGAGGTTGTAGAGCAGGGTCACCGTCGTTGTCTTGCCGTTGGTGCCAGTGATGCCCACAAGCTCGAGCTTGCCGGACGGGTGGTCGAAGAAACGGTCAGCGATCTTCGCGAGGCCCTCGCGGTCGGTGCCGACGGCGGCGACGGCTCCCTTCGAGAGCGCGTCCTGCACGTACGTCCGGCCGTCCGCCGCCGTTCCCCCGACCGCGATAAACAGCGAGCCGGCCGTGGCTTTCCTTGAGTCACAGCAGATTGCCTTCACTTCGGTGTCGGGAGCGCCGGAGAGGATTTCGGCGTTACAGCCTCGTATCAGATTTGAAAGTTTCATTCCAGTACGGATCTATATTGTATATTTCTTTTATAAAGTCTCTTATGACGCTGGCGGGGATTACTCCTCCCGCGAATTCTTTCTTGGATATCTTCGAGAACACCACGCAGATGACGGAGTACTGGGGATTTTCCGCGGGGAAGAAGCCCACGAAGGTACCCTGCTGCTTGCGGGCGCCGTTGCTCTGTACATAGCGGCCGTTTGTGAACACGTCGGCCGTGCCTGTCTTGCCGGCGACCTTACATTTGTCGGCGAGGAACGAAAGCCTCCAGGCCGTGCCCCTCATCTTGTAGTCTTCTTCGTTAATGGTGACATTGCAGAGGGCTTCGGTGACCATCTTGGCAGTTTCCGGCTTGCAGATGCTCGAATTGAGGATCGCAGGACCGCGTTTTTCGACTATCCTTCCGTTCTTTTCGATGTCTTCGACCAGATACGGTTTCATCATCTTCCCACCGTTGGCAATCGCGTTGTAGTAAGCGAGGATGTGCATCGGCGTGACACTCACGGAGTAACCCATCGCTACCTGCCCGAGGTCGGTCTTTGACCAGGATGCAGCCTTGGGCGAAGGGATTGTGGGGGTGGTAATGTTTTCGTACACGTCGAATTCGAACGATTTGCCGAGGTTGTAGGTGTGGAGCCTGCCGACAAAGTCTTCCGGACGGTCCTTGTAGTTTTTGATGGCAAGGTAGCGGAATGCGTTGTTGGAGGAAATCTTCACACAGTACCAGAGCGGGATGTTCCAGGTGTTGTATTTGGCTGCGTAGTCTTTCAGGTGCTTGTCGGCGGGGTAGAGTTTCTGGTAGCCGTCGACCTGTACCAGGCCGTCCCTTGCGGGCACTGTCTGGTCTATCGAGGTGACTATTCCGTCTTCGATGCAGGTCATCAGGGTGGTGATCTTGAAGACGGAGCCCGGCTCGCCGCGGCGCATCACTGCCACGTTCTCATTCTCGCCGAACGCGCCCTCGCCGCCATTTCCTCTCGCGAGGTTGACCATGGAGCGGATGGCTCCCGTCTTCACGTCCATCAGCACGAAGCAAGCGGCTTCGAGGTCGTCTTCGGGCTCGACGTACTTGCGAAGGAGCCTGTCGGCGATGTCCTGATAGTCGAGGTTGAGGGTGGTGCGCACGTCCATTCCGTCGACTGCTTCCACGTAGGTGCTGTCGTAGTCGCGGATGTAACCGTTGTCGGTCTTCTTCATGTAGAAGCGCCCGGGCTTGCCGTGGAGGACGTGGTTGAACTTACCGTCGATGCCGCTGTAGAAGCTTGCGCCGTCGTTTTCGGTGACGCTGCCGATGGTTCGCCGTGCGAGCGCTCCATATGGGTAACGGCGGGTGGGTATTGTCTCATACCAGACCCCGCCCTTGTAGCGGCCGTCCCTGATGAGAGGGTAGGTGCGCAGGAAGTCGTACTGCTCCTTTTCGATGGGCTTACCGAGTTTGAGGAAGCGGCTGCCATGATCGAACGAATCCCACAGACGCTTGCGGAAGTAGTCGGCCGTGCGGCCGGGAAAGACGATGGCGAGCCCTTCGGCAAATTCGCCTGCACGCTTTTTCCATGCTGCGATGCTGTCGGCACGCTCGGCCGGGTTCATGAGGTTGAATTCGCCTTTGCGGGCGCAGCAGTCGATGAAGAGCTGGTAGCGCGGGTACGACATTGCGATCGGCCTGCCGTCGGTGGCGAGGATGCTGCCGCGGGTGGGTTCGAGATCGACCCTGCGGACCGGCTGGGTGAGACGGCGTGCGATTTCGGCATTGGGCTTCCAGAAGACTTTGAGATACAGGAAGCGCCCCGCGAGGATTATCCCCACGAGGAGTATGAGAAGGTAGTACAGGTACAGCGCGTAGCTGATCCTGTCCCTCTTCCTGGTCTCTTTCCTTGTCTCTTCAGCCATTATCTTTTTCCGTCAGGTCCCTTTGGACCGGGCTCATTTTAATACTATCGCCGGGTGCGTCGGCTCTGCGAGCTTCGACCCCATTTCTTTCAGGTTCTTTTCTGCGGCGCTGCGCCTTGTGAGCGACGAGAGCTCGTAGGTGCGCATTGCGATTACCGATTCCTGCTCAGCGATTACAGTCTTGCCGCGTTCGACTTTCGTGAGCGTGTTGTCGATCAGCAGGCTGATCCAGATGGTAAGTGCGATTACCAGAAACACGAAGACAATGTGTACAAACCAGCGTCCGATCTTCAGGCGGAGGAGAAACTCTCCTTCGAAGATCGCTTTGACGCTGTTTTTGAGCAGCTGTCCTATGTCCGAGAATCTGAACTTACGCTCTGCTTCCATTGTTTTTACCTGTTGTGCCCGTTTTCCTTGCCGGGCGTGACCGTTCGTACCGCTATGCGCAGTTTGGCGCTACGGGCGCGGGTGTTCTCTCCGATCTCTTCCTCCGCGGGGAGGATGGGCTTGCGGTTTACTGCCTCAAATGGAGTCTCAGCACGGCCATAGACATCCTTCTCGAGGGCGCCGTCGATGTTCCCTGCCTTGATGAAGTTCTTGACCATGCGGTCTTCGAGTGAATGGTAGGTGATCACGACGAGCCTTCCTCCGGGTTTGATGGCGTGTGCGGCTCCTTCAAGGAACTTCTCAAGCGAGCGCATCTCGGCGTTGACCTCGATGCGCAGGGCCTGATAGACCTTTGCCAGAAACTTGTGCTCCGCGAAAGAAGGCAGGGCGGCTGCGATTGCATTGTCCAGGTCATCGGTAGTTTCAATCGCCTTCTGGGAGCGGGCTTTTTCGATAAGCCTTGCCACCTTGCGGGCGTCATCCACTTCACCGTAAATCCTAAGAATCCTTTCCAATTCTTCTTGCGTATAAGAATTGACAATGTCCGCCGCAGTCGTTGTTCCCTGCACATTCATTCGCATATCGAGCGGTGCACTGTAACGGAACGAGAAACCCCGCTCCGCAGTGTCGAACTGATGCGACGACACCCCGAGATCGGCGAGGATGCCGTCGAATCCTCCCTCAGTTTCGAGAAGGGAGTAGTTGTAGATGAATCTGAAGTTGTTGTGTATGAGCGTAAAACGCGGGTCGTCCGTTATGGCGTTCCCTAGCGCGTCGGCGTCGCGGTCGAAGGCGATAAGCCGGCCTTTGGGGGAGAGCCTTTTCAGGATTTCGCGGCTGTGGCCGCCGCCGCCGAAAGTGGCGTCGGCGTAGATGCCCGAAGGGTTGCTCCCTATCAGTGCGTCTACGCTCTCCTTAAGCAGAACGGGATTGTGGTACTCTGACATAGCGCGCGGCCTTACTTTGCAAGGCTTTCAGCTATGGCAGTGTAATTTTCATTAGACAGACGTGCGGCGTCGAATTTCTCCTTCGCCCAAATCTCTATCTTGAAATCAATGCCAAAGAATACGACCTCTTTGTTCACACCGATTGCGTCAAGAAGATTCCGGGAGATTGAGATACGCCCCAATTTTGAGTCCGGTTCGACCACATCGCGGTCGCGCATATACTCTCTGAAGAACTGTACGTGCTTGGGGTTGAAGAAGTTGAGACTGTCCTTAACCTCCTGGGACTGTTTTGTCCACTCCTCGAAGGTGTACATCTCAAGGCAATCGTCGAAGATGCTCTTTTTGACTACAAGTCTCATATCTCCACCCGCCGGCAGACAGCTCTTGAGTGGCGCAGGAAGCACGAGGCGCCCCCTGTCGTCCACTTTCGAGATATATTCACCGATGAATGTGACCATAATTTCTTATACGCAAGTGCCACAAAGTTAGTAAAAGTTTTCCATTTTCTTCCCTCTTTTTACATTTTTTTACCCCGCCCGCCCCGCCCGTGCCTTCGGTTGTGGCCCTATTGCCGGATTGTCGCCAAGTAGCTGCCAGGGGTACCCCCGTCACAGACCATTGTAAGGCACATCGGCTGGCAGCTACCCTTCATTTGGGCCTCTGCTGCCGGGGATACCCCCTCTACAGGCTGTTGTGAGGCATATTGGC